>JAYPRP010000059.1:0-16699 GCA_038132575.1 Rhodospirillaceae bacterium
GTTAAGGGCCAGATTCAGCTCCGAGATACCTGGCGCTTTCGTGGACGCCAAACTGGGTTCGCGGAACCTTGCACGGATGAAACTCTGGAACTCCGGGGGTTGCAACGAATTCCGTGATTATTCCGCAACGAATTTCATCAATTGTTGCATTTCGACAACAGTCCCTAAGCACCTTGAATCGTTGGGATTGTCCAATTCGTGGGCGCTAAGTGGTTACCGACATACCATATCGGGTACCAAGAGCCTGGAATCGCTTGATGAATCGGCGCCTGTAAGCCGGATTCCAGGGGTTCTAGGCCGGCGCGATCACCCGCATCGACGATAGATCCTGGATCAATTTGGCGCGTGCGGCGGCATCCAGATCCGGAAACGCCTTGGCGAATTCGTTGCCGGAGAAGCTTCCGGTATCGACGATCCAGGAGACCGGTTCGACGATATCGCCCGGGATCGGCACCTGGCCCCTGGCGCTCTCAAGCAGCGCCTTGCCGTTCTGGCGCACGACCTTGATGCTCTTCACCGCGACCTCGAACCGGTCGTCATCGCTTTCCGCGAGCGCGTCGCCGGGCAAGTGGATACCTCCCCGGTGATAGTGAAAGGCCTCGTGCATGGGCCCGATCGCCGCGTGGAACGCGGCGCTCCTACCGATCTCCGCGACCCGGTCAACCAGGCCTTCGACCCACGCACGCTGTTCTGCCGGGTCCGATCCCTTGAGCGGGATGTTGGAGCGGATCGCCGGATCCGCGATCGCGTGCTCGAACAGCATCGTCATGATGTCGATGCCGATGACATGAGTCACGCCGAAGGACAGGTGGATACATCCCTCGCTCGACGCGAGCGCATCGTGATACTGGCCGCGCGGGATATAGAGTACGTCGCCCGGGCGCAGCGTGACCTCTTCCAGAAGCTCGCCGCGATGTGCGGCGTTGAAGCCCTCGTCGACATTCTTGAAGGCGTCGTTCGCGATCGGGTTATCGAGCCGGCCCTCGAAGATGCGCCAGACCTTCTCGCCCGCGACATGCAGCGCGAACACCTCGTGGGTGTCGAAGTGGGTCGGGAACGCCTGGTGGGTCTCCCACGAACAATAGAGGTTGCTCTGGACCTTCGCGCCCAGCCGTGCCTCCAGAGCATTTGCGGTGGCGATCAGACCTGGCGTCATCGTGTCGATGTCGTTTGCGACGATCGATGCGCCCCGGCGCAGCCAGCTTTTCACCTTCTCCGCGTCGGGCTGCATAGTCGGCTGGTTGTTCCGGTCGATGGCCTGGCGGCAGTATTTCTCGACCGGCACCGCCTCGGTGTCGAGATAGAGCTTCAGGTTCGCCGGGCTCCAGACCGCGGTCATGTTGAGGATCGTGCTGAGCTTGTCCCAGGTCATGACGTCGTCGAGCTTGTCCGGCGACGGCGCGGGAATGTGGAGCGGCTTGCGGTCGTGATACTCCGCGAAGAACTCCGCCTCGCCGACGGGCGCGATCAGGTCCGCGAATGTGTCGATTCGTTTTGCCATAGCCCCTTATAGTACGATGTTGGTGCGGCGAACATCGGGTTCGTGAGACGGAGGTGCGGGGTGTCCGCAGAGGCTGAAATATCAGACGACATCGCGGGTCGGCTGGATGCGGTTCGCGCACGGATCGCAACGGCCGCGGCCCGGGCCGGGCGGGACGCCGATGCCGTCCGACTGGTCGCCATCTCGAAGACCCAGCCCGACGAACGGATTGCCGCTGCGCTCGCCGCCGGACACCGGGTCTTCGGCGAGAACCGGGTGCAGGAGGCAGAAGCCCACTGGGCGGCCCGACGCGAGGCGTTTCCAGATATCGAGCTGCACCTTGTCGGGCCGCTGCAGACCAACAAGGCGCGCGACGCCGTCGCCCTGTTCGACGTTATCCAGACCCTCGACCGGCCGAAGCTCGCCGAACGGCTCGCGCGCGAGTTCGATCGGGCCGGCCGCCAGCTCGATTGCTTCGTGCAGGTGAACACCGGCGAGGAGCCCCAGAAGGCGGGCGTTGCGCCGGCAGATGCCGACGGCTTCATCGCCCGGTGCCGAGCGCTGGGCCTGCCGGTCGCGGGGCTGATGTGCATCCCGCCAGCGGACGAACCGGCGCCGCCGCACTTCGCACTGCTGGGCGAGATCGCTGCACGCAACGGGCTCGAGGGCCTGAGCATCGGTATGTCGGCGGACTATGAGGCGGCGGCGGAGCTCGGCGCGACCCATGTGCGGGTGGGCACCGGCGTTTTCGGCGCGCGGGTTATGCCCATCTGATTTCGATCATCGTCTCCGGCGTGAGCCGCGGGAGAAGCGCCAGCAGCGTCTCGCGGGGCAGAGCGACGCAACCCTCGGTCGGGCCGAGATTTGGGCTGGCGCAATGCAGGAAGATCGCGCTGCCCGCGCCTGGCACCCGCGGGTCGTCGTTGTGGCCGAGAACCACCACCAGGTCGTAGAGCGCGTCGTCGCGCCACATTTTTTCCGCCGAGCCGGCATAGGGGAGGGTGACCGGCCGGTTGTAGTGCGCCGGGTCCGCCGGATCGTCGCACCAGCCGTCGCTTTCGGTGATCGGGGCGGCAGGGAGGCCGGTCTCCGGGGCGCCAAGCCGGTCCGCCCGGTAGCGGAGCGCGCGCAGCGGGAAACGCCCGGCGGGGGTGCCGCCGTCACCCTCGCGCTTGTCTGCGATGACGCCCGCGCGCCCGAGCGCGCAGGCGCAGCGTGCATCGCCGAACGACAGCGTGCCGCGATGGCCGCTTTCGGGGCTTACGATCAGGTCCATGGGAGAAGTCTAGGCGCGCGCGGCACTGCGCGGAAGCCGGGCCCGCTTACCGGGACGCCTCGTTGTTCCGGGCATCCGTCCGTGCCTGGGTCATGGCCTCGTACTTGGCGTCCGCCGCGCCGCGGGCAGTTCTTGCCGGTCCGCTAGAACAAATGACCCGCCCGGTCGCGCTTTGTCGCGAGGTAGAACGCGTTGTGCTCGTTCGACGGAAAGGCGTGTTCGACCCGCTCGGTGACGTCGATTCCCCACTCTTTGAGCGCGGCCACCTTGTCCGGGTTGTTGGTCATGAGGCGCACGGTGCCGACCCCGAGCTGGCGCAGCATCTCGGCGGCCGGGCGGTAGAGTCGCTCGTCGGCCTCGAAGCCCAGTTGCTCGTTGGCGTCGATGGTGTCGCGGCCCTGGTCCTGCAGAGTGTAGGCGCGGAGCTTGTTGACGAGGCCGATGCCCCGGCCTTCCTGGGCGAGGTAGAGGACCATGCCGCCGCCCACCTTACCGATCTCCGCGATCGCGCCGCGCAGCTGGTCGCCGCAGTCGCACCGCAGGCTTCCGAGAAGGTCGCCGGTGAAGCACTCGGAGTGCAGGCGCACCAGCATGGGCGTAGCCGGGTCGGGGGCGCCGATGACGATGGCGAGATGCTCGCGTCCGCCGTCGCTAGGCCGAAAGGCGACGATCTCGACATTCTCCTCGGTGTCCAGCGGCACATGCGCCGCGCCGACCCGCTCGAGGGTCCGGGCCTCGATCTCCTGGTAATTGCGTACGTGCTCGAGCTCGACGGTGAGCAGGGCCTGCGCCTCGGCCCAGGCCGAGAGATACTCCATCCGCTCGGCTGGTACCGCCGCGACGACGGCGGCGGGCAGGAGGCCGGCGAGCTTGAGGAGCTCGATCGCGCCGATCTCGTTGGCGCCGGGGCGCGTCGCCGGGTCGATCTGGGCAATCGAGATGGCCGGCACATTCTCTTCGGACTGGGGCGCGGCCGGGTCGGCCATCATGCGCACGGTCTCGGCGGTGATGCCCGTGCCGAGCGCCATCCGGACAGCGCCGCCGGGACTTTCGGTGAGGCCCAGGATGTGGGCGCGTCGGCCGGTGAGTAGCAGGGACGGGCTCGACTTGGCGAGGCCGGCGACCCTTCCGAGCCAAGCCGCTGTCGCGCCCTCGGCCGGATGGACCAGCAGCGCCTGGTCCGCGCCGACGAGGACGATCGTCGCGCCGCGGCGCAGATCGGAGATCGCGCGTTCGACGTGCTGGAGGGTGTTGGGGAGCTGCTGCATCGGTTCGTCTGTTGGTGCCGGCCGGTTCGCGGCGGAATATGCGCCAACCTCCCCCTTCCGGCAATACGGGGCCGGCAATACGGGGGGCCGCACATGTCTCGTTATACGGACGCATGTCCGCGCCGGTTTGCTCGCTGGAATGTGATCGCCCGTGAGGGCCGGGAATCCGGGTGCACGCCTTGCATTGCCGTTTCGTGACGCCACCTCTTGAGGGAACCGAAGGGGGCCCTACATGGCGAAGCAGTCTGGAACAACGTCGTCATCGCCGAGAGCGACACCTACGAGATGGTGGAGGGGAACATCTATTTCCCGCTCGCATCACTCAACCGCGAATTCTTCGCCGAAAGCGAGACGACCACAGGCTGCCCCTGGAAGGGCACCGCGAAGTACTTCACGGTCGAGGTGGACGGCGCGGTCAACGCGGATGCGGCGTGGTATTATCCGGAGCCCAAGGAGGCCGCGGCCAATATTCGCGACCATGTCGCGTTCTGGCGCGGCGTCCAGGTGAGTGCATAACGACGGCGGGGCTTGCGATGACCAACCCGGCGGAAACCAAGCCCGGAACCGGCAAGAAGATTCTCCTCATCGACGACGACGAAGCGCTTTGCGATTCCTTGTCCGAACAGCTCCGCCTGCACGAGGAATTCGCGACCACGCAGGCGTCTAGCGCGGCCGACGCGCTGGAGGTGACCAAGGACGAGTATTTCGACGGGATCCTGCTCGATGTGGGCCTGCCCGACATGGACGGGCGCGAGGTCTGCCGGCTGATGCGCCGGAACGGCGTAAGGTCCCCGATAATCATGCTGACCGGCCAAGGCACCGACGCCGACCAGATTCTCGGTCTCGACGCGGGCGCCAACGACTTCATCACCAAGCCCTTCCGGCTCAACGTGCTGCTCGCGCGCCTGCGCGCCCAGCTTCGCCAGCACGAACAAAGCGAGGACGCGGTCTTCACGATCGGCCCCTACTCTTTCCAGCCGGCCCAGAAAATCCTGGTGGACACCGACGAGAAGAAGGTGCGGCTGACCGAGAAGGAGGCGGCGATCCTCAAGTACCTGTGCCGCGCCGGAGACAAGGTGGTGAGCCGCGACACGCTCCTGGGCGAGGTTTGGGGCTACAACGCCGGGGTCACTACCCACACGCTCGAGACCCATGTGTATCGGCTGCGCCAGAAGATCGAGGCCGACCCGTCGAACGCGCGCTTGCTCGTGACCGAACCCGGCGGCTACCGGCTTGTTTCCTAGTTGGTTCGAAACTCGCATCCGCTGTCCTCAGACTGAACTTGTCTAAGGGCGAGGACGCGCCTCATACTTCGACAAACTCAGCATCAGGTACGTGCTTCAGGCCCCGGTTTTCTGAGCCTGCAGCGCGCGTATGCGTACGCCCAGATAGAGGGTGCCGACGATGGTTGCCCCAGCGATCGCCACGAAGGTCCAGGCGACGGTGATCCAGTCGCCCGTCCACTCGAACACGCCCGCGGCGATGAGCGGCCCGGCAAGGATGCCGAGATAGCGGCCGGTCAGCACCACCGAGAAGGCATCGGTGCCGGCCCGGTGCCCGCCGACGAGGGTGGACGGCAGGGCCCAAAGTGATGTCGGCGTAAGCCCGGCGGCGATACCCCAGACGACGAGGCACGCGAGACCGACGCCGGAAGAGCCGGAAAAGGGTATCATCGCCCAGCCGACGCCCTGCAGCGCGAGCGCGAAGGTCAAAAGCTTGATCACGCCGACGCCGGTCTTGAGGATCATCCCGCCCAAAAGCGAGAAGACAAGCAGAACGACCACGGGAATCTGGTTTATGAGCACCGCGCCGTCGGCGGAGAACGCCCGAGCGTCCACCAGGTAAACCGGCAGCCAGGTAAAGTAGCCCATGAACTGGGCCTGCCAGAGAAAGAACAGGACGGCGGCGACCCAGAGTGCGCGGATCTCGCGCGGTTTCAGCGGGTCGTCCGCGGCGATTGATGCGTATTTTTCCCCATATTCTTGGCTTTTCTGCACCGTACGCGTATGGGCGACGCCGGGCACCGAGCCGCGCCGCGCGATCCAGAGAGTCCAAAGCGCGACGGCGATGGTCGCCGCGGCGCCGAACCACCAGACCGGCTGCCAGAAACTTTGGGCGACGGCCGGCTGGGCGACGAGGTTCGCGACGAGCTGGCCGACGGGGATCCACGTCGCCTGGGCGGCGATGACGATGGGCAGGTGACCCGACCCGGCGCTCATGTTGGCGAAGGCCGGCATGCAGACCGCGAGCACGGCCGCGCCGAACCCTTCGATCAGCCGGGAGGTCAGCATCACCGTGCCGGATTCCGGAAACGTCAGGCCCATTGCGGTTCCGCCGAGCATCAGCACGAGGGCCGCCATCAGGTAGCGTTGTGCGCCGTCGCGCCGGATGGCGCGGCCGACCCACACGCTGATCAGCATGCCGGCGACGGCGAAGATCGACATGAAGCCGCCCGCGACGATCGTGTTGTAGGCGTAGAGGTCGAACATGACCGGCAGGACCGGCGGCACCTTGAACTGAAAGTAGGCGGCGACGAAGCCCAGCACGATGCCGTAGGCGACGCCCGTCCAGTTGGTCTCGGCGGTCTGGGTGGCGGGGTTGGACATGAATGGCTCGGGGATGAGGGGGCGGGATGATGTCGTCCCGCTCACGGTCACATAAGAGAAACGATATCCCTGGACGTTATATCACTCCGGTATTACCGGACCCGTCTGAAATAGTGCATCCTCACGTCGATGTATTCTGGTTTGACATATCTCGTGCCCCGTTGCGCGGGACCGCGCCTGGCCCATCACAAGGCCGGAACCACCTAGCATGGCCGCGGGGATCAAGGTCACTTTCTGGGGGGTGCGCGGGTCCATTTCCTGTCCGGGTCCGGCGACGACCGAATTCGGCGGCAACACCTCCTGCGTCGAGATCACCTACGGCGCCGGGCCGGGCGGAAAAACGGGCCACATCATCCTCGACGCCGGCACGGGCATCCGCCCGCTCGGCAACGCGCTCGCCGCATCAGGCAGCGGGGTTGATGCCGACATCCTCCTGAGCCACACCCATCTCGACCACCTGGCCGGCCTGCCCTTCTTTGGGCCCGCCTACTGCCCGGACTCGAGCCTGCGCCTTTGGGCCGGGCACCTACCCGACGATCGGAAACTTCAGGACGTCCTGTGCATGATGATGTCCGACCCGCTGTTCCCGATTCCGATGGACGTGCTGGTGGCGGCGAAGTCGGTCGAGGATTTCAAGGCCGGTGACCGCTTCGAACTGTCCTGCGGCGCGCACGTGAAGACCGCGCCGCTGAATCACCCGGGCGGCGCCACCGGCTACCGGATCGAGCGGGACGGGAAGGCCGTCGCCTACGTGACCGACACCGAGCACGTCGCCGGCACCCGTGATGACGCGATTCTCGCGCTGATCGACGGGGTGGACCTGTTCATCTACGACACCACCTACACCGAGGACGAGTATCCTGCTCATGAGGGCTGGGGCCACTCGACCTGGCAGGAAGGTGCGGCGCTGGCGGAGATCGCCAAGGTGGGCACCTATGTTCCGTTCCACCACGACCCGTCCCACGACGATGCGGCCATGGCGCAGATCGAGCGCGCGGCGAAGGACCGGTTCGAGAAGACGGTGGTCGCCCGCGAGGGGCTGACACTTACCTTCTAGGTGTCCCTGTTTATGCGGGGGTTTTTCCCGATCCCTATTTGTGGGGGTCCGCGGCGTCGTGGAGTCCTTCGCCGAGGAAGTTGAAGGTGAGGATCGTCAGGATCACCGGGATCATCGGCGCCATCAGCCACAGGTAGAGCATCATCACCTGGATGTTCTGGGCCTCGTTAAGGAGCATGCGCAGCTGGCAACTGGCGGGCGCGGGCCGAGCCCGAGGAAGTTGAACGCCGTCTCACCAAGGATCATTTCGGGGATGGCGATGCTGGCTCATGGGCTCGAAAATACCTCGTTCGCGGGCTGCCAGACTACCGCCGGGTGGCGCTGGGTGCGGCTCACAAATTCTGCCGCGAACTCGAACATCTCCAGGTCCATGTCCGCGTGATGGGTCATCAGCCCCGTCGCCTCGTCCGCATCTGCCGCACCAGTCCGCCGGGCCGAAAGGTGCGCAACGGCATCAGCGATGATATTCCCGACACCGAGAAACCCGCGCGCCTGTCCGGAGCGTTTTCCCCGCCAGTCGATCACGTCGAGATGAACGTTGTTCTGAAGCAACCCCCGGATGGGATCCTTGCGTATCCGCGCGCCGATTGTACTCAACCCCCGAATGCCGACCTCCGGCAGGAAGGGAACAAGGTGGGGTGCGATTCTATTCCATGGCGGCACCAAGACCGGGAGCCGGTTCGCGAATTTCTCTAGCGCCTGTCCGCCCATCGCCAGGTCCGCGACGACGTATTCGGCCGGGCGGCTGTCGTCGAGCTCGATCTTGCAGCCCTCGCCGCCTGCGAAGTCCTTGTGGGAGTAGCCGTGCTGCAGCACCGCGACGGCAGGTTCGTCTGCCAGACGGTTCCGCAGACTTACGTCCGCGTGTGCGGGGATGACCGCCAGCGCGAGGGGAATGTCGAGGTCGTCGCGTAGCGCGAGCAGCCGGTCGAGGGCGGGCGCGGCGCGGGATGCATCGTCGTCGCGCCACCAGAAGGTGGCGGTTTTTCCCGCCGCCACCCACGCGTCGAGCTCGCACGCGAGAGCATCCCACGCGTCGTCGGGCATCTCCAAGGCCATGGGTTTGAAAGCACTCCCTATGCGGCCCGGACCCCCCAACCGGACTTTCTCCCTGATTCAAGACTAGACGGTTAGGCCCGCCGGAGTAACCCGGATTGCGGAGAAAATCGGGGCGGTTTCGAGCATTTCCCGCAGAATTTGCGCGCTGCTCGTCGCGCCCGCCTGATCGCGACCGGAAGCCGGCGCGCGGCCTTCCGGGCCCGCACTTGCGACGGCGCGGTCAACCACCGCCGCGACGGCGGGCGCGTTGACGTTGTCGGGCCCGATGATTTCAAGGGCGCCGCGGTCGGCCAGTAGCCGGCAGCGCAGGGTCTGCTCGCTTTCGAGCCCGCCGGCGTAGGGAATGCAGACCGCCGGGGTCCGCACGGCGAGGGTCTCCATCACCGTGTTGTAGCCGCCCTGGTAAATCGACCCCCGGCAATTGGCGAGTAGCGCGGGGAAATCCGGCCGCGCGCGCTCGACCGTCACCCCGTTGGGTGCGCCGTCCCGGTAGGCCGCGAAATCGGTCTCGGGGAGGTTGTGGCCGACCAGCACCCGCCAGGGCACATCGGTCAGCGACGAGAGGGCTCGCGCGCCGATGGCGGCGGCGTGGCGCTGGTGCATTCCGATCTCGGGACCGGCACGGCCAAGGACGCGCCGCTGGCCTCTGCGCTGACGCCCCTGCCTGACGGGGTGCCCGCGGAGCGCTACTTCATGTACCGGGCTGCGGGATAACCAGCTCCTCGTCATGCCCGCGCAGGCAGGCATCCATGATCTCGGGCAGTTGCCCTTGCGGGGCTCGGTGCTAATGGACTCTCGCCTTCGCGGGAGTGACGACCAACGGATTGGCTAGGCGTCGATCTCGACCACGACGGGAACATGGTCCGAGCATTTCGGCCAGTCCCGCGCGTCGGGCAGAATCTCGTAGGACTTGAGCTTCGACTTGAGCGCCGGCGTCACCCAGACGTGGTCGAGACGGCGGCCGCGATTGGACGTGCGCCAGTCCTTCGCCCGGTAGCTCCACCAGCTGAAGAGCTGTTCGTCGTCGCCGGCGAAGTGGCGTACCGCGTCCACCCATTTGTGCGCGTTACGGACGCTGTCCAGCGCCTCGATCTCGACCGGCGTGTGGCTGACCACGTCGAGGAGCTGCTTGTGGGACCAGACGTCGGCCTCGAGCGGCGCGATGTTGAGGTCGCCGACGAGAACCCGCTTCGCGCGCGGCGTCGCGATCTCGCCGAGCCAGCCCTCCATCTCGGCGAGAAAGTCAAGCTTGTGGGCGAACTTGTCGTTCTTCTTTGGGTCCGGGACATCGCCGCCGGCGGGGACGTAGAAGTTGTGAACCTCGATCCCGCCCGCGAAGGTGGCGGTGATGTGCCGAGCGTCCTCCCGCCCGCACCAGTCCCGGCCGCCCGTCGCCTTGAAGGGCAGCTTCGATAGGATCGCAACGCCGTTATAGGCCTTCATCCCGCGCACATGGCGATACGGGTAGAGCGCCGCGACCTCGTCGTGGGGGAAGAGCTCGTCGACCACCTTGGTTTCCTGCAGGCACACCACATCGGGCGCCGCGAGCGCGTCGAGGCGGGCCAGCAGCCCGGCGCGCATGCGCACCGAGTTGATATTCCAAGTGGCGATTCGCATCAGGCTTCTCCTATGACCGGCGACGCGGTCGCCGGTGCGGCCTCCTCGGGCGCGCGCTAGCGAACCGTGATCTCGATGTCGCTCAGGCCATCGATATGACCGTGCATCTTGTCGCCGGAGACCACCGGGCCGACGCCGTCGGGGGTGCCGGTGTAGATCAGGTCGCCGGGCGCAAGGGTGACGAGGCCGGAGAGGTTAGCGATCGTCTCCTGCAGGTTCCAGATCATCAACTCGAGATTGGAATCCTGCCTGGTCTCGCCGTTGACCTTGAGCCAGATGTTGCCCTTCGGGAAGTGGCCGACATCGGCCACCGGGTGGATATCACCGCACGGCGCCGACTGGTCGAAGCCCTTGCCCATGTCCCAGGGGCGACCCTTCTCGCGATGCGCGATCTGGACGTCGCGCCGGGTCATGTCAAGCCCGGAGGCGTAACCATAGACATGGTCGAGCGCGTCTTCCTCGCTAATGTTTGCGCCGCCCTTCCCGATCGCCGCGACCAGCTCCATCTCGTAGTGGAAGTTCTCGGTCTGGGGCGGGTAGTCGATCGTGCCGCCGGTGGGAACGATCGCGTCGGCGGGCTTGCAGAAATAGAAGGGCGGGTCGCGTTCGTCGCCGCCCATCTCGCGGATGTGGGCAACATAGTTGCGGCCGACGCAGTAGATGCGGCGGACCGGGAAACGGGCCGACTGGCCGACGACGGCGACGGAGACGGGTTCCGGCGCGGGAATGACGTAATCCATCCCTGTTCTCGCTTTCGGGGCTGTTGTGCGGGTGGTTTGTTTACGGCGCCTATTTAGGCGCGCCGGCCCCCGATTGTCACGGGGCTGGACGGGAAAAACTGACGATCCAGTGTGTCAGGTCACATCGATCCCGGCGGGCACGCCGGCGCGGGCCGCCGCGCGGCGCCGGGCCGCGTGACCGAAGGCCTCGAAGAGCGTTCGGTTAAAGGCGTGGCGCTCGACCTTGTACTCGGCGTGCCATTGCACCGCGGCGACGAAGCCGGCGGCGCCGGGCATGGAGACGCCCTCAATCACGCCATCGTGGCTCATCGCCTCGACCTGAAGCCCCCCGGCGATTCGGTCGATGGCCTGGCCGTGCAGCGAGTTTACGACGACCACGTCGTCCGCGATACCGGCATTGCGCGCGAGCCGGGCGAACATCCCGTCGGGGGTGAGGGTGACGGGGTGGCGGGGCGCGAAGCGGTTGGACATCAGGTCGGTCTGGGGCATGCGATGGTCGTCAACGCCGTCGAGCTCCCACAGATAGGGGTGGAGCGAGCCGCCGAGTGCGACATTGATCTCCTGGATTCCGCGGCAGATACCAAAGATCGGCAGCGCGGTCTCGACGGCCTTGCGGGCCAGCGGCAGGGTGGTTGCGTCGCGCAGCGGGTCGCGCAACGTTTCCGGCCGGAACGGCGCACCGCCATAATTGTGCGGCTCCACATTGGAGCGCCCGCCGGTGAGCACCAGCCCGTCGAGCCGGCCGATCAGCTCGTCCAGGTGCATCAGCCCGCCCGAGGAGGCATCGCCCAGCGACGGGATCATGACGGGAATGCCTCCGGCGCCCTCGATGACGGCGGTGACGTATTTCAGTCCCATGGAGATGAAATCCATGCCCTGGTTGTCGCGCACGTCGGCGTTGACGCCGATCAGGGGGCGGATGGTTTCGGGACTGGCCATGGGGTCTGCGGTGTTGGGGTTTGGGGGCGGTTGAAGGACGCCCGAAATCTATTGGATATCGTTGTTCGGGTCGACCGTGGAGAAGAGTTCACCGGCATTCTCGAACGCGACGCCGAAACGCGGTTCGAGCAGCGCCACGTCGATCGCCGTGCCCTGGGCATCGATCACCCGCCACTTGGCCAGTCGCAGCGGCGCGTCCTCGAACATCAGGGTGACCGAGCCGGTGTCCGGCGCGTCGGTCTCGACCAGGGTAATCCGGAACGCCTTTGGCGTGCGTTCAAACTCGGTGACCGTGACGTCGCCCGAGAGCCTGATCTCCTCGTCGATCAGGAGTGCAGCCGGGGTCTCGCTGACAGGCAGGAAGGTTGTCTGCTTGAGCTCGGTGTCGTGATACATGAGCAGCAGACTGCTCGCGACCATCAGCACTGGCACCGGCGGCGCATACTCGATCCGCAGCCGTCCCGGCCGGTCGAGCATGATCCGGCCCTCTGCCACGCCGTCGGGCGAGAACTGCAGGAACCGGCTCTCCATAGTTGTAAGATGGTTCAGATAGGCCTCGATCCGCGCGAGATCGGCGCGATCGGCCTCGCTGAGTTCGGCGGGAACGGCGTCGGCCGCCGCGCCGGCCGGTAGGAGCGACAGAAGCGTTGCGAGCAGGGCGGCCGCGAATCGGCTTTTCAGGTACGACATGGCGCGCAGAATAGGGGTCCGGAGCCGACACGGCGAGTGGCGATTTTGTGGTGCGCCGCGAGACGCGGGGCGCCGGCCTACCCGCTGTGGTCGCCGACCAGAACCTCGCGCTTGCCGACATGGTTGGCCTGGCTGACCACGCCTTCCTTCTCCATCTGCTCGATCAGGTTGGCGGCCCGGTTGTAGCCTATCCTCAGGTGACGCTGGATGAAGCTGGTGGATGCCTTCTGCTCGCGGGCGACCAGCGCGACGGCCTGGTCGTAGAGGTCGTTGCCGTTCGCCTCTCCGCCGTCGCTCGGCTCGAAGCCGGGGATGCCGTCGGTCGCGCCCTCGTCTTCCGTGACGGCGTCGATGTATTCGGGTTCGCCCTGGGACTTGAGGAAGGCCACCAGATCCTCGACCTCGTTGTCGGCGAGGAAGGGGCCGTGGACGCGGGTAATCCGTCCGCCGCCGGCCATGTAGAGCATGTCGCCCTGGCCGAGGAGCTGTTCCGCGCCCTGCTCGCCGAGGATCGTGCGGCTGTCGATCTTGGTGGTGACCTGGAAGGATATCCGGGTCGGCAGGTTCGCCTTGATCGTGCCGGTGATGACGTCGACCGAGGGGCGCTGGGTCGCGAGGATCAGGTGGATGCCCGCCGCTCGCGCCATCTGGGCGAGCCGCTGGATCGCCGCCTCGACTTCCTTGCCTGCGACCAGCATCAGGTCGGCCATCTCGTCCACGACGACGACGATGAAGGGCAGCGGGGACATGTCGAGAGGTTCTTCCTCAAAGACCGGCTTGCCGGTCTCCTCGTCGAAGCCGGTCTGGACCTTGCGGGATAGAATCTCGCCCTTCTTGCGGGCCTGCTCGATGCGCTGGTTGTAGCCGGCGACGTTGCGCACGCCGAGCTTCGACATAGAGCGGTAACGGGTCTCCATCTCGCGCACGACCCACTTGAGCGCCACGACGGCCTTCTTGGGGTCGGTGACGACCGGCGCCATCAGGTGCGGGATGCCGTCATAAACCGACAGTTCGAGCATCTTGGGGTCGATCATGATGAATCGGCACTGCTCAGGACGCAGGCGGTAGAGTAGCGAGGCGATCATCGAGTTGACGCCGACCGACTTGCCCGAGCCGGTGGTGCCGGCGATCAGGAGATGGGGCATGCGGGCGAGATCGACCGTGACCGGATCGCCGCCGATGTCCTTGCCGAGCGCGACCGAGAGATCGCCGCCATGCTTCTCGAAGGGCTGGGAGGCGAGCAACTCGCGCAGATAGACCATCTCGCGCGACACGTTGGGCAGCTCGATGCCGATGACGTTCTGACCCGGCACCACGGCGATGCGTACCGATACGGCACTCATGGAGCGCGCGATGTCGTCGGCCAGCCCGATCACCCGGCTGGTCTTGGTGCCCGGCGCGGGCTCGAGTTCGTAGAGGGTGACGACCGGGCCCGGGCGGACCTGGGTGATCTCGCCATGGACGCCGAAGTCCTGGAGCACGGATTCGAGCATTCGGGCGTTGGCCTCTAGGGAGTCGTCCTTGGCGCGGCCCGCCGCGCGGGCGGCCTCGTCGGGCTCCTCGAGCAGGTCGAGGGGCGGGAACCCGTACTCGCCGCCGGGGGTTGGCAGGTCGAGCGTGCGTTGCCGCGCGGCCTCGGCGCGCTTTCCGGGTTTCGGTTTCGGCGCTCGCGGGGCAACGCGTTTCGTACCCTTGGGCGACGTGTCCTCGTCCGTCTCGGCTTCGTTGGTGACCTCTTTCGGTGCGGGCGTGGGAGCGGCACCCGGCACGAGCTGCGGTTCCTGTCGGCCGGTGCCGCGCTCAGCGATGAAGGATTTCACGCCGTCTGCGCCCCGCCGGGCGGCGCCGGCACCGTGACGTGCGGACCAGCCCGCGCCGACGCGCGCGCCGCGCAGGCCCGAGCTGAGACCGCGGGCGGTGCCGGCTCCGAGGCGGCGCCACTCTGCGCGGCTCAGTCCGAGCGCGGGAAACAGAAGCAGGAGTGCGACGGCGCCGCCGGTGATGGCAATTGCGACGGCGGGGATGCCGAAGTCGCCGAGCCAGGTTGCGGCGGGCGGGAAGGCGAGATCGCCAAAGGTGCCGCCGAGCCCGGCGCGGATGGGCCAGCCGGGGATGGCCGGAGCGGCGTGCAGGGCGAATGCAAGGGCGCAGACTGCGAGCAGCAGGCCGAGGACCCGCCAACCAAAGCGCGCGACGCCCGTGTGGCGGATGAGCCGGGTGCCCCAGGCGAGGAGCGCCAGCACGGGCAGGACGGCGACGATGCCGAAGGACTGGAGGGCGAGGTCGGCGATGGTGGCGCCGGCCGGGCCGAGCAGGTTCGCGGGCGCCTGCCCGCTGGCGTTGTTCAGAGAGACATCGAGGCTGTTGTAGCTGGCGAGCGCGAGTGCGAGCGCGGCGGCGGCGGCGATCAGCACTCCGCCGGCGAGCTCGAAGGCGCGGTGCCTCATGAACAGCCGCACCGGGTCGGGCAGAAATGCCAGTTTCGCCGCGATTCTGCGGGTGAATCCACGTCCCGATTGTGCTTTTGCCACCATGATTCCTGTCCCTTTTCCTGGGTTGCTCGTGGTTTCGCGCTCGCCGCCGTCAGGCCGCCTGGGTCGCCAGCGTCGAGAGGAGGCGGGTCATTGCCTCCCGGGTCGTATCGAGATCGTGGACAAGCGCAAGCCGGATATAGGCCTTGCCTGGGTTAGTCCCGTCGGTGTTGTCGCGGGCGAGATAGGCGCCCGGCAGCACCCGCAGGCCTGCCTCGGTCCAGAGTTTTTTCGCCGCGGCCTCGCTGTCGCCGACATCGAGCCAGAGATAGAAGCCGCCGCCGGGCCGCGTCGCGCCGAACGCGCCATCGAGCATGTCCAGCGCGAGGTCGAACTTCTGGCGGTAGAGATCGCGGCTGGCCGCAACATGGGCCTCGTCACGCCACAGGGCGGCAGATGCGTTCATCACCGGCAGCGGCACCTGAGCGCCGCCATACTGGCGCAGCCTAAGAAGGCGGCGGATCAGGCCGGGATCGCCCGCGACGAAGCCGGACCTGAGGCCCGGCACGTTCGAGCGCTTGCTCAGGCTGTGAAACACGAGGGTGTTTTCGAAGGGGCTGTCGCCGCCCAGTTCGCGGCAGGCGTCTAACAGGCCCGGCGGTTTCTCGGCGGTGTATATCTCGGAGTAGCACTCGTCAACAGCAAGTACGAAGTCCCGCTCGCGGGCCAGGCTCACAGCGGCTTTCAGACGTTCGAGGCTGGCGACTGAGCCCTGCGGGTTCGCTGGCGTATTCAGATAGGCAAGCGCGGTGCGGTCGAGGTCAGCCTCCGGCACGGCCGTGAAGTCGGGCTGGAATCCGGTCTCGGGGCCGGCCGCCAGATAGACGGCCTCGCCGCCGGCGAGTGCCGTGGCGCCGACATAGACTTGGTAAAAGGGGTTGGGCATGAGGACGGAGGGCCGCGCACCGTTCTTGCTGCCGGGGACCGCGAGCAGCGCGGCCATGAACAGCGCTTCGCGGGTGCCCGATACGATGGCGATATGACGCGCCGGATCGACCATGCCCGGGTCTAGGTCGTAGCGCGCGGTTAGCCAGTCGCCGATGGCGGCGCGCAGATCGTCGGGCCCGTTGGGCGGCGGGTAACGTCCCCACTCCGACATGTCTTTCGTGAGGAGCGGCGCGATGAAGTCGGGCGCGGCGTGTTTAGGCTCGCCGATCTGCATGTGGATCGGCACGCGACCTTCCGGCGGCATGCTGTCGCCGAGCAGCGCCCGCAGCCGGTCGAACGGATAATCCGTGAGTGTGTCGAGTACGTCGTTGTGCATGCCAGGCGCTTGTTTGCCGCTCCCGGAAACTCAGGAGCAATAAAATTCTATCCTTGTCATGCACTTGTATCTACAAGCTCATAATTGACTCAAGAAAAATGCGCGCCAACCATGTGATTCGGGCGCGAATCCCGCGACCCAAAGTAAGAAATAACCTGAGATTTGCACCAAT
>JAYPRP010000060.1:0-16397 GCA_038132575.1 Rhodospirillaceae bacterium
GCGTTGCGCCGCGATCTTGCGCGTTGGCGTACGGTGTCGCGACGAACCCGAACACGGCGATGGCAACAAAAGCGAGCGACCTGGCTGCGAGCTTCATGTGTCGAATGCCTCTCGACGTTGGGGGATGGCAGGAATGTTAGCACCGAAATCAGCCGGCGGAAGGCGGATCGCAAGAAATTCAACCGGCGTACCGACGGCACGACTCATCGTTTGCGCGTGATATAAACTGCAGTTTCCATGTCTGACCCGTTTCACATCGAGGAACCGCAGAACGCCCTGTTTTCCGGGACTTCTTCCGCGGTCGCGGAAGCGCCCCCAGCGCCCTATCTGAGCCAGCTCAACGGCCCCCAGCGCGAGGCTGTCGAGACGCTCGAAGGGCCTGTGCTGGTGCTGGCCGGCGCTGGCACCGGCAAGACGCGAGTCCTGACGACCCGCCTGGCGCATCTGCTGCGCATGGGCCATGCGCGTCCCTACCAGGTGCTCGCGGTGACCTTCACCAACAAGGCGGCCCGCGAGATGCGCGAGCGTGTTGCGGGGCTCGTCGGCGGGCCGGCGGAGGCCATCTGGCTCGGGACTTTTCACGCGCTGGGCGCGCGGATCGTGCGCCGCCATGCGGAGCTGGTCGGGCTGCGGGACAATTTCACGATCCTCGACGCAGACGACCAGGTGCGTTTGCTCAAACAACTGCTCGAGGCGGAGAATATTGACGAGAAGCGCTGGCCCGCGCGCGTGCTGATGGGCGTGATCCAGCGCTGGAAGGACCGGGCACTCACGCCGGACAAGGTCTCGGCTGCCGATGTGGGCGACCTCGCCGGCGGTCGGCTGATCGATCTCTACCGCGACTACCAGGAGCGGCTGAAGACCCTCAACGCAGCGGATTTCGGCGATCTCCTGCTGCACAACCTGACCTTCTTCAGCGAGCATCCCGAGGTGCTGGCCGAGTACCAGGACCGTTTCCAGTACATCCTGGTGGACGAGTACCAGGATACGAACGTGGCGCAGTATCTGTGGCTGCGCCTGCTGGCCCAGAAGCATCAGAACATCGCCTGCGTGGGCGACGACGATCAGTCGATCTATGCCTGGCGCGGCGCCGAGGTGGGCAACATCCTGCGCTTCGAGGAGGATTTCCCTGGCGCCAAGATCGTTCGCCTCGAGCAGAACTACCGCTCGACCGGCCCCATCCTCGGGGCGGCATCGGGCTTGATCGCGCGCAACGAGGGCCGGCTGGGTAAGACGCTCTGGACCGAGGCGAACGGCGGCGAGAAGGTGCGGGTCCGCGGCGTGTGGGACGGCGAGGAGGAGGCGCGGACCGTCTCCGATCGCATCGAGGACATCCAGCGACACGGCCGCGACGGGCAGCCGATCCCGCTCAACGAGATCGCGATCCTCGTCCGCGCCGGTTTCCAGACCCGGGAATTCGAGGAGCGGTTCCTGACGCTCGGCCTGCCGTATCGGGTGGTGGGTGGCCCGCGTTTCTACGAACGCCTCGAGCTGCGCGACGCGCTGGCCTACCTGCGTGTGATCCACCAGCCGGACGACGACCTGGCATTCGAGCGCATCGTCAACCGGCCCAAGCGCGGCATCGGCGACGCAACGGTGCAGGCGCTCCACGTCGCCGCGCGCGCGACCGGCTCCACGCTCTATCGCGCCGCGGCGGAACTCGTCACCACGGACGAGCTCCGGCCGAACATCCGCAGTTCGCTGGGCAACCTGATCGCGGACTTCGAACGCTGGCGGGCGCTGTCGGGTGACGGCCGGGACGGGCTGCCCCATCCGGAGCTCGCGGAGATGGTCCTCGACGAGAGCGGCTACACCGAGATGCTGATGAACGACAAGGCGCCCGAGGCGCCGGGCCGGCTCGAGAATCTCAAGGAGCTGATCGTGGCGATGGAGGAGTTCGACACGCTCGCGGGCTTCCTGGAGCATGTGTCGCTGGTGATGGAGAACACCGAGGCGGCGGGCAGCGATCTCGTGAACATCATGACGCTCCATTCGGCCAAGGGTCTCGAGTTCGACACCGTCTTTCTCCCGGGCTGGGAGGAGGGGCTGTTCCCGCACCAGCGGAACATGGACGAGAACGGCCTCGCGGGCCTCGAGGAGGAGCGGCGGCTCGCCTATGTCGGCCTGACCCGGGCGAAGCGGGACGCGACCGTCCTGTTCGCCGCGAACCGGCGGGTCCACGGCCAGTGGCAGTCCGCGATCCCGTCGCGGTTCGTCGATGAACTGCCGCCGGAGTTCGTCGATGTGGACAGCGAACCCGGCCTGTATGCCGGCGGCGGCGCGGGGGACGGCGATTTCTCCCATGGCCGGGCGCTCGGGTATGGCGGCGGTCTGGCGCGTGCGCCGAAGCGGGACATGGAATCGACGCTGATCCATGCCGCGCCCCAGGGCTTTGCCGTCGGCGAGCGCGTGTTCCACCAGAAGTTCGGTTATGGCCGCATCACCGCGATCGATGCCAACAAGCTCGCCATCGCTTTTGAGAAGGCTGGCGACAAGAAGGTGCTCGACAGTTTTGTCGTGCCCGCCGACGCGGTCTAGTGGCCGGCGACGCCGCCTGGAAGATCGAATTTTTCGTGCCGTCCGCGGCCCATGACGCCTTCGCGGACGCGCTCGATCCGTTTGTCGGCGCGCTCAGCCTGTTCCCGGTCGAGGAGAGCGGCGAGACCCGGATCACGGGCTACGGCGCGGACGCGCCCGACGAGGCGGTTCTCGCGGCGGCGCTGGCCGAGACCGCAAAGCAAATGGACGTGCCGCCGCCCGCCGTCCATGTGGTCTGGCTTCCGGATGTGGACTGGGTCGCGGAAAACCAGGCGAGTTTCGCGCCGGTGCGCGCGGGGCGGTTTCACATCCACGATTCCGACCACATGACGCCGCCGCCGGCGGGCAGCGTCCCGGTGCGCGTCGATGCGGCCACGGCCTTCGGGACCGGCCATCACGGCACGACCCGGGGATGTCTGGAGGCGCTCGACCGCGCGGTCCGTTCGGGCGTCGCGGCCGCGCCGGTCCTCGATCTCGGCTGCGGCACCGGAATCCTTGCGATTGCGGCGGCGAAGGCCATGCGGACCCAGGTCATCGCGTCCGATATCGATCCGGTTGCGGTGGCGCGTGCGCAGGAGAATGTCCGCGTCAACGGTGTCGGCGCGTTCGTGCGCAGCTTTGCGAGCCGCGGTCTCGAGGCCGTGGAGGTGCGTCGGCACGGGCCGTTCGGTCTGGTCCTCGCGAACATCCTGGCGCGCCCTCTGGAGCGCCTCGCCCCCGCGATCGCCGCGCACCGGGCGGTCGGCGCCACGGTGATCCTGTCGGGCCTGATGCGAACGCAGGAACCCCAGGTGATCGCCGCATATCGACGTGCCGGAATCTTCCTGCAGGCCCGCATCCATCACGACGAATGGTCGACGCTGATCTGCCGGTGATCGCCTAGGCTGCCTTCTGGCCCGGCGCGGCCCGCCGGTCCTCCCGGATCATGTCGGCCGCCTTCTCTGCGATCATGATCACCGGCGAGTTCGTGTTGCCGCTGGTGATCGTGGGCATCACCGAGGCATCGACCACGCGCAGGCCGGCAATGCCGTGGACCCGCAGCCTTTCGTCCACGACCGCGCGCTCGTCGGTGCCCATCTTCGCGGTGCCGACGGGGTGGAAGATGGTCGTGGCGATGTCGCCCGCGGCCTTCGCCAATGCCTCGTCGCCGTCGATTTCGGGGCCCGGCTTGAACTCCTCGGGCGCGAACCGGGCCATCGCGGGCTGGGCGACGATCCGCCGCGTCAGCCGGATCGATTCCGCCGCGACGCGCCGGTCGGTCTCGGTCGAGAGGTAGTTGGGCCGGATGGACGGCTTGTCGCCGGGTGTGCCGCTACGGATATGCACGGATCCGCGGCTTTCGGGGCGCAGGTTGCACACGCTCGCGGTGAAAGCCGGGAAGGGGTGTAGCGGCTCGCCGAACTTCTCCAGCGTCAGTGGCTGCACGTGATACTGCAGGTTCGGGAACTCGAGCGACGGATCCGATTTTGCGAAGGCGCCCAGCTGTGACGGCGCCATGGACATCGGCCCCGACCGCTTGAACAGGTATTCGAGTGCGATCCCCATCTTTCCGAGCAGCCGATTGGAGCGCTCGTTCAGGGTCTCGACGCCCGTGACCTTATAGGCGCACCGGACCTGCAGATGGTCCTGCAGGTTCTCGCCGACCCCGGCGAGCGCGTGGACCGTCTCGATCCCGTGGGCGCCGAGAATTTCGGGGTTGCCGATACCCGACAGTTCCAGGATATGCGGGCTGCCGACGGAACCGGCCGAGAGAACGAGTTCGCCGTTCACGCGCACCGACGCTGGCGTGCCCTTGTGGCGGAGTGCCAGTCCGGTCACTTGCCGTCCGTCGAACAGGATACGGTCAACCTCCGCATGGGTCAGGACCGTCAGGTTGGATCGGTTGCGCGCGGGCTTGAGAAAGGCACGCGAGGTGCTCCAGCGAAGGCCGGTGCACTGGTTGACGTGGAAATAGCCGCAGCCGTGATTGTCACCCCGGTTGAAGTCGCTGGTGCGCGGAATGCCGGCCTGTTCCGCCGCGTCCTGGAAGGCGTCGAGCACCTCCCACGACAGGCGCTGGGTCTCGACCCGCCATTCCCCGCCCGTGTCGTGGACGTCGTCGGCGGGCACGGCGGCCTGGTCCTCGGACTTCATGAAGTAGGGCAACACGTCGTCCCAGCCCCAGCCGGTGTTGCCGAGCTGGCGCCACTGGTCGTAGTCGCGCGACTGGCCGCGCATGTAGATCATGCCGTTGATCGAGGAGCAGCCGCCCAGGACCTTGCCGCGCGGATAGGCCAGCGCGCGCCCGTTCAGCCCGTCCTCGGCCTCGGTGCTGAACATCCAGTCCGTGCGCGGATTGTTCATGCAGAACAGGTAGCCGACGGGCACGTGGATCCAGAAGTAGTTGTCCTTGCCGCCCGCCTCGAGCAGCAACACCGAAACATCCGGATCGGCGGAGAGCCGGTTGGCCAGCACGCAGCCGGCCGAACCGGCGCCGACGATCACATAGTCAAAGGCACCGAGGTCCCGCATATCGCCCATCGTCAGTCGAGCTCCACCAAAAGCCCGTTGTCGTCGACCGCCAGGCCGGTCGCGCGGGCCGCCTCGATGACCGAGGGGTGCCAGTGGACCTTGCCGGTGTCGGGGCCGCCGACGATGAAGTGCAGCGTCGCCGGCTTGTCCGAGACGTTCTTGAAACCCCGGTAAATACCGATGGGGACCGAGACCGTGTCGCCGGCTTCGAGGAACACCTCGTGCTCCTCCTCGCCGTCGCGCCAGTAGATGGACCACCGGCCGTCGAGCGGCATGAAGACCTCCTCGGTCTCGTGCCAGTGCAGCGCGGCGCCGCAGCCCGGGTCGCACTTGGCGAACCCGTGGGCGAAGCCGTGCGCGTTGCCCAGCTTGGGGGCGAGATCCGGGTCGTCCTCGTTCTCGGTCACGCCGAGGCCGTGCAGGTTGATCATCTCGCGCTCGTGGCCCGGAATGCGCTGGTCCATGAAGCAGAGATCGCTGCCCTTGAGATCGCTGAACCGGGCGGTCCGTGCCTCCATGTCGGCAACGGTGACGCTGGGCCCCGGCGGCGGGTCGATGCGGGTCATTGTGTCTCCTCCCTCGTGCGGGTCGAATGGGAATCCGCGACGATAGCGCGGTCGCCCGCAATTGTCTTGCGCCGGGGCGTCGCGTAGCTTTGCGGTCATGAGCAAGCCAAATCTCGCAGACCGTCTGGGTGCATTGCGTGCGCGCCTCGACGAAGCCGGCCTCGACGGGTTCGTGGTGCCCCATGCGGATGCGCATCAGAACGAGTTCCTGCCGCCGGATGCGGAGCGGCTGGCCTGGCTGACGGGCTTCACCGGCTCGGCGGGGACGGCGGTCGTGTTGCGCGAGCGGGCGGCGATCTTCGTCGATGGCCGTTACACGCTCCAGGTGCGTGATCAGGCCGATGGCGACCTTTACGAGTTCCGGCACCTGATTGAGGAGCCCGTCGCGGGCTGGCTGACCGAACATCTGCCGGCGGGGGCCAGGCTCGGCTACGATCCCTGGCTGCATACGAAGTCACAGGCCGAACGGCTGGCGCGGGCGACGGAGAGGGTGGGCGCCGAGCTCGTGCCCGTCGCGGCGAACCCCCTCGACGCGATCTGGACGGATCGCCCGCCGGCGCCGTGTGCACCGGTTGTTCCGCACGAGGGCCGTTTCGCGGGCCGGGACAGCGCGGACAAGCGAACGGAAATCGCGGAGACACTCAAGGCCGGCGGCGCGGATGCCGTGGTCCTGACGCAGCCCGATTCCATCGCCTGGCTGCTCAACATACGCGGCGCGGATGTGGACCACACGCCGTTGCCGCTCAGCTTTGCAATCCTGCATGCCGATGCGAGCGTGGACTGGTTTGTTGCCACGGAAAAGCTATCGGAAGGGCTTCCGGCGCATCTCGGCGACCATGTGCGGGTGCATGTGCCGGAGGCGTTCGCGGGCGCGCTCGAGGGGCTTGTAGGCCGGCGGGTGCTTGTAAGCGCCGACACGGCAGCGGCCTGGGTGTTCGACCAGCTGGCCGACGCGAAGGTGCTGCGTGGCGACGACCCGGTGACGCGGCCCAAGGCGATCAAGAACGCGACGGAACTCGGGGGGGCACGGGTGGCCCACCTACGTGACGCGCTAGCCCTCGCGCGGTTCCTCCACTGGCTCGATTGCACGGCGCCCGATGGCGGCGTGGACGAGATGAGCGCAGCCGCAAAGCTCGAGGAGTTCCGTCGGACCGGAGAGCATTTTAGCGACACGAGCTTCAATACGATCTCCGGCGCCGGGCCGAACGGCGCGATCGTGCACTATCGTGTTACGCCCTGGACAAACCGGACGCTGGGCGACGGTGAGCTCTATCTGGTGGATTCCGGCGCCCAGTATCTCGACGGTACGACGGACGTCACGCGAACTATCGCGATCGGGACACCGACGGATGAGATGCGGGACCGGTTCACCCGCGTGCTCAAGGGGCATATCGCACTTGCGGCCCTGCGGTTTCCTGCGGGGACGACGGGTGCGCAAATCGATGCGTTTGCCCGTGCCGCGCTCTGGCAGGCGGGCATCGACTATGACCATGGCACGGGCCACGGGGTCGGCAGCTACCTCGGGGTGCATGAGGGGCCGCACCGGATCTCGAAGGCCGGTGGCAGCGTAGCGCTCGCGCCCGGGATGATCGTCTCCAACGAGCCCGGCTACTACAAGGCGGGCGCGTTTGGCATTCGGATCGAGAATCTGGTCGCGGTTTCGCCGGCCGAGGAGATTAACGGCGGCGAGCGCCCGATGCTCGGCTTCGAGACCCTCACGCTGGCGCCTATTGACCGGAGGCTGATCGATACGGTGCTGCTCGATCACGCGGAACGCGAATGGCTCGACGCTTACCACGCGCGTGTTGTGTCCGAGGTCGGTCCGCTTCTCGACGGCGACGTGTGCGACTGGCTGGCAGCCGCGACGGTGCCGCTCGACTAGCGGAGCCGTCGGTGTCGTAGGGATAGGGGGCTTGGAGTACTTGCCGTCGAACTCGACGGTCTCCTGGGTCGAGCAGCGCGGATCTGGTCGACGCGTTCCTCGAAAATTTCGCGGTTCATCCGTTCCGCCTCGCTGACGTTCTACATCGTGGACTGCATGTCCTTGTTCTGGCTGAGGATGCTGGTCCAACGCTTCTGGTTGTTATATTTTTTGAATCCGCATGCTCGGAAACGGCTTGTATGACGGAACGATAAAGAAAGGGGGAAGAGATATGGCCGAACGCAAGGTGATTGTTACCATCGCGCCCACGGGCGGTATGGCGAGCAAGGAACAGAATCCGAATATCCCGACCCAGCCTCAGGAAATCGCCGACGACGTATATCGCTGCTATGACGCCGGCGCATCGGTGGTGGCGGTCCATGCGCGCCGGCCGGACGACAAGGCCACCTGCAACCCGGACATCTATCGCGAAATCAACGAACGTATTCGGGAGAAGTGCGACATCATCCTGAACAACTCCACCGGCGGCGGCATCAATGGTGACATGATCAAGGAGGGCCCGGAAGGGTTCCTTGAGCTGTCCTGGGAGGAGCGGCTAAAGGGCATGGAAGCCGGTGCGGAGATGTGCACCCTCGACCCGACCACCATCGTCGCTAACTTCGAGGGCCGTGAGATCATCATGAATACGTCGCCGGAACGCTGCCGCGAACTCGCGACCAAGATGCAGGCAAAGGGCATCAAGCCCGAATGGGAGGTGTTCAGCCCGACCCATCTTCTCCAGGACGTAATGACCCTTCTCAAGGAGGGACTCGATGAGCAGCCCTATTTTATCAATTTCGTTTTAGGCGCGGATCGCGGCTTCCAAGGTGCGATGCCCTATTCGCCGAAGATCCTGCAGGACATGGTCGAGCTGATTCCCGAGGGCGCCAACTTCAATGTGAGTGCGATCGGCCCGTCGCAGCTGAACGCGGCACTGCTTTCGCTGCTGCTCGGCGGCCACGTGCGTGTCGGCCTGGAGGACAATCTCTATTACGAGCGCGGCGTGCTGGCGAATAACGTTCAGCTGGTCGAGCGTATCGTGCGGGTCATCCGGGAGCTGGGCATGGAGCCCGCAACCCCGGAAGAGGCGCGCGAGATCATGGGCCTCAAGCTGCTTGCGGCCTGACGGGAGCGCGAACGCCATGACCATGCGTATTGCCGTACTTGGGGGCGGGCCCGCCGGTCTCTACTTCGCCACGCTCTGGAAGAAGCGGCACCCGGACGACACGGTCCGTGTGTATGAGCAGAACCCGTCAGGCGCGACCTGGGGCTTCGGCGTGGTCTTCTCGGACCGCGCGCTCGAGTTCCTGCGCGAAGACGATCCGGAGACCCATGACCTGATCGCCCCGCGCATGGAGATGTGGGAGGACATGAACCTGTTCCACCGCGGCGAGCAGGTCACGATCGACGGCATGGGTTTCTCGGCCATCGGCCGGCTGGAGCTGCTGCAACTCCTGCAGTCCCGGGCGAACGATGTGGGGGCCGAGCTGGAATTCGACCGGCTGATCCCCTTCGTCACAGAGCTGGCTGACGCGGACCTCATCGTCGCTGCCGACGGTCTCAATTCGGTCGTACGGCGCGGCTTCGAGGGTGACTTCGGCATGTCGTTGTCATATCTGACGAACAAGTTCGCCTGGTACGGGGTCGAGAAGCCGTTCGACACCCTGTCGCAGACCTTCATCGAGACCGAGTTCGGTCCCTTCAATGCCCATCATTATCGCTACACGCCAAACATGAGCACGTTTCTGGTGGAGTGCGGGCGCGAAACCTGGCTCAATGCGGGTTTCGCCACCATGGGCGAGGGAGAATCCGCGGCGCTGTGCGCGCGCCTGTTCGCTGACACGCTCGATGGCAAGCCGCTGATCACGAACAAGTCGAACTGGCGTAACTTCCCGCTGTTATGGAACGACAGCTGGTCGCATCTGAACATGGTTCTGGTCGGCGATGCGCTTCACACCACGCACTACTCCATCGGATCGGGAACCCGGCTGGCGATGGAGGACGTGATCGCGCTGGTCGAGGCGCTCGAAGCCGAGCCGGCAGACGTGCGCGCCGCGCTGGCGCGCTACGAAGCCGATCGTCGGCCCATCGTCGAGAAGCTAATTGCCGCAGCCAACACCAGCGCGCGCTGGTACGAGGATTTCGAGGACCACATGAAGCTTGCGCCCCTCGAATTCGCTTATGCGTACATCACGCGCTCGGGCCGGGTCGACGTCGAGCGGCTGCGAAAGCTCGCGCCCGGTTTCATGACCCGATACGAGGCGCGCGAACGTGGCTGACGCGCGCGTTGCGGGCGAGGGGGTCGAAGTCTGGCGACGGCGGGTCCGCTTCGGCGACTGCGATCCGGCGCAGATCGTCTACTACCCCAATTACTTCCGTTGGGTGGACGAGGCGTGCCATGCACTTTTCGAACGCGCCGGCATGCCGATGCGCGAACTCGATGCGCGGTTTGGCGTCACGCTGCCCATCGTGAACATCGAGAGCAATTTCATGTTTCCGGTGATGTGGGACAACGAGATTGCGATTGAGAGCGCTGTGAGCCGCCGGGGAAGGACGTCACTTACAGTCAGTCACCGTATCCTCGACGCGGGAACGCGCAAGTGCGTTGCGGAAGTGAATGAGGTCCGTGTTTGTGTCCGGACGGGACCGGCCGTCGACGGCAGTATCGAAGTGATTCCGATCCCGGATGAGGTGCGCGCCGCGTTCTGACGTCGGGCGACGGGTTTCCCCACCACGCGTATTCGCGCGATCTTGACCCCGGTCCTGACGGTCCGGCGTGCGACATTTGCAGTTCATTCCGCACACGCGTGCTGCGAAACAGCGCGATGGATCCACGCGGTGAAACGGCGTCAGCCGTCGATCATCGCGATCCACGCATCCTCGTCGATGGTCTCGATGCCCAGCTCTGTTGCCTTCTTCGCCTTGGAGCCGGCGCCGGGGCCCGCAACCACGAGGTCGGTCTTGCTCGATACCGATCCCGAGACCTTGGCACCCAGCGCCTCGGCGCGCGCCTTGGCCTCCGAGCGGGTCATCTTTTCCAGGGTGCCGGTAAAGACGATCGTCTTGCCGGCGAGCGCTGAGTCGACGGTTGGGGCCTCGAACGCTTCGATGTCCAGCAGCGCCCCCAGGTCGTCGAGGACATCGGTGTTGTGCGCTTCGGCGAAGAACGCGACCAGGTCGTCCGCGACGGAGATGCCGATCTGATCGATGTCGCAAAGCGCCGCGAACGTCTCGCCCACGAGCTCGGGTTTCTTCATCGCGTCCGGATTCCCGGCGCGCTCTGCCGCCGCCCGGCACATCGACGCATGCCAGTCCGCAAAGCTGCCGTAGTTACGGGCAAGAAGGCGGGCCGTCGCCTGGCCGACCTGGCGAATGCCGAGCGCATAGATAAAACGATCCAGCGGGATGTTCTTCCGCTCCTCGATGGCGCGAATGAGGTTCGCCGCCGATTGCTCGCCCCAGCCCTCGCGTTCGGCGACGACGCTCTCCTCGAGGCGGAAGATGTCCCCGGGAGACGAGATCAGGCCATCGTCGTGAAATGCGGTGATGTGCTTCGCGCCGAACCCCTCGATGTCGAAGGCGTCGCGCGATACGAAATGCTTGAGCCGTTCGACGACCTGTGCCGCGCAGGTGAGGCCTCCGGTGCATCGCCGCACGGCCTCGTCGGGGCCGCGTACGGCATCCGATCCGCAAATGGGACACTTGTCGGGAAAGACGAATGCCTTCGCGCCCTTCGGGCGCTTCTCGTTGATGGCCCTGACGACCTGGGGTATCACGTCGCCGGCGCGCTGCACGACCACGGTATCGCCGACGCGCACATCCTTGCGAGTGATCTCGTCCTCGTTGTGGAGCGTGGCGTTGGACACGACGACACCGCCCACCGTGACGGGTTCCAGCCGCGCCACGGGCGTGAGCGAGCCGGTGCGCCCGACCTGGATATCGATGCCTTGAAGCACGGTCGTCGCCTGTTCCGCCGGAAACTTGTGCGCGATAGCCCAGCGCGGTGCGCGGCTGACAAAGCCGAGCCGGCGCTGGAGATCGAGGCGGTTCACCTTGTAGACAATTCCGTCGATATCGTAGTCGAGCGATGGCCGTTGCTCGGAGATTGCAGTGTAGTTGGTGAGAATGTCGTCGAGGTTACGGCAGATCAGAGACAGCGGGTTGGTCTCGAAGCCCCAGGCCTTTGCCTGTTCTAGAAAATCCCACTGGGTTTCCGCGACGTCGGCGCTCATCTCTCCCCAGGCATATGCGAACATCCGAAGCGGACGGGAAGCGGTGACGGCCGTATCGAGCTGGCGGAGGCTGCCGGCGGCCGCGTTGCGGGGGTTGGCGAACAGCTTGTGGCCAGCGGCGTCCTGCCGGGCGTTGAGTTCGAGGAACGCGGAACGGGGCAGGTACACCTCGCCGCGCACCTCCACAATGTCCGGCGCAGGACCCGCGAGCGTGCCGGGAATATCGCCGATCGTCCGCAGGTTCGCGGTGATGTCCTCGCCTTCGTTGCCGTCGCCGCGGGTCGCGCCGCGCACGAAGACGCCGTCCTCGTAGCGCAGGGACACGGACAGCCCGTCGATCTTGGGTTCGGCGACGATTTCGGGGCTGTCGGCGTCCTCGAGGTTCAGGAACCGGCGAACACGCGCGAGAAACTCGCTGACATCCTCCGCATCGAAGGCGTTGCCAAGGGACAGCATCGGAACGGCATGCCGAACCTTCGCGAACCCCTGGGCCGGTGCGGCACCGACAGACTGGCTCGGACTGTCGTCTGTTGCGAGGTCCGGGTGCGCTGCCTCAAGGGCCAGCAGGCGCTGGAAGAGGGCGTCATACTCGGCGTCAGAGACGACCGGCGCGTCCTCCTGATGGTATGCGACGTTGTGGGCCCGAATTTCGTCGGCCAGCCGCGCATGCTCGGCGCCGGCCTCGGCCGCGGACAGTGCTTCCGCGTCGGTTGGATTCTGGTCGGTCATCGCCGTCAATCTAGGTCCATTGGACGATTCCGTCAGGCCCTTGCAGGTTCGCGCGGTCGCATGCGGACCCCACCGGCCATCATGCCGACGACGACGAGAGCGACCCCACCCGCGCCGTGGGCGCTGAGGGGCTCGTCGAGCACGTACCACGCGATGATCGTGACGGCGGCCGGCACGTCGGCGACGGCGGTTGCTGTCGGCGTGGCACCCAGTGCGGTGACCGCGCGGGGGTAGCCGAGCGTCGATCCCATGAACACGATCAGGCCCTGGAAGATCCACTGCGCGCCGATCTCCTGCCAGGAGGCCTGCAGCAGGCCCGAGGGCAGGAACAGCAGGTGGACGGGAGAGTACAGGGCGAAGGTGAAGATCGCGACGATGGCGGCGCTGCGCAGCGGCGTGACCTGCCATTTCCGGATCAGGACTCCATACAGCGACCATGAAGCCGCGCCGACGAAGAAGAAAAGGTCGCCCAGCCATTCGTTCGGTCGTCCGCTGTTCGATGCTTCGAACACCAGGAACATTGCCCCGGCCAGGATCATGGCGACGGAAACGGCCCGCCAGCCGCTCATTCGCTCTCCGACCAGCCACCAGGCCAGCGGTGCGGTGAACAGGGGCAGTGTCCCGGCGAGGATCGTCGCGCCATGGGCGGCGGGGGCGAACAGATACCCGCCGAATGCGAAGACGGCGAAGCCGGGCCCCGCGGTCAGCGCCAGCAGGGCGGCCTGCCAGAAGCTGATTCCCCCAAGGCCGTGCCGGAGCAGCCACGGAAACAGGACAATCGCCGCGACGGCCACGCGCAGTGTCGTCAGATCGAAGGGGGTGAGAACGAACTGTACGGAAAGACGGCCTGAAAGGTGGAAGGCGGACCAGATCACAACAATGGCGGCGACCCAGAGGATTCCGATCATGCGTTCACGCCGGGCTGGGGTCATGGCCGGTCAGGCGTTCACTTTGCGCGCGTGGTCCATCAATCTATCCGCCGCGGCGCGCGCCTCGTCCGTGATATCCGCGCCGGAGAGCATGCGCGCGATTTCCTCGCGCCGCTCGTCCGGGTCGAGCCGCGTGACGCGTGTCGCCGCTTTCTTCGCTCCGACGTTGCCCGAAGTTTCCTTCTCCACCCGCAGATGTTCGCCCGCCGAAGCGGCGACCTGGGGGCTGTGGGTGACCACGAGGATCTGCTGAGCCGTCACCGCCTCCGCCAGCTCCGCAAGACGTTCGCCCACGGCCGCGGCCGTCGCGCCGCCGATACCCGTATCGACCTCGTCGAAGACGATGGTGCGCGCGCCCGATGTGCCGGCCAGCACCACCTTGAGGGCGAGCATGAACCTGCTGAGCTCGCCACCCGAGGAAATGCGGCCGAGGGGCCCGGGTTCGGTCCCCGGATTTGTCGCAACATTGAAGGCGACCGAATCGATCCCGTGGTCGCCCCAGTCCGTCTCGTCGAGCGGTGTCACACTGGTCGCGAGGCGCGCGTTCTCGAGTTTGAGCGGTGGCAGCTCCTTGGCAATCCGCGCATCCAGCTTCCTTGCCGCCTCCCGTCGCGCCCGGGAGAGGGCCTCCGCGGCTTCGCAGTAGGCCCGGCGCGCGGCTTCGGCCTCGCGGGCGAGCGCATTGAGATGATCGTCGCGCCCGTCGATGGCCTCCAGTTCTGCCGCAAGACGCTCGCGGAGCGCCGGCAACTCGTCGGCTGTTACCTGGTGGCGCCGCGCCGCGGCCAGCATCGCGAACAGTCGCTCCTCGACCGCCTCGATCTCGCCGGTGTCGGTGTCGAGTGCATGGGCGACCGAGTTGAGTTCCTGGATCGCCTCCGCGAGCTCCGCGCTGCTCTTGTCGATGGCAGTGATTATCGGGCCAAGGCGGCCGCCGGAGATGTCGTCGTCGCGCTCCAGACCACCGGCGGCGCGCTGAAGCATCGCCCCGGCCCCATTCTCGCCGGTCAACGCCTCGGTCGCGCCATTCAGTGTCTCGATCAGCCGTCCCGCGTTCTGGAGCATCTGACGTCGCGAGGAAAGCTCGGCCTCCTCGCCGACCTGCACGTCGAGAAGTTCGAGTTCCTCAAGCGCGGCCCGCAGCGCGTCGGCCTTTTCGGCGGAGGCGGACAGCGCATCCTGCGCCTCCTTGTGTCGTGCGACGGTGTCGCGCCACGCACGGAATCGCTGGGCTACCGTCGTGCACGCGCCTTCGTTTGCGGCGAACGCGTCCAGTGCTCGCCGTTGCTGGACGGGTTCGGCCAGCGAGAAGCGTTCGAACTGGCCGTGTATCTCGACCAGCGCATCGCCGATCTGGCGTAGCAGGCCAACGCTGATCGGCTGGTCGTTCAGGAATGCTCGGCTGCGGCCATCGGCGCCGACTGTCCGGCGGAGGATCAGTTCCTCACCCGGATCGATCTCGACGCCATGCTCCTCGAGGAGCTCCGTGAGCCGCGCGGCACTGTATTCGTCGAATATTGCGGTGATGGTTGCTTGTTCGGCGCCCCGGCGGACCAGTCCGGCGTCCGACCGCGCGCCGAGCGCTAGGCCGAACGCATCGAGCAGAATGGACTTTCCGGCACCTGTCTCCCCGGTCAGCGCGCTCAGTCCCGGGCCGAACGTCAATTCGGCCCGATCGATCAGGACGACGTCCCGGATCGAAAGCTGACGCAGCATCGCGCGCTAGAACGGCCAGAGGCGGCTGAAGAACCCTTTTTCCGGCACCGGGTCGGGCTCGCCGTCACCATCGAGATCGCGGACGACTTTACCTCCGACGAGCTCGTAACTGTCGATATACCAGTCGCTGCCCGGGAAGTTATGCCCGAGCACGGCCGCGTTGGCGCGCGCCTCGGGTTCGATGCCCAGCGCGGTATAGGCCTCCGACAGCCGGAGCAGTGCTTCCGGCACATGGGTCGTTGTCTGGTAGTCCTCGATCACCGTGCGGTACCGATTGATCGCAGCCAGGTAGTTCTCGCGCTCGTGATAGTAGCGGCCGATCTCCATCTCCTTGCCGGCGAGATGGTCGCGGGTCAGGTCGATCTTGAGCCGCGCATCGCCGGCGTAACGGGAGTCGGGGAAGCGCCGTACGACGTCGTCCAGCGACTGCAGCGCGAGCTCGGTGATGCGCTGGTCGCGGCCGACATCCGTGATCTGTTCGTAGTAGCTCAGCGCCTTGAGGTAGTAGGCGTAGGCGATGTCCCGATTGCCGGGATGGAGCTGGATGAACCGGTCGGCGGAGAGGATGGCGTCGTCATACTGGCCGTCGGAATAGTAGCTGAAGGCCGACATGAGCTGCGCCTTGGTCGCCCATACGGAGTAGGGGTGCTGGCGCTCGACCTCGAGAAATGTTTCGGCCGCGTCGGCAAAGTTTTCCGTTTCGACTTGATCGACGGCCTCGTTGTACAGCTCCTCGACGGGTCGCTCGACATATTCGGGCGTGTCGTTGGAAGAGCAGCCAGCAATGATCATTGCGGCGAGCAACGCGGCTCCAGCACTGCAGCGCATTGCCCTGATCTTGCGTTCCGGCATAGTCCTTTAAATCTCGCGAGTCTGGGCCGCTGACGTCTCCGCGCCGCGGACGGATTCAGGTGTGTTTGTCACCAATATCTATATATCACGCCCCGGCTGGATTCACAGAAAAACGGGCCGGCTGGGCCGGCCCGTTCGATATCTGGTGCAGATGAAACGCGTCTAGGCCGTCGCGGCGATCGGCTCCGGCGCGAGTGCCTCGCCCGTCTCGGCGTAGCGCCATGCGGCGGGATCGGCGAAGAGGGCGCGGACGATTTCATGGTTCATCGCGTGGCCGGACCGGAATCCCTGGAAATGGCCGGAGATCGGTGCGCCGGCGAGGTACAAGTCGCCGACACAGTCGAGAATCTTGTGGCGGACGAACTCGTCCTCGTAGCGCAAGCCCTCGTCGTTGAGGATTTCG
>JAYPRP010000061.1:0-13700 GCA_038132575.1 Rhodospirillaceae bacterium
CCCGGGACTACCGGGGCCAAACCGGCCTTCCAGAAAGTTTGCTTGTGGAGTCATCCCGTAGAGGAACATGGCAATTCAAGGCCGTCGAGACCCTCTTAAAGGGCAAAGAGGTTCCACTGCCCAAGGGGACATACTTCCATGACAAGGATGGAACGCGTCGAAATGAGATAAGAGTGCGCTGGTGGACAGGAGGGCGCACTTATCGGGATGTTTATATGGGTCCCCCGAGCGCGACCGCAGATATCCCTGACGAGGCGATCGTCCAGGACCAGATGGTCGAATATGGCCCTGAAGAGAAGCCTGTGTTTCTCGGGCATTATTGGATGGAGGGAGAACCTACGCCCCTTGCATCAAATATCGCCTGTCTCGACTACAGCATTGCTAAACCAGGGGGAAAGCTTGTTGCATATCGTTGGAGTGGCGAGAACGTTATCAACCCAAGCTCATATATGTTTGTAAACAGAAATAGTGAGTGAAGCCTTCTGGGGGTGTGGGGATCGCAGGTTCGAATCCTGCCCCCGTAATCAAGAATTAAGCGCTCTACCAATTGGTTAGGTGATTTTTTATGTCTAGAAATTAGCCCTTCAGGTTGAATTGGCGCTGGTTGTCACCGAACCCTCTGTAACCTGACGAGCAAGGCATAAACTAGGTCGCTCCCCTTACCCGCGTCCATTTGCAGGCTAAAGAATTGGCATCAAAGTCTTCACATGTGGCGAGCGCTCAAAAAAGCGGCAACCGTTGTAATTTTTCGGCAGTATTCCGACCCAAAGAAGCGTGCTGCAACGCGCAGGAAAGAGGTAAGTATTTATTTTCAAGAGGAAAAAACGGGTATCTATTTCAGTGGCACCAGAGTTGCAAATTTCTAAGGGTGCGGTCTTGGGGCGGATTGCGCCCAACATCAAATTTGCAAATGAGGTGAACAGATGAGTTTAAGGAGAGATATGAATATGTGGGTGAAGTCCATCGGGCTTGCCACTGTTGTCACCGCGGCCGCCGCGACCGGTGCCACCGCGCAAACCAAGGTTTCGTTCGCACTGGACTGGAAGTTCGAGGGCCCGAGCGCCGCGTACTTCGCCGCCATCGACAACGGCCACTTCAAGGCCGAGGGCCTCGACGTGGAGGTATCGGCCGGAAAGGGCTCGCTCGACGCGATCCCCAAAGTCGCCACCGGCGCTTTCCCGCTGGGCTTCGCTGACATCAACAGCTTGATCAAGTTTCTTGACCAGAACCCCGGGGCGCCCATCACCGCCGTCATGATGATCTATGACAAGCCGCCTTTCGCCGTAGTAGGTCGCGCGTCTCAGGGCATCAAAGGACCGAAGGACTTAGAAGGCAAGGTGCTCGGCGCTCCGCCTCCGGACGGTGCGTGGGCGCAGTTCCCGGCTTTTGCGACCGCAAATGGCATTGATGTATCCAAGGTGAAGGTGGAACCGGTCGGCTTCCCGACCCGCGAGCCGATGCTAGCTGAGGGCAAAGTGGACGCCATTACGGGATTCTCCTTCTCCAGCTACCTCAACCTGGTGCGCCTCGGAGTCCCAGAGGACGACATTAATGTGATCCTCATGGCTGATAACGGGCTGAGCCTATACGGCAACGCTATCATCGTGAACACTGACTTCGCCAAGGCGAACCCGAAGGTCGTCACCGGTTTCCTGCGTGCCGTCGCGAAGGGATGGAACGACGTGATTGCCGACCCGGCTGCCGGGGCGGCGATGGTCGGCAAGCGCAACCCGGCCGCCGACGTGGCGCTGGAACAGCGCCGCCTGCAGCTCGCGATCGACGCCAATGTCGTGACCGACTTCACCAAGGCCAACGGCATGGGTGGCATCGACGCTGCACGTTTCGAGAAGGCGCTCTCCCAGCTTGCCGAAAATTACGAGTTCAAGGGCAAACCTGACGCCTCACTTTACTTCACCGACGCATATTTGCCGAAAGACGGTAGCCTGATACTGAAGTAGGGCTTTTGCCGCCGGCGGGCCTGCCGCCGGCGGCACCCCTTTCCCTCGGAGATACTATGTCCGACGCCCCCCAAATCGAATTGCGTGGGGTAACGCACGCCTACAAAACTGATGCCGGCCCGCTGCCGGTTCTCAACAATCTCACCATCCAGTGCGCGAAGAATACATTCACCGCTGTTGTAGGTCCGTCGGGCTGCGGCAAGTCCACTTTGACGCGCCTGATTGCCGGGCTCATGATCCCGGACATGGGCGAGGTGCGCCTGCAGGATGAGCCGGTCCACGGACCGCGTGCGACTATTGGCATGGCCTACCAAAACCCGGTGCTGCTCGAATGGCGCTCCATCCTCGACAACGTGATGCTGCCGCTTGAAATCGTTTCTAACAAGCTCTCGAAGGCTCAGCGCGCTGGCCGAGCGCGCGAACTGCTCGCGCTGGTTGGGCTGGAAGGCTTCGAGGATAAACGCCCGTCGGAACTGTCCGGCGGAATGCGCCAGCGCGCCTCACTCTGCCGGGCGTTGGTTCACCGGCCCGAGGTGTTGATCCTCGACGAGCCGTTCGGCGCGCTCGATGCGTTCACTCGCGAGGACCTCTGGGGGATCATGCTCGACCTGCGTAAGGAAGAGGAATTCACCTGCCTGCTCATCACCCACGATCTGCGTGAATCTGTGTTCCTTGCCGACCAGGTGGTGGTCCTGTCTGGCCGCCCAGCAACGGTTCAGCACCTAATGAACGTGGACCTCGGCGAAAATCGAACCATCGACGACCTCTACACCAAGGAATCCGTCGACATGCTAGCTATCCTTCGCCACCAGATCGAGATCGCTCAAGGGCGCGAAACGGCGTAGGCCATCCAATGAACGCCGCAGCCCTCAACAAGTTCTTCATACCGCTCGCTGCAATTGTGATCTTCCTCATCCTCTGGGAGTTACTGGTTTGGGTGAACGGCTGGCCGAACTACAAGATGGCTTCGCCGTCGGACATTTGGCCCGCCTTTTGGAAATTCCGTGACCTGTTCATTCAGTTCGGCTGGGACACGCTCTGGCGCACCGTGGTTGGCCTCGTGCTGGCGGTCTTCGTCGGCGGACTGATCGGCATGGTCATGGGCTTCTCCAAGACCGTACGCGATGGGCTCTACCCGCTTCTAGTCGGCTTCAACGCGATCCCGAAGGCGACCGTCGTTCCGGTGATCGCGCTGCTGTTCGTCGGCGCCCACGACATGAATACGATCCTAATCGCATTCATGATCTCTTTCTTCCCCATCGCCGTGTCGATCTCGATCGGCCTTTCGACCCTGGAGCCGGAATACCGTGACATCCTGCGTGCACTCGGCGCGAGCCGGTTCACAGTATTCTGGAAGATTGCCTTGCCGAAAACCCTGCCAGAGTTCTTTGGCGCGCTGAAGGTTGCGGTCACGCTTGCCTTTATCGGAACGAACCTGATGGAGATCGTCGAACCCCACGGACGCGGCCTCGGCCACCTATTCGACAGCGGCAAGATCAGCGCCGACTATCCGCTGATGTTCGCGGTTCTGATCGCTCTCGCTGTCCTAGGCATCCTGCTCTATTACGTAGTGGTGGTTCTAGAACGGATCTTCGCCGGTTGGGCTGAACGGGCAGAGAACTGACCTAGAGAAGCCCCACGAAAATCCCGACGGGACGCTGATCAGCCATGTCAATAACGATGGATCAAAGCTGACTAGCGCCCAAGTCCTGGGCCATTCCTGATTAGAGTTTCCCGCGCTTACGGTCGCATATTCAGGGCCTTATGTGGGCGGATGTGATTGTACTGTCTGAGCTACTGGTTGATGACGACCTGAGCCTGCCAAGTAAGGCACAAAATGCCGCACGCAATGCCTCGTGTTTGCCCTTGTCTCATGGTGAGAATTAGTGTCTATTCGCCCATACATCATCGAGCGCTGGCAATGTTGGAAGGTGTCCAAGTGGGCGGTTGCTCGCTAGTCCATTTTGACACCATCAGAGTTATACCCTGAAGGTTGCGGGCTCAAGTCCTGCCCCCGCATCAATTCTGGTTGATAATCAACAGCCTGCCCCGCCTCGGCGGGGTTTTTCGTCGGTTGCGTCACGGGTCTGAAGCCAAAGATATTTTTTGGCAGTCAGAGCGGGAGTCGGCGTGGGTTTAGCGCTTCCATCCGCTAGTATCCGCCGCCGCGGGCTGGTAGTCCGAAACACAGACGGGCGCGGAAGACTGGTGGAATTTGTTCCAAAGCAACCGATTCCTAATCGCGGGAACGGTGACAACGATAACCGAGCTTGTGAGTTGGAAATTTCGAACGTGCGTAAGACCGACAAGATCTCCTTGAGCAATACCGCCACCGCAGTGCCCTATGCGGGCATGCAGCCGGCGCGCGGTCTTTACAATTCGGCACACGAGCATGACGCCTGCGGCATCGGCATGATCTGCTCGATCCGCAACGAGCGTAGCCGCAAGATCGTCGAGGATGGTCTAAGTATCCTTTGTAATCTTGAACATCGCGGCGCGGTCGGCGCTGACCCGAAGGCCGGCGACGGCGCAGGCATTCTCATTCAGCTACCGCATGAATTCTTCGCCGCCGAGGCCGAACGGCTCGGTTTCGCGTTGCCAGAACCGCAGCACTACGGCGTGGCGCAGCTCTTCGTGCCCCGTGATGGCGGTCACCAGAAGGTCATCGAGGAGGCCTACGAAGCGGCGATGCTTGCGGAGGGGATGGAGATTATCGGCTGGCGCGACGTGCCAGTGGACTCCTCCGTACTCGGCGAAAGCGTGAGGCCCACGGAACCCATGCATCGCCAGGTATTCATCGCCCGGGGCGCGGACATGCCGAGCGACGACGATTTCGAGCGTAAGCTCTATGTCGGTCGCAAGGCGGCCTCGAACAAGATTCGGGAAACCGAGCCGGAAGCGGCAATCGGCTATTACCCCTCGTCCTGCTCGTCGCGGACGATCGTCTACAAGGGACTGGTGCTCGCGGACGGGCTGTCTCAGTATTACAAGGACCTGCAGGATCCGCGCGTGACGTCCGCCGTCGCGCTCGTGCATCAGCGCTTCTCGACGAACACCTTCCCGGCCTGGCCACTGGCCCACCCGTACCGGATGATCTGCCACAACGGCGAGATCAACACGCTGCGCGGCAATAACAACTGGATGGCGGCCCGCCAGGCCACCATGTCGTCCCCGGTCTTCGGCGATGACATGGAGAAGCTCTGGCCGATCTCCTTTGAGGGGCAATCGGACTCCGCCTGCTTCGACAATGCGCTCGAGCTGCTCTTCCAGGGTGGATACTCGTTGCCCCAGGCCATGATGATGATGATCCCCGAGGCGTGGGCCGGTAACCCCCTCATGGATGACACGCTGCGCGCCTACTACGAGTACAATGCGGCCCTGATGGAGCCGTGGGACGGCCCCGCGGCGATCGCCTATACCGACGGCCGCGTCGTGGGCGCGACGCTCGACCGCAACGGGCTGCGCCCGGCGCGTTTCCTGGAGACCAAGGACGGGTATGTCCTGCTCGCCTCCGAGATGGGTGTCCTCGACATTCCGGAAGAGAATATCGCCCGCAAGTGGCGCCTGCAGCCCGGCAAGATGCTGCTGATCGACATGGAGGCGGGCCGGATAATCTCCGACGAGGAGTTCAAGTCCGAGCTGGCCAACAGCCACCCCTACCCGGAGTGGCTCGCCAACACCCAGATCCGCGTGAAGGACCTGCCCGACGTCGGCCGACCGCCGGCGGCGTCCTCGGCCTCGCTCCTCGACCGGCAGCAGGCGTTCGGCTACTCCCAGGAAGACCTGAAGTTCCTGATGGCGCCGATGGCGCACACCGGGCAGGAAGCGACGGGTGCCATGGGCACCGACACGCCGCTCTCGGCCCTGTCTTCGCGCTCGAAGCCGCTGGCATCCTACTTTAAGCAGCTGTTTGCCCAGGTGACGAACCCGCCAATCGACCCGATCCGCGAGGAGATCGTAATGTCGCTCGTGTCCTTCATCGGGCCGCGGCCGAACCTGCTCGACCTCGAGGGCACATCGACGCTGAAGCGCCTCGAGGTGCGCCAGCCGATCATCACCAATGCCGGGCTCGAGAAAATCCGTGCCATTGGCGATATCGCCGATAACCAGTTCCGGACCCAGACGCTCGACATCACCTATTCGGCGGATCACGGCGAAGCGCATATGGAGCAGGCGATCGATGATCTCTGCGCGCGCGCCGAGGAATCCGTCGGCCAGGGCTACAACATCATCATCCTGTCCGACCGGCTCGTCGCGGCGGACCGGGTTGCCATCCCGTCGCTGCTCGCGACGTCGGCGGTCCATCATCACCTGATCCGCAAGGGGCTCAGGACCTCGGTCGGCCTCGTCGTCGAGACCGGCGAGGCGCGCGAGGTGCATCATTTCTGCACGCTCGCCGGATACGGCGCGGAAGCGATCAACCCGTGGCTCGCTTTCGAGACGCTCGCCGACCTGCGCGAGAAGTTCGACGAGGAGCTGAGCGACGAACAGATCATCCGCCGCTACATCAAGGCGATCGATAAGGGCATCCTTAAGGTCATGTCCAAGATGGGCATCTCGACCTACCAGTCCTACTGCGGCGCGCAGATCTTCGACGCGGTGGGCCTGCAGTCCTCTTTTGTCGAGAAGTACTTCACTGGCACCCACACGGCGGTTGAGGGCGTGGGCCTGGCGGAGATTGCCCGCGAGACCCACCAGCGCCATGCCGATGCCTTCGGGGATAACCCGGTTTACAGGACGGCGCTCGACGTGGGCGGCGAGTATGCCTTCCGCATCCGGGGCGAAAAGCATTCCTGGACCCCGAACTCGGTGGCCGACCTCCAGCACGCGGTGCGCGGCAACCTGCCGGACAAGTACGCGGCGTTTGCCGAAGCCATCAATAAGCAGGACGAAGAACTGATGACCCTGCGGGGCCTGTTCCGGCTCCGCCCGGCCGAGGAGACAGGCCGTACGCCAGTGCCGCTCGACGAGGTCGAGCCGGCGTCTGAGATCGTCCGGCGTTTCGCCACGGGTGCAATGTCGTTCGGCTCGATCTCGCGCGAGGCGCACACGAACCTCGCGATCGCGATGAACCGGATCGGCGGCAAGTCGAACACCGGCGAGGGCGGCGAGGAGGTCGATCGCTTCACGCCCATGGACAACGGCGATTCGATGCGCTCGGCGATCAAGCAGGTCGCCTCGGGACGGTTCGGCGTGACGGCCGAGTATCTGGTCAATTCGGACATGATCCAGATCAAGATGGCCCAGGGTGCCAAGCCCGGCGAGGGCGGCCAGCTCCCGGGCCACAAGGTCGATGCGGTGATCGCGAAGGTGCGTCATTCGACGCCGGGGGTTGGCCTGATTTCGCCGCCGCCGCATCACGACATCTACTCGATCGAGGACCTGGCGCAGCTGATCTATGACCTGAAGAACACCAACGACGAGGCGGCGATCAGCGTCAAGCTGGTCTCCGAGGTCGGTGTCGGGACGGTCGCGGCCGGCGTCTCCAAAGCGCGCGCTGACCATGTGACGATCTCGGGCTTCGAGGGCGGTACCGGCGCGTCGCCGCTGACGTCGATCAAGCACGCGGGCTCGCCTTGGGAAATCGGCCTCGCCGAGACCCAGCAGACGCTCGTCATGAATGACCTGCGCGGGCGGATCGCGGTCCAGGTCGACGGCGGCCTGCGGACGGGCCGGGATGTCGTCGTGGGTGCGCTGCTGGGGGCCGACGAGTTCGGTTTTGCCACCGCGCCCCTGATCGCGTCCGGCTGCATCATGATGCGCAAGTGTCACCTCAACACCTGCCCGGTCGGGATCGCGACCCAGGACCCGCAGCTGCGCAAGAAGTTTACCGGCGCGCCCGAGCATGTCGTGAACTACTTTTTCTTCGTGGCGGAAGAGGCCCGTGCTCTCATGGCGGAGATGGGCTTCCGGACCCTGAATGAGATGATTGGCCAGACCGATGCGCTCGACACCGTCGCGGCCGTCGAACACTGGAAGGCCAAGGGGCTCGACTTCGGGCGCCTGTTCCACAAGCCCGAAGAGGCGGAGCGGGTCGACAACTACAATCGGATCGCGCAGGACCACCCGATCCACGACATCCTGGACCGAAAGTTCATCGAAACCGCCGTGCCGGCCCTGGAGAACGGGACGCCGGTGCAGGCGGATTTCCCGATAGGCAACACCGACCGGACCGCGGGTACGATGCTGTCGAGCCGCGTGGCTCGGAAATACGGTCATGCGGGACTGCCGGAAGACACGATCTGGTTCAACCTGAAGGGCGTTGCGGGTCAGAGCTTCGGCGCGTGGGTCGCCCACGGCATCACCCTCGATCTCGTGGGCGAGGCCAACGACTATGTCGGCAAGGGGCTGTCCGGCGGCAAGTTGATCGTCCGCCCGGATCCCGCTAGCGGGATCAACCCGGATGAGAGCATGATCGTCGGTAACACGGTGCTCTACGGTGCGATCACCGGTGAGTGTTACTTCCGCGGGATCGCGGGAGAGCGCTTCGCCGTTCGCAACTCGGGCGCGATCGCAGTCGTCGAGGGCACCGGCGACCATGGCTGCGAGTACATGACCGGCGGAATCGTCGTCGTGCTCGGCGAGACCGGCCGCAACTTCGCGGCGGGCATGTCGGGCGGCATCGCTTATGTGCTGGACGAGTCGGGCGGCTTTGAGGGCCGGTGCAACCTCGCCATGGTCGATCTCGAGCCGATCGAGGACGAAGTCGAGGAGATGGATAAGCTGCACCTGTCGGACAACGAGTCCCACGGGCTCGTCGATCTCCAGTCCGACATGACCCGCTTCGATGCCGAGAGGCTGCGCCAGCTCATCCAGAACCATGCGCGCTACACAGCATCGACACGCGCACAGCACATCCTGGACAATTGGGACGAGTATTTGCCGAAGTTCGTGAAGGTCATGCCGGTGGAATATCGCCGCGCCCTGCACGAAATGCAGGTCGAGCAGACCGGCGAGATGAACTTCGGAATGCGGAGGGGATAATGGGCAAGGTTACAGGCTTCATCGAGATCGAGCGGCACGACCGGACCTACAAGCCCGCGGCGGACCGGATCCGGACCTATGACGAGTTCGTCATTCCGCTGGAGGATCGCGACCTCGAGCGCCAGGCGGCGCGGTGCATGGATTGCGGGATTCCGTTCTGTCACAACGGTTGCCCGGTGAACAACCAGATCCCGGACTGGAACGACCTCGTCTACAACTCGGACTGGGAAGAGGCGTCGCGCAACCTGCACTCGACCAATAACTTCCCGGAGTTCACGGGGCGGATCTGCCCGGCCCCTTGTGAAGCGGCCTGCACGCTCAACATCGACGACAACTCGGTCACCATCAAGACGATCGAGTGCGCCATCGTGGACAAGGCGTGGGAAGAGGGCTGGATCACGCCGCAGATACCGGAGGTGAAGACCGGCAAGAAGGTCGCGATCGTCGGCTCCGGACCCGCTGGGCTCGCGGCGGCGCAGCAGCTCGCGCGGGCAGGCCACGACGTACACCTGTTCGAGAAGAACGAGGCGCCGGGTGGGCTCCTGCGCTTCGGCATTCCCGACTTCAAGATGGAAAAGCAACTCATCGATCGCCGGATGGAGCAGATGACCGCCGAGGGCGTCACACTGCACTGCGGCGTCCATGTGGGCGTGGACCTGACCGGGGCACAGCTCGATGTGGATTATAACGCCGTACTGCTGTGCGGCGGCTCGGAGACGCCGCGCGATCTACCGGTCGAGGGGCGCGACCTCGAGGGCGTGCACTTCGCGATGGATTTCCTACCCCAGCAGAACCGCCGCGTGGCGGGCAGCAATATGGATGGCGATGTGGAACCGATCCTGGCCACGCAGAAGAACGTGGTGGTGATCGGCGGCGGCGACACGGGCTCCGACTGCATCGGCACGTCGATTCGCCAGGGTGCGCTCTCGGTCGTCCAGCTCGAGATCATGCCGGAGCCGCCGGAGAAGGAGAACAAGGGGCTGACCTGGCCGCACTGGCCGCTGAAGATGCGGACCTCGTCAAGCCAGGAGGAGGGCGCGGAGCGCGACTTCTCGGTCACCACGACCAGCATCGGCGGCGAGAACGGCCACGTGACCCATATCAACTGCCAGCGGGTCGACGAGAAGTTCCAGCCCGTCGACGGTACGGAGTTCCAGCTCCAGGCCGACCTGGTACTGCTGGCCATGGGTTTCCTGCATCCCGTCGCAAAAGGGCTGCTCACGGAGCTCGGCGTCGAGCTCGACGCGCGCGGCAACGTCAAGGCCGATACCAACGCCTACCGCACATCGCACGACAAGGTGTTTACTGCCGGTGACATGCGCCGGGGCCAGTCCCTGGTGGTGTGGGCGATCCGCGAAGGCCGCCAGGCGGCGCGGGCCGTCGACGAGTTCCTGATGGGAAGCTCGTTGCTGCCGCGATAGGCGACGGGGCCACGCGGGAGACCCGGTGACATCTCCGAGAGCTCGCAGATGATGCCGCTGTTCGCGGTGCCGGTCTGGGCCCAGGTACTGGAACCGTATGTCGCGGACGTACTCAACGCGGAGCTGCTCGGACAGCTCGAAAATCTGGGGCGCGACGTTCTCGACAAGGAGGCCGGCTAGCAGACCCGCACGGACCTGAACATCCTCGATGGTTTCAACCGGATGGTCGAGGTCATCGGCGCGGCGAGCAAGCGGGTGCTCGAAATGCAGAAGGTTGCGCCGGCACCGTTCGAGATCACCACAAGCTGGATGAACATCAAGCCGCGCGGGGTCGGACATCTGCTTCACAGGCACCAGACAACTATCTGAGCGTCGTTTACTATATGAAGACGCCCGAGGGCGCCGACTGCATTAGTTTCCGCGACACCCGGGCGGAGCGCCGGGTGATTCTTCCGCGGCTGCTGGAAGAAACGCCGCTGACCGCACGGACCATGCACTTGCCGATCAAGACAGGCGTGCTGATCATGTTCCCGTCGTGGCTGCAGCACACGGTGGAGGCCAATCCCCCCGACAAGATTCGCGTCAGCCTCGCCTTCAACATCATGTTCTCGGACTTCACGCAGACCCAGTCCATATCGGATTGGAGCTAGTCCGACGCTGATGAGACTGCCGCGGCAGATGAAACGCGCTAGCCAGCGGTTCCCGACACGGGCAGTTCGTGCGGCAGGCGAATGTTGTCGCGCGTGATCGAGGCGATGTCGCATACGCCCATGACGGCCATGGTCCGGCGTATTTCGGCATCGAGAATGTCCAGCGCCCGGCTGGCCCCGGCCTCGCCGGCGGCGCCGACCCCGTAGAGGGTCGCTCGGCCGATCGCGATCGCGTCCGCGCCGAGCGCCAGGCCCTTGAGCACGTCGGAGCCACGGCGCACGCCGCTGTCGGCGATGATGGTCGTGCGGCCGCCCACGGCATCGACGATGGCCGGGAGCGCGTCCCAGGGCGTGATCGCCGTATCGTTGACGTTGCCGGCGTGGTTCGACACGAAGATGCCGTCGGCGCCGTTTTTGACGGCAGCGACCGCATCGTCGGGATGGAGGATGCCCTTGATGAGGAGCTTGTGCGGCCACATCTCCCGCAGGCGGGCTACATAGTCCCAATCGAGCGAGGCGTTGCGGTTGAGGAACGAGCCCGAACTGGCGGAGACGTAGCCGGTGGCCTCGGCCTTGTCCTCGTTGGGGATGTGAATGTTCGTGAAGGCGGGCAGGCGTCCCTCGGCGAGGACGTAGCGGCCGGCCGTCCCGAGCAGCCAGCGCGGGTGCAGCAGCCCATCGACCGCGGCTTTCGGGGTGATGCGCGGCGGGAAGACCAGCCCGTTGCGCACGTCGATCTCACGGTTGTTGTAAACGGGCGAGTCCACCGTCACGACGAGCGCCTTGAAGCCGGCGTCACGGGCGCGTTGCACGGTCACGAACGCGGCCTCGGGGTTGCGCCAGACATAGAGCTGGAACCACTGGGTACCGCCGCCATTCTCGATCACCCGCTCCATGGCGGTGTTCGACGTGCTGGCGAGGGTGAAGGGGATGTTCTTTTTCGCAGCCGCGCGGGCGAGCTGGGTCTCGCCTCTGTACCAGACGAACCCCGCGGGTCCCGTCGGGGCGATTAGGATCGGCAGGCCGAGCTTCTCCCCGAACAGCGTGATTCCCGGATCGTGCCGCGAAACGTCGCGCGGCGCGCGCGGCATGACCTTGATGCGGTCCAGAGCTGCGCGGTTGTCGCGCATCGCGACCTGGTCCTCGCTGCCCTTGTCGCAGAAGTCGAACAAGGACTTCGTCAACCGGCGCTTCGCCATGCGACGCAGGTCTTCAATGTTGAGCGCTTTTTTAGCCAGATCAGCCACTTACGTCCTCCGGGCCCGAGCCTCGAAATGGTACCGCAGCATAGGGAACATGCGGCGCGCCTCGGTGCAAGTCGTCCGTTGCATCGCTTGCTCGTCCGGCGCGCATTGATGCAAGCTTCGACAGATCAGAAGGGACGGCGCGCATGGTGCGTGTGCGCCGGTCGGGAGGTGACAATGTCGGACATGATCGAAATTCGCGGGGTCAACCTGCGCTACGAAATCGTCGGCGACGACGGGCCGCTGGTGGCGCTGATTACGGGCGGCCGGCGCGGGTATGACGAGTTTCTGCCGATGGCCCGCAAGCTTGCGGCGGAGGGATTTCGCGTGCTTTTGCACGATCGGCGCAACACCGGCGCCTCGGACATCCTGATGAGCGCAGACGAGGTGGAGGAGGCGGTCTGGGCCGACGATCTTCATGTGTTGCTCATGACGCTGGACGAGGTGCCCGCGTTCATCGGCGGTTCGTCGTCCGGCGCGCGGACGGCGCTTTTCTTCGCGTTGCGCCACGCGGACGCGGTGTGCGGGCTACTGCTGCTGCGCGTGACCGGTGGAGCATTCGCGGCGGGCCGCCTGCCGGAGAACTATTACGACCAGTTCATTCGCGCTGCGCAAAGCGGCGGGATGCAGGCGGTTTGTGCCACGCCGGAATATGGCGAACGGATCGCGGCGAATGCGGGCAATCACGACCGGCTGATGTCGATGTCGGCGGAGGCGTTTATCGATATCCAGACGCGTTTGCGCGACCTTTTTATGGCGGGGGCCGAACTGCCGGTCTTTGGTGTCAGCGCGGACGATCTCGGATCGCTCGGGATGCCGTCCGTGATCATTCCGGGCAACGACCGAGTGCATGATTCCCGTGTGGGTCAGAAGGTGCACGAGCTGATCCCGGGCAGCGAGATACACAAGCTCCCGATCGAGGATTCCGACGAGCCCGTCGTGCCGTTCACGGAGTGGGGCCATCTCGAGCCGGAGATCGTCGGCGTGTTTGCGGACTTCATGCGCCGGCACGTGGTGGCCTGACGCCAATTCCTGCGGAGCGGTAAGGCGTCCCGAGTTGTAAATTTCGGTGTCAGATTGCGACTTCGGCAGGGGGGGCGATTCAAGTGTCGCGGACCTGCGAACCGCGACGGTCCCGTGTGGAGCCTCTAGGGATCGAGAGGGAACCAGCCGGGAATGGTTTCGCAGCGTGCGAGCCAGGCGCAGACCTCCGGCCAGGGTTCGAGCGGGATGTCGCCTTCCGGTGCGCGTTTCACATACGGATAGCAGGAGATCTCAGCCAGCGTCGGCCGTCCGAGGGCGAGCCAATCGCCGGTTTTTTGGAGTTGCCATGTCAGCACCTCGAGCGCGGTCAGGCTGTCGGCGTGATAACCCTCGAAACTCTCGGGCCGGCGACCGTAAACGGTGACGCCGCGCGCCCACATCAGGCCGAACTGGACCTCG
>JAYPRP010000061.1:14374-16245 GCA_038132575.1 Rhodospirillaceae bacterium
CTGTTCGCCGACCTGGACGCGGCGCGCGCGGCCTTCGACGGACCGCTCGGCCGTTATCTCGACGAGCGCATCGAGGCTGGCTTCAACTACCGGATGCTCGGCTATTTCGAGAACGGTTTTCGGCATATCTCGAACAGGCTGCGGCCGATCCATGCGCCCGCCGACCTCAAGGATATGAAGATCCGTATGCTCCCGAGCGACATGCATGTGCGCACCTTCGACCTGCTGGGCGCCGAGCCGCTTCGCATGGACCTGACCGAGGCGATCGAGGGGGTCGTGAACGGCACCCTCGATGCGCAGGAAAACCCGCTTGCGAACACGGTTACCTATGGGGTGCACAAGCACCATCCGCATCACACGCTGAGCGGGCATTTCTACCTGTCGCGCGGAGTTTACGGTCATCGCGAGAGCGTCGATGGCTGGCCCGAAGAGTTCCGCAACGCGGTCAGGGAGGCCGTCACGGCGGCCACGGCGCACCAGCGCGAACTGGCGGTGGCCGAGGAGGATATCTCGCAGCAGGCGCTCGACGCGGAGGGGTGTGAGACCGTCATCCTGACGGAAGCGGAGCGCGCGGCGTTTCGCGAAGCCGTCGCACCGCTCTACAGCGACGCGCGGGCGCGCTTCGGCGACACGATGTTCGACCTGCTGGAGGGCTAGAGGGTCTCTTTCGGCCGCTCGAAGTCCCTGTCCAGGTGACCGCGGCCTTCCTGGTCGCCGCGCTCGAACATCCACGAATACCCGCCCGTCGGATTGGTGAGCACTTCCCACCAGTTGTTGTCGGGGTCGAGCATGAAGAAGCAGTAGGTGCCGTGCTGGTCCAGCGGGCGGGTGATTTTCTTGATGCCCCACTTCTCCTGCTGCGCCGTCGCCTTGGCGTGGGCGGCATCGACATCGGCCTTGGTCGGCACGTCGAGCCCGTTGTGGTTGAGCATCCCCATCGGCTCCTTGTCCTTCACCTCGACGCAGGCGATCGTGTGATCGCCGCCGAGGCGGAGAAGCAGCGAGATCGGGCTAGTCCGGATTACCTCGAAACCAAGGAACTCTTCATAGAATTTCCGGCTCTTCTCGGAATCGAGCGTATCGATTGTCGCGTGCGATGAAAACTTGATGTCGAGCGGACCCTCGGTGAGGTCCGAACCCTGGTCCGACATTCTGGCCTCCCATGTCGTTGCGAATTATTTGCTGTTCCGCGGCAAGGAACCGTAGATTGTACCGCGGTGGCCTAGAAGCAAAAATATGGCCGCTGTCCGCGACCAAGGGGGAAAGCATGAAACTCGCGACCATCGAACGTGAACCCGTCCACGCCCATGTGGCGGCCGTGACGGCGGATAATGAGGTCCTGGACCTGGTGGCGCTTCGCGGCACGCTCGACGCCGCCGCGGACGTGCCGGCGGACATGCGCGGCCTGCTCGCCGGCGGACAGGCAGTGCTCGACAGGTTGCGGACCTGCCTCGACGCGGTTGCGGCGATGTCCGCGGACGAACAGGAGGCGCTGCGGGCCGCGGGGGTGCTGCAGGCCTGGGAAGATACGGTGTTCTTGCCGCCGGTTACCGACCCCTCGATCATCCTGTCGATCGGCATGAACTACCGCGCACATCTCGAGGAGATGGAGGGCACGCCGGTGCCGCCACGGCCGACCGGATTCACCATGACCCACCCGGCGCTGACGGGGCACCGCGGCGATATCGTCGCGCCGCCGCAGTGCCCGGACATGATCGACTATGAGGGCGAACTGACATTCGTCTTCGGCAAGTCCTGCCACAACGTCTCGGAGGATGAGGCGATGGATTATGTAGCCGGCTACACCATCGCCAACGATGTCTCCGCGCGCGACTGGGTGGGACCGATCTTCACCGTCACCAAGCCCTTCG
>JAYPRP010000062.1:0-15446 GCA_038132575.1 Rhodospirillaceae bacterium
TTCGCGTTGTGGGGGGGGGGCGGGTCTTTTTTAAATACCACACTGGTGGGGCCGCGGGGGCGGGGGGGGGGGGGGCGCTCGGCGAGGGGCACACGCTGCTCATGCGCAATCACGGGCCGGTCACGGTCGGGAAGACCATGCGCGATGCGTTTGTTCTCATGCGCGATCTCGAGTTCGCCTGCAAGCTGCAGCTCCAGCAGCAGGCCGCTGGTTCGAAATTCACGATGCCGAGCAAGGAAGTGCTCGACCAGTATGCCGAGCAGCGCCGCAACCATAACGCCGGGCGCGGGTCTGCCGACTGGCCGGCCTGGCTGCGCCGCCTCGACCGCATCGACCCGTCCTATGCCCAGTAGTAGCGGCGGGCGCTGCCCTTGTTCCGCGCACTCCGGTTCGTGATCCTCGCCGTCGCGGCCTTGCTCGTCGCGATGTGGATCAGCCAGTCGCAGGCCGCGCCGCACAACCCATTTTTCTTGTCCTCAGGAGAGCGTTCATGATCATCGACCATCGCACCTACTACACCCAGGCCGCGCGCACGGGCGATTTCCTCGAACTTTGGGAGCGGATGGCGCTGCCCTACCAGATGAAATATCTCGAAAACTTTGTCGGGATGTTCACCTGCGACGTGGGTGATCTCAGCCAGGTCCTGCACATGTGGCGCTACGAGGACCAGGGCGACCGCGAGCGCCGGCGCACGGCCATGTATGAAGACCCGGGCTGGCTCGAGTATGTGGCCGAGTTGAAGAAGTCCGGCCTGCTGGTGCGAATGGAGAACAAGATCCTGAAGCCGGTCCCGTTCTCGCCGATGCAGTAGGCCGATCGTGGCCGATCTCTTCCCCGGGTTCGACAGTGTCACCGTCGCGGGCGACGGGATGGACATCTTCTGCCGGGTGGGTGGCGAGGGGCCGCCGCTGCTGCTGCTTCATGGTTATCCCCAGTGCCACGCCATCTGGCATCGGGTGGCACCGGCGCTCGCCGGGTCGTTCCGCTGTGTGGTCGCAGACCTGCGCGGCTACGGCCAAAGCGGCATCGCCCCGACGGTGCCCGGCCACGAGACCTATTCGAAGCGTGTCATGGCCAACGATTTCGTCGCCGTGATGCGCGAACTGGGCCACGAGCGGTTCGGGGTGCTCGGCCACGACCGCGGTGCGCGCGTCTCGTACCGTATGGCGCTCGACCATCCCGAACGTGTCTCCCGGCTCGGCATCGTGGACGTCGTGACCACCCATGACATGTGGGAGAGCTTCGACGCCGATATGGCGATCAAGGCCTATCACTGGCCGATGCTGGCCCAGCCGCAGCCGGTGCCGGAGACGCTGATCTCGGCCGATCCGATTTGGTATCTCGAGCACACGCTCGCGTCATGGACGAAAGAGAAGTCACTCGACGTCTTCCATCCCGATGCGCTCGCCCTGTATCGCGACGCCTACGCCCAGCCCGAGCGGGTTCACGCCATGTGCGAGGACTACCGGGCGGGTGCCACCTTTGACAGGGCGCTCGACGTGGCCGACCGCGACACCGGGCGCAAGATTGCGATGCCGGTGCACTTCCTGTGGGGCGCGCAGGGTTTTCCGGCGCAAACCGGCGACCCGTTGGGCTTCTGGCGCAACTGGGCGGATGACGTCGCCGGTACGGAGCTCGATTCCGGCCACTTCGGGCCCGAAGAGAACCCCGACGCGATCGTCGCGGCGGTCGCGCCGTTCTTCGTAGGCGGATAGCCGAACTCTTGTTTGTCATGGCCGGACTTGTTCCGGCCATCCACGTTTATAGTGTTCGCTGGTCTACCAAAGGCCGTCATACGCGGGCTTGACCCGCGTATCTCAACCGAGATGGAGGCGAGATGCCCGGATCAAGTCCGGGCATGACGATTAAGGTTTTGGATCAATCTTACGAGGCGGGGACTGACCGTCCGCGGGTCATCAGGTAAACCCCGCCCATCACGGCCACCAGTCCGAACAGGTGATAGGCCTGGAGGTCCTCGCCGAGCAGGGCGATCGCCAGCGCGGCGGTGAACAGGACCCGCATGTAGTTGGAGATGCTCGCCTTGTTGGGGCCGAGCCGTCGGATCGATGCGTTGGTCAGGCCGACGGCAAGGGCCGTCACGACGATTCCCACCCACAGGAGCGAGACGATAGCCTCGCCCGAGACGGGCACGGGACGCACATAGATCGTCTCGATGATGTAGAGCGGCGTGGCGACGACCAGCCCGAACAGTTGAACCGTCACCAGCAGCTGGGGCACCGAGATTTCCTTCGGCACCCGGCGCACCAGCACGTTGTGCAGCGCGACCGACGCCGTCGCGCCGAGCATCATCAAATCGCCGATGTTGAATTCCAGCGTGAGGATCGCCTGCGGGTCGCCGCGCGCGATGATCGTAAGCACGCCGATTGCGGCGACCACGATGCCGACACCCTGCTTGCGGTTGATCAGATCGCGCCAGAGCAGCGCCGACAGGAGGACGGTGATCGCGGGCTGGGCGGCGGAGACCACGCCCCCGTTCAGCGCCGTGGTGAAGGTGTAGGCGGCGTAGATCGCGCCGTTGCCGAGGGGCACGAACAGGATTCCCATGAGCGCGAACAGCTTCCAGTGCTGCAGGATCAGCCGTCGCTGGACGAACAGTCCGTAGCCCGCGAAGGGCAGGATGACCGCCGCGCCAATGGCCATGCGCCAGAACACGAAGCCCATGGGCGGAATGATTCCGCCGAGATAGCGGGCGAGGATGTGGTTCGAGGCGAAGATCAGTGCCGCGCCGACGATGATGGCGTAGGCCGTCGCCTCACGGTCGAAGAGGTTCTCGGCCGTTTTCGGCGCGCTCATGCAAGCCGTTTGCGCAGCAGGTCGAGGAGCGTGATCACGGCGTAGGAACGCATCCGGCTGAGGACGCCGGGCAGGGCGACCGTCTTGCCATGGTCGCCGTCCGGCAGCGCCACGCCGGCGAAGACCGTACCGGGCGGGTGGGCGCCGGGATCGGCGGGGCCGATCACGGCGATCCCGATGTCGGTGCCGACCGTCTCGCGGGCCGCGCGGGCGGCGGCGATCGCGCCGGCCTCGCCGTCCTGCCCGTCCACCGGGGCGACGATCGCGCCCCTGAAGACCTCCATCGCCGGATCGAGGGCCGTGATTCGGCTTGCGAGGATGCCGCCGGTCAGGCTCTCGCCCGCGGCCACGGTGAGGCCGCGTTCGCGCAGCGCGTCGAGAACGACCGATTCCATCGTCTCGTCGTCATAGCCGAAGATGTAGTCGCCGAGCCGTTCGCGGATCAGTGTCACCTCGGCGGCGATGATCTCCTCGGCCGCGTCGTGGTTCTCGGCCTTCGCGGTGACGCGCACCTTGATGCCCTCGATGCCGCTCGCCTGGAAGGCGATGGTCGCGTGGCCGCTCTCGTCGAGTGCGTCCACATGATCGGCGAGGGTCTCGGCCAGCGCGGACTCGCCGTAGCCCCAGGTTCGGATGACCCGGGAGTGGATCACCGAGGTCTCGCCCGACCGGCGGCGCAGGTCTTCCAGCACCGTGCCTTCCATCATCTCGCGCATCTCGTGGGGGACACCCGGCACGGCGTAGATCACCTTGTCGGCGCCGTCGATGGTAACCGGACAGACCAGCCCCGGCGCGGTGCCGGGCATCTGTTCGATCGTCTGGGCACCGGCGGGCACGTCGGCCTGGCGGAGGTTGTTCTCGGGCATGGGCCGGCCGCGGCCCTCGAAGATGTTGCGGATATGCGCGGCGATCACATCGTCGCGCACCATCTCGACTCCCATGATCTTCGCGATCACGTCGCGCGTGATGTCGTCCTGGGTGGGGCCGAGGCCGCCGCAGCAGATGACGGCATCGGACCGCTCCAGCGCCTGGCGGATCGTCGCCTCCATGCGACCGAAATTGTCGCCGACCTTCATCTGGTAGAGGGAGTCGATCCCGATCAGGGCGAGCTGTTCGCCGATCCAGGAGGAGTTGGTGTCCACGATCTGGCCGAGCAGAAGCTCGGTGCCGACGGCGACGACTTCACAACGCATTTGATTGTTCCTGCTGGGGCCTAGACCGGCATGGGCGGCAGGCCGCCTTCGCGCAAGGCCCGCTCGTAGACCGGGATGTCGATTATGGGCTGGGGCGCGCCCGCCTGGCCGAACATGTCGGAGATCCAGCCCCGGTGATAGGCGCCGTGGATTGCCAGATGGGTGATGCACATCGTCCGCGACATCGAGCCGGTCTTGCCGCCGATCAGCTCGTAGTCGATGACCTCTTCCAGCTCCTCGGCGCTCAGGCTGTCCATATATTCGCCGAGCGCCTTATCCATCTCGCGCCGTGCAGCCCAGAGCTCGTCCAGCTCCTCGATCTCGACGTCGCGGAGCGTCTGGTATTCGTGGCCTTTCCCCTGCATGTGGCCCATCCAGATGCGGTCAACGTTCAGCAGGTGGTGCATGGAGACGAAGATCGAGACCAGCGGCGTCGGCCGCTCCTTCTTCACCTCCTCGGGCGGCAGCTCGGAGACCTTCTGGTACATCTCCTCGTTGGCCCAGGCGTTGAAGTCTATCAGCGTGCGCAGGTAGCTCTTGTCGTGCATTGGTCCGGTTCTCCCCTGGCGGTCAGGATACGCCTTGGCGGGCGTTCCTCACAATGCGGTTGACCCGCGTATCTCGTCTCGATTTGCGAAGAGATGCCCGGATCAAGTCCGGGCATGAGGTTGATTACGGCGTCGTCTCCTTCAACCCCGCCTTGAACGTCCGATCGCGCTTGATGGCGCGCTCGCGCCGCAGCGCGTCGCCATGGGGGAGCGGGCCTTCGGTGTGGATCACGGCCCAGGGGCCGCGCCCGCGGGTGAATTTCGCGCCGCTGCCAGCGTTGTGGGCGTCGAGCCGGGCCGCGACGTCCTTGGCGATGCCGGTGTAGGTGGTGCCGGTGTCGTTGCAGAGCACGTAGACGAAGAAGTCGGCCGCCGGGCGCAGATCGTCGGGCATGGGACTAGTAGTGAGGCGGGGGCGGCTCGTCCGGCCCCTTGCCGGGCACCGTCTCCTCGACCTGGACCATCCGGTCTGTCAGCCGGCGGAGCTGCTCGCGGAAGAGCTCGATCACCCGCGCCTGCTCGGCGACTACGCCCGACAACTCGTCGAGCGTGTGTTCCTGGTGGGCGAGGCGGACCTCCAGGTCCGTGATTTTCTCGGTATCTGACATGGCGGGACCTTAGCAAGCCTCGATGAGTCCCGATCAACCAAACCGTCATACGCGGGCTCGACCCGCGTATCTCACCTCGTTCCGTGAAGAGATGCCCGGATCAAGTCCGGGCATGACACCATTATTGATATCGCTTCTTCAGTGCTACCGCCCCAGCACCGTGACGACCGTCGCGGCCTCCTCGATCCCGAAGAAGCCGCCGCCATTCTCGGCCGCGGCGATGCGCGCGCCCTCGACCTGGCGCTTTCCTGCCTCGCCGCGCAGCTGGGTGACCAGCTCGTGGATCTGGATCGCGCCCGTCGCGCCGATGGGATGGCCCTTCGACAGGAGCCCGCCCGAGGTGTTGACCGGGATGCGGCCGCCGAGCTTCGTCTCGCCGCGCTCGGCGAGGCTGCCGCCTTCGCCGCGTTCGCAAAAGCCCATATTCTCGACCTGCACGATCTCGGCATAGGCCGACGCGTCGTGCACCTCGGCCACGTCCACGTCTTTCGGGTCGACGCCGGCCTGTTCGTAGGCGCGCTCGGCGGCCACGCGGCCAATGTGATGCTCGAAATCGTCCGGGTCCCGGTCCATGCCGCTGACCACGGCCGTACCCAGCACCTTCACGGCGCGGGACTTGTCGAACCGGTCCAGCGTGTCGCCGGTACACAGCACCAGCGCACCTGCGCCATCGGAAAGCGGCGCACACATGGAACGGGTGAGCGGCCAGGAGATCAGCCGGTCGGCCATCACCTCGTCGACCGAGAAGTCCTTCTGATACTGGGCCAGCGGGTTGAGGGTCGAGTGGAAGTGGCTCTTCGCCGCGGCGGCCGCGATCTGGCGCTGGGTGGTGCCGAAATGCTTCATGTGCTGGCGTGCCAGCGCGGCGTAGATGTCCATGAAGACGCTGCGCTCGCCCGAGTCCTCGCCCGCCTCGGGGGGCAGCGCGAGGCCTTCACCAAGGGAGAGGAGGCGTGCCTCGGTCTCCTCCTGCGTGTGCACGTCCCAGCCGCCGCGAAACGCCTGGAACATCAGTTCGCGCTTCTCGGGGTAGAACATCTTCTCCGTGCCCGCGACCAGGGCGACGCCGGCCATGCCCGCCTTGAGATAGGCGAAGGCCTGGTTGAGGCCGGTGGAGGACGAGCAGCAGGCGTTCTCGACATTCACGATCGGGATCGACTGGAAGCCCATGGAGCGCAGCGCGCACTGGCCGCGCACCGTGTTCTGGCCCTCCATCATTCCCTGGCGGGTGTTGGAGAACCAGGCCGCCTCGATGTCCTCGAGCTTGGCGCCCGCGTCCTTGAGTGCCGTGTTCACCGCGTCGTCGGTGAGCTCCTTCACGCTCTTGTCCGGGAACTTGCCGAGCGGCGTCATGCCGATGCCGACGATGTAGATGTCCGTCATGGTTCGTGATCCTTGTTTGAAGCGCGAATATTGCCCGGTCCCGGCGCGGACCGCCACTTTCCATGCGTGGTTGCTCGCCAGTTGAGACCCAGCGGCCGGCCTCTACCGCACCGGCGCGCCAACGCCTAAACTCGCCGGAAACGAGGGGAGCGCAAACATGCCAGTACGGATCGGGGCGGTGTCGCCCATGGACAACGCCATGGAGGCGATCGGCGAGGCCTTCGCCGAACAGTGGCCCGAGGCCGAGCTGTTCCACGTTCTGGACGAGTCCCTCTATCTGGATTTCGCGGGCGGCAAGCCCCAGACCGACGAGACGGGCGAGCGCCTCTCGAAGCTGCTCCACTACGCCGCCGATTGCCGCGCGGACGGGCTGTTGTTTACCGGCTCCGTCTTCGGGCGCTGGGTCGAGGCCGCGCGCGCCGACATGGACATTCCCTGCCTGACGTCCCACGAGGCGATGATCGAGGAGGCGTTCACCCACGGTTCGCGCCTCGGAATTCTCACCACCGTGGCGGGCTCGCTCAAATGCCTGGTCGACGACATCGACCGATACTCGAAGGCGCAGGGCCAATCGGTCACGATCACCGACCATATCCTGGATGCGGCCCGGCCGATCATCCTGGCCGGCGACGTCGAGACCCATGACCGGATGGTCGCCGAGGCCGCCGATCAAATGACGGACTGTGACTGCCTGATGCTCGGCCAGTTCTCGATGACCAACGCGATGCGACTGTTCACGGACATGCCGGAGCGGCCCGTCCTGACCTCGGCGCACACGGCGGTGCGCAAGCTGAAGCGGCTGTTGGGTTAACCGTCTACATTATTTGATACGTAATACGCGGGCTTGACCCGCGTATCTCGGCGCAGACCCGAAGGAGATGCCCGGATCAAGTCCGGGCATGACGAAAAATAGACGGGGCTAGAGGAGAAAAGAATGGACAACGAACGATGACAACGCCCCGCATCGGCGTTGTGTCGCCCACCGAGGTGGCGTTTCCAACAGTGCGCGCGGCCTTCGCGGAGCTCTGGCCCGAGGCTGACATCGCCTGCCAGCTCGACCAGTCGCTCTATCTCGACTTCATCAACGCCGACATGACGGTGCCGGACCCGATGCCGGATGAGGCCTATGACCGCATTGCCAAGCTGCTCCGCTACACGCGTGACTGCGAGGTGGACGGGGTCATCTTCTGTGGTTCCGTGTTCGGGCGGCTGGTCGAGGCGGGCCGCGAGGTGCTCGACGTGCCCGTGCTCTCCTCCTACGAGGGTATGATCGAGGCGGCCTTCGCGAACGGTCCGCGCATAGGTCTCCTGGCGACGACCCAGGGCACGATCGACTGCCTGTCCGGCGACATCGAACGCTACGCCGCGGCGCAGGGGCTCGACTACACGGTCACGGACAAGGTGGCCGAGGGGGCTTTCCAGACCCTGCTCGACGGTGACCGGGACGGGCACGACGACATCATCGTCGCGGCGGCGGAGGCGTTGACCGACTGCGACAGCCTGCTGCTCGGCCAGTTCTCCATGGGGCTCGTGCCCAGCAAGATCGCGCCGGTCGCCGGCCGGCCAGTGCTGACCGCGCCGCACACGGCGGTTGCCAAGATGCGCGCGCTGCTCGCGGCCTGAACCGCTAGGATCGTCGGATGAACGAGCCCGTCGCCCTGCGTATGACCGCTGTCGAATGGTTCCTGCTGTTCGTCCTCGGCGCGCTTTGGGGCGGCACCTTCTTCTTCAATGCGATCGCGATCCCCGAGCTGCCGCCGCTGGTGGTGATCCTCTGCCGAGTGGCGCTCGCGACCGTCATTCTCTGGTTCTTCGTCCTTGCAGGCGGGATCGAGGTGCCGCGCGACGCGTCGAGCTGGATCGCGCTCCTCATCATGGCGGCGCTCAACTCGGCGCTGCCGTTTTTCTTGATTGCTTGGGGCCAGGTACATATCGCGAGCGGGCTCGCCTCGATCATGATCGGTACAACGCCGCTGTTCGCGGTGGTCGCCGCACACTTCCTGACGGCAGACGAACGCATGACCCCGGGTAAGGTCGCGGGCGTTCTGGCGGGGCTGGTCGGGGTGGTGGTGCTTATTGGGCCGCAATTCCTGGGCGACATCGGCAAGGACCTTCTGGGCCAGCTCTCGGTTCTTGGCGCGGCTGTCTGCTACGCCGTCTCGGCGATCTACGGCCGGACCTTCTCGCGCCGCGGGATGCCGCCGATGATGCTCGCGACGGGCCAGATGACCATGGCAACCGCGCTGCTGCTGCCGGTCACGCTGCTGGTCGATCAACCCTGGAAGTATGCGGGCGCCAGCCTCGAGGCATGGGGGGCCGTCGTCGGCCTCGCAGTCCTGTCGACCTCCGTCGCCTACCTGATCTTCTTCCGTATCCTCGCCCGGGCGGGGGCGGTGAACATCCTGCTGGTGAACTTCATCGTGCCCGTCAGCGCGATCCTGCTCGGCGTTTTCATCCTGGGCGAGGTGCTCACCCTCGAACAGTTGATCGGGATGGCGTTCATCGCCCTGGGACTCGCGCTGATCGACGGGCGCCTGTTTCAGCGCAGGGCGCGCGCCGGCTAGCCCTCCGCGATCTCGTTCACGAGCGTACCGACATTCTCGATCCGTATCTCGCAGCTGTCGCCCACCTGCATGAAGACCTGCGGCTCGCGCGACTGGCCGACACCCGACGGTGTGCCGCTGGCGATCACGTCGCCCGGCTGCAGCTCGGAGATGTGCGAGACATAGGAGATGATCGTGACCACGTCGAAGATCATGTCCTTCGTGTTGGCCGACTGCAGGGTCTCGCCATTGAGCACCGTCGAGATGTCGAGCACCTGCGGGTCGGGAATCTCGTCGGTCGTCACCATCCACGGGCCGAAGCCGCCGGTGCCCTGGAAGTTCTTGCCCGGGACGACCTGGGCCGTGTGGTACTGCCAGTCCCGCGCGCTGCCCTCGTTGAAGCAGGAGTAGCCGGCAACGTGGGACAGCGCGTCCTCCTTACTGATGTAGCGACCGCCCTTGCCGATGATGACGGCGAGTTCGCATTCGTAGTCGAGCTTGTTGACCACCGGTGACTTGAGGAGCGGCTGGCGATGACCGACCAGCGTGTCGGCGTAGCGGCCGAAGATCATCGGGTGCTCGCTCTTGGAGCGGGGCAGGCCGGCGTCGATCGCCTCCTGCAGGTGATCCATGTAGTTCACGCCGACGCACCAGATGTGCGCGGGATCGGGGATGACGGGCAGGTAGGTGATCGCGTCGAGCGCGTGATCGGGCGGTTCGCCCTCATGCTCCGACATTTCCGCGACCCGATCCGCGGCGATCAGCTCGCGCAGCGATGCGACGCCGGCGCGGGTTGTGAGGTCGACGATGCCGTCTTCAGTTGCGAGGCCGACGCGGGCGCCGGAGCCGGCATCATAGGTGAGAAGTTTCATTGAATAGTCCAATCCTTCCGACGCAAAGCGCCGGGTTTGCGATATCGGGTCAGGCGATGCGATCGCCCTCCTTGATTGGGGCCGCCCGGTTGTCAACGCCCGGCAGCATCTTGCCGGCGTCGCGCGTGACGACGATGTCGATGACGTTAGGCTTGTCGCGGTTGTCGAGCGCGGTGCGGAACGCATCCGCGAGCTGGTTGGGGTGCTCCGCGCGGATGCCGCGGCAACCGAGATTCTCGGCGATCGCCGCGTAGTTGAGGTCGGAAAGGTCTGCCGACTGGTACTGGCCGCCGAACATGGCGTGTTGTAACGCCTTAATGTAGCCCGAGGCGGCGTTGTTGACGACGAGGACCGTGACAGGGACGCCGAGCCGTGCGGCGGTCTCGAGGTCGCCGAGGGTCATATTCAGCCCACCGTCGCCGGTGAGGGTGAAAACCGGTCGGTCAGGGGCGGCGAGTTGGGCACCGATGCCGCCCGAGACGCCGTACCCGATCGATGCCATGCCCCGGTCGACGATGAAGCCGCGGCCGGCCCGTTTGGTGTCGTAGAGAAGCCCGGTCCAGTGAGCCGCGAAGCCGCCGTCGGCGACGAGGATCGCATCCTCCGGCAGGACGTTGTTCAGTTCGTGGACCATGCGTGCCATGTTCACCGGTACTTCGTCCGAGGTGAGGCGTGCGTCCACCTCCTTGCGCCACTTCGCCTTTCCGGCATCGACCTCGGCCAGATAGTCCGCGCGGGCCGTCCTGCGCGCATCGGCGCCGTTGATGAGCGCTGTACGCAGATCGGCCAGACCCTCGCGCGCGTCGCCGACCAGCGCGACGTCTGTCCGTGCCCAGCGGCCGATCTCTTCCGGCAGGATGTCGAGATGGATGATCGGGATACCGGGCCGCGGCACCGTATAGCGCTTGGTCGCGATCTCGCCGAGCTTGCAGCCGGCGACCAGGATGGCGTCGGCTTTCTCCAGCACGTCGTTTGCCGTTCGGTCATAGCGCCCGAACAGGCCCAGCGAGAGATCGTGGGTGCAGGCAATCGCGCCCTTGCCCGACAGGGTGTGCGCGACGGGAATGCCCTGCTCCTCGGCGAACGCCGTCAGCTCGTCCGCCGCGCCGGAAATATGGATGCCGCCACCGGCGAGGATCACCGGCCGCTTCGCGTCGGCCAGCATAGCTGCCGCGCGCGCCGTATCTTCGCGGGCCGGGCGGGTGCGCCGCGAGGGCGCATGAATGGTCGCGGGGTCCGCATAGAGGTCGCTCGCCGCGAATTCGAAGACGCCATGGCTGATGTCCTCGGGCACGTCGATCAGGATCGGTCCCGGCCGCCCTGATGTGGCGACCGCGTAGGCGCGGCGCACATGCTCGGGAATGCGCTCTCCGACCTCGACCCGGATGACTTCCTTGACCGCGGGCCGCAGCATCTCGATCTGCCGCGTCTCCTGGGTCATGTTCTTCCAGGCATGGGTGCGGTTGGCGTCCCCGGCGATGGCGATGATCGGTATGCCGGCGTTGAGGGATTCGGTCAGCGATGTCAGAAGGTTGGTCGCGCCCGGCCCGAGGGTCGCATCGCAGACACCAGGACGGCCGGTGACCCGCGCCCAGGCGTCGGCCATGAAGGCACCGCTTCGTTCGTCGTTGATCAGCGTATGCGCGAGCCCGAGTTCGCGGATCGCGGCATAAAAAGGAAGCAGCTGAAAGCCGGCCATGCCGAACATCGGCCCGACCTCGTGCAACTGAAGCATCTTTGCGAGTGCCTCACCGCCCGACATCTCGTCAGTGGCATTATCACCCGTTTCGGGCGTGGTTGGCTGATCGTTCATAACTTCCCCGTGCCGCCTTTCCGGAGCACTTTGGAACACTGTTCTTCATGCATGGCGGCCAGTCAACGCTCCGCTCAATAAGTGAGACGGTTTTGACGTCGCGCGGATCGCAAGCGATTCTGCACCTAGATTTGGGACATCACGAACTGCAGAAACAAGGCGCGCAACATGGAACTCGGATTTTTCACGATGCCCCTGCATCCGGTCGGTCGGCCCCTGACGGAGACCCTCAACGAGGACCGGGAGGCCTTCATGCTGGCCGACGAGCTAGGTTATTCCGAGGCCTATATGGGCGAGCATGTGACCGATGCGTTCGAGCCCGTGCCGAACTCCATGATGTTCCTGTGCTGGATCGCGCGTGAGATTAAGAACATGACGCTCGCGACTGGCACCTTGAATCTCGGCCATCACCATCCCGCGGCGGTCGCGGCCGAGGCGGCGATGCTGGATCACATGTTGGAAGGCCGGTTTATGCTGGGCGTGAGCCCCGGGAATCTGCCGTCCGATTCCGAGGTCTTCGGGACCCTGGACATCGACCGGAACGAGAAGTTCATCGAGACTCTGAACCAGATCATCGAGATCTGGACGAGCGATCCGCCCTACAACATCCAGGGCAAGTACAACTCGATCTCGACCGTGAACCACTACAACGAGGTGCTTGGTCAGGGCGTGATCCTGAAGCCCTACCAGAAGCCCACGCCTCCCATTTTCGGGACGGTTGTCGCGCCATTCTCCAAGGGCGTGATCGGGCTCGGCGAGCGCGGTTGGATTCCGGTTTCTGCTAACTTCCTGCAGCCGAAATGGGTCGCGACCCACTGGCCGAACTTTGCTGAGGGGTATGCGAATGTCGGGCGCGAGGCCGATCCCGCCGACTGGCGCGTCGCGCGCTCCATCTTCGTTGCCGATGACGATAAGGTGGCCGAGGAATATGGCAAGGGGGCGAAATCACCCTACCGCTTCTACTTCTATCAGCTGGGCAGCAAGCTCCGGAACGGCGGAAAGCTCGGGCTGTTCAAGCTGGAGCGCGATCAGCCGGACGACGAGGTCACGACCGATTTCATGGTCGACTCCCTGGTGATCGCCGGTTCCGTCAACAAGGTGGTCGACGAAATTCTCGCCTTCCGCGAGGAGGTGGGCGACTTCGGCACGCTGGTCTATGCGGGCCATGACTGGGTCGACAAGGCGCTCGGGAAGCGGTCCATGGAATTGATGGCGACCGAGGTCATGCCGCGGGTGAACGCTGCCATCGGGGCCTGACCCGGGAGCGCTTTACCCTTCGGCTGGGGCCGGGCGATACTAGCGAAAACCGGCGCGCGAACGCGCCAAAGCGTGACCGAGGGGGAAGCCATGTCCAGCAACCTGGCAAACGAGCCGGCCCGCGTCGTCGAGATGTTCCGGACGATGCTGCTTATCCGTGCCTTCGAGGAGGCAGCGGGAGAAGCTTTCCACGCCGGCCATGTGCGCGGATCGGTGCACCAGTATATCGGCGAGGAAGCTATCGCCGTGGGCGTTTGTGCCAACCTTCGCGAAGACGATTACCTGACCAGCAACCATCGCGGCCACGGCCACTCGATCGCCAAGGGCGCCGACCCCCGCGCGATGATGCTTGAGCTGTTCGGACGGGTCGGCGGCACCAGCAACGGCAAGGGTGGTTCAATGCACATCGCCGACTTCTCGGTCGGGATGCTCGGTGCCAATGGCGTGATCGCGGACAACTGCACGATGTCGGTCGGCGCGGCCCAGGCCATTCGTTTGCTTGGCGAGGACCGCATCGTCGTAAACTTCATCGGCGATGGCGGCATCAATCGCGGGCCATTCATGGAGGCGCTGAACTGGGCCAAGGTCTACGACCTGCCGGTCCTGTTCATGTGCGAGAACAACCAGATCGCCGCGACGACGACCACCCGGCTGGTGACGGCCGGCGAAGGGATCGCCAAGCGCGCCGAGAGCTTTGACATGCCGGCGACGACCATTGACGGCAACGACCTGTTCGAGGTGGACAGTACGGTCGCGCGGGTCGTCGAGGAGATCCGGAACGGTAGCGGTCCGCAGCTTATCCAGGCCATGACCTACCGCCTGCGCGGGCATTTCGCCCATGACCCGGCGGGCTATCGCGATCCGGCGGAGGTGGAGGACGCACTCGGGTGCGAGCCGATCGCGCGCACCGAAGCCTGGCTGCGGGAGAACGGTGTCGGCGCGGACGAGATCGAAGCCCTCAAGTCCACCGTGGCTGGCGAGATTGCCGGCTATGTAGACGAGGCCATAAACGCGGATTGGCCGGACGGAAGCCTCGCCTTTACCGATGTCCAGGACATCGGCGCGCCTAGCTATCCGGGAGTTGGCCGATGACCGAGATGACCTACGCGCAGGCAGCGCGACTGGGGCTCCGCGAGGAGATGGCGCGTGACCCTAAGGTCTGGGCGCTCGGCGAGGACCTCGGCTACGAGGGGGGTATGGCCGGCCAGTACAAAGATCTGCAGGCTGAGTTCGGACCCAACCGGATCGTCGACACTCCAATCTCGGAATCGACGATCATGGGCGCGGCGGTCGGGGCGGCGTTAGCGGGGACGCGGCCGATCGCGGAGATGCGATTCTCTGATTTCGCCATGTGCTCCGTCTCGGAACTCGTCAACCAGGCAGCCAAGGCGCGGTACATGTTCGGCGGACAGGCGCGCGTTCCGCTTGTCGCTCGGATGCCCATCGGGATTCGCGGCGGGATCGCGGCACAACATTCCCAGTCGCCGGAGGCCTGGTATGCGCACACGCCAGGCCTCTTGGTCGTGACGCCGGCGACGCCGGCCGACAACAGGGGCCTCCTGAAGGCGTCGATCCGTTGCGACGATCCCGTGGTGTACATGGAGCACAAGGGGCTGTGGGGCGTCTCGGGCGAGGTGGACGAGGACGATCAGGAGCCGATTCCACTGGGTGTTGCCGCAAGCGTTCGCCCGGGCGACGACATCACGATTGTCAGCTGGGCGGCGCAGGTCGTCGTCGCGGCGGAGGCCGCGGAGGTGCTGGCCGCGGAGGGGATTTCGGCGGAGGTCATCGATCTTCGCACTCTCTATCCCTGGGACCGCGACGCGGTGATGAACTCCGTCGGGCGCACCGGGCGGTTGCTGGTGGTCCATGAGGCGGTGCGTGTTGGCGGTTTCGGTGGTGAGATCGCGTCGGATGTCGCCGAGACCCTGGGCGTGCCGGTGGCGCGGCTGGGCGGGGAGCGGATTCCGATCCCGTTCTCCATTCCGCTGGAAGAGGCGTACAAGATCAAGGCCGACAGGATCGCCGACCGGGTGCGGCAGATGCTCGCCTAGCGCCACGCTATCCGGAGAGCAGATCAACGAACGCCTGGCATGTCATGCCGAGCCGCGCGCCCCGGTCACGTGCTGTTTCATTGGCATGCGAGATAATGCCGTCGTCATGGGTCGAGCGTGCGTCGCCGATGCGCGCGCTGTCCGCAGAAACCGTCGCCCCGGCGATTCCGCGCGTGTCGAGATCGGGCAACCGCGTCGGCCCGTCGGAGCCGGCATCGTTGAAGATTGCCGCGAGCACGTTCGGGCGATTGCCCCAAGTCGGCGATTCCCGCAGCAGTTCGCCATGCGAGGCGGTGACCACGATGACGCCGGCATCGTCTGGACCCACCAGTGAAACCGAATCGCAGCCGATTACCAGGGG
>JAYPRP010000063.1:0-15428 GCA_038132575.1 Rhodospirillaceae bacterium
CTCTTCCCCCGGCCGCGTGTCCGCAGCCCCGCCTTCATCGCGCTCCGCGCCCTGGAGGATGTGCTCGAGGTGCTGGGCCGGGCGCGCAAGGCCAGCGGCGACACGGTCTCCGGGTTCGAACTCATCCCCCGCATCTGTATCGACATCTCAATCCGCCACACCGAGGGAACCTTCGAGTTCCTCGAGGGCCGGCACGAGTGGTACGCGCTGATCGAGTTCGAGAGCAGCGAGGAGAGCCTGGATCTCGGCAACGCGATGGAGAATTTTCTCGCCGCCGCCTACGAGGACGGGCTGGTCGTCGACGCGACGATCGCCCAGTCGGACAGCCAGCGCGACCAGTTCTGGTTCCTGCGCGAGGCCATGGTCCTGTCCCAGAAGCCGGAGGGCGCGAGTATCAAGAACGATGTCTCGGTCCCCATCTCGAAGGTCCCGCAGTTCATTCGCGCGGCCGATGCCGCCGTCACCGAGATGTATCCGGGCATTCGCCCGCTCGCCTTCGGACATATCGGCGATGGGAACATCCACTACAACCTGTCCCAGCCCGTGGCCGGCGATCCGCAGGAGTTCCTCGACCGCTGGGACGAGATCACCGGCGGGATCGCAGACATCGCGCTGTCCATGCGCGGCAGCTTTTCCGCCGAGCACGGCATCGGCAAGCTCAAGGTCCACGACCTTGCGGCGCGCAAGTCGTCCGTGGAACTGAACATGATGCATGCGATCAAGAACTCGCTCGACCCCAAGGGGCTGATGAACCCAGGCAAGGTGCTACCGCCCCCCTCGCAGGAGCAAGGCAATGTCTGACTATAACGCCCCCGTCCAGGACATGCAGTTCGTCCTGGAACATCTCTGCGACATGACGGGCCTGCGCGAGCTGCCTGCGTTCGAAGAGACCACGAGCGACCTCGTCGAGCAGATTCTCTACGAATCCGCCCGTTTCACCGGCGAGGTCATCGCGCCGCTCAACCAGTCGGGTGATCAGCAGACCTCGATACTGGCGGACGACGCGGTCACCACCCCGGACGGTTTCAAGGAGGCCTACCAGGCCTTCGTCGAGGGCGGCTGGAACGGCACACCCTTCGAGCCCGGGTATGGCGGCATGGGTCTGCCCTGGACCATCACGACGGCGCTGCAGGAGATGTGGCAGTCATCCAACCTCGCCTGGTCCCTGTGCCCGCTGCTGACGATCGGGGCGATCGAATCCCTGATCGCCCACGGCGCACCGGAACTGCAGGAGGTCTATCTGGAGAAGCTCGTCTCCGGCGAGTGGACCGGCACGATGAACCTCACCGAGCCCCAGGCGGGCACGGATCTCAGCCTCCTCAAGACGCGCGCGGAGCGCGACGGCGACCATTACCGGATCACCGGGCAGAAGATCTACATCACCTATGGCGAGCAGGATTTCACCGACAACATCATCCATCTCGTGCTGGCGCGCCTTCCCGACGCGCCGCCGGGTGTGAAAGGAATCAGCCTGTTCCTCGTCCCGAAATACCTGGTCAACGCGGACGGGTCGCTCGGCGAACGCAACGACGCCTACGCCATCGGCCTCGAGCACAAGCTCGGCATCCATGCGAGTCCGACCTGTGTCATGGCTTATGGCGAGCGGAGCAAGGGTGCGTTCGGCTACCTCATCGGCGAGGAGCATGACGGGCTGCGCTGCATGTTCACGATGATGAACAACGCGCGGCTCAACGTCGGCCTGCAGGGCGTCGCGGTCGCGGAGCGCGCCTACCAGCACGCAGTCGCGTATGCCCGCGAGCGGGTCCAGTCCGCGCCGTTGTCGGGCGGGGGCGAGTCCGTGACGATCATCCAGCATCCGGACGTACGCCGGATGCTGATGACCATGCGCGCCCAGACAGAGGCGATGCGGGCACTTGCCTACTACACGAACTCGGCGCTCGACCGGTCGCGCCACGATCCGAACGGCGATACGCGCGGCCGGAACTCACGCCGCACCGACCTGCTGACCCCCGTGGTCAAGGCCTGGTGCACCGACCTCGGCGTCGACATCGCCTCGACCGGGGTCCAGGTCCATGGCGGTATGGGCTTCATCGAGGAAACCGGCGCCGCCCAGTATTTCCGGGATTCGCGGATCGCGCCGATCTACGAGGGCACCAACGGCATCCAGGCTAACGACCTGCTGGGCCGCAAGCTCCTGCGCGACGGCGGGGCGGCGATGGAGGAGCTGCTCGACGAGATGGACAGGATTTCCGCGACGCAAACGGACGATCCCGAGCTGCAGACAATGCTCGATGCCCAGGCCTCGGCGAACCAGGCGCTCCGCCGCGCGACCGAATGGATGCTCGACCCGGCCAACAACAACACGGACCGCAAGTTCGCGGGCGCGGTCCCGTATCTGCACCTGACCGGCACGGTCGTCGGCGGCTGGCTGATGACCCGCGCGGCGATCGCTGCGCGCAATGGCGCGGATTTCCCCGAGGCGTTCCTCGATTCGAAGCGCATCACGACGAAGTTCTACGCCGACCACATCCTGCCCCGCGCGGCCATGCATCTCGCCATCATCACCGACGGCGGAGACTCGGTCCTCGCGCTGGCCGAAGACGCCTTCTAGAACTTTTTACGCTCTCTGTGACGGACGTCACATCGCGTCCGGCATCACATCATTGCTCCCTGCCCAGGAAGCATGCCCCCTCAAGGGCGGTGACCCGGCACCGCCGGGTAACCGTCCCACCCCCATTTCTCGACGGCGCCACGGGCGCAAAAGAATTGCCGGATTAGCCGCGCATTTCCTTGTTGCGCCGCCCCGAAAAATCACTAAAAAGCTCCGGCCCGACAATTGCCAGCAGGAGTTCCCATGGGATGGCAAACAACGCGTCCGCGGCCGTAGAACCGGTCGAACTCACCGACTACTTCATCCATGAAGACGGCGTCGCCTTCGCCGGCCGCCATCTCCTGATCGATCTGTGGGATGCAGAGCATCTGACGGATATTGACTATATCGAACAAACCGTTTGCCGAGCTGCTGCTGCCGCCAACGCGACGGTGCTGAAGGTTGACCTCCACCAGTTTTCGGATTCGGGCGGCGTGTCGGGTGTGGCGATCCTGGCCGAGAGCCATATCTCCATCCACACCTGGCCCGAGCGCGACTATGCCGCCCTTGATGTCTTCATGTGCGGTTCGTGCAATCCGCACAATGCGTTGCCCATTCTCAAATCGGCATTCAACGCAAAGTCCGCGACCGTGAACGAAACCCGCCGGGGCGTGGTGGCTTGACGGATTCGGGGCGTGCGCCCGGACGCGACTGGGCCTGGTTCGACGGACCGCTCGGTGTCGGCCTTCAATTGGGCGTCGAAGTCGAATCCATAGTCTTTCGCGAGACAACCGAACACCAGGACCTTGTGATCTTCGAGACCGCGCAATGGGGCCGGGTGATGGCGCTCGACGGCATCATGCAGGTCTGCGAGCGCGACGAGTTCATCTATCACGAGATGCTGACCCATGTGCCTGTTCTGGCCCACGGGAACGCCTCCGATATCTGCATCATCGGTGGCGGCGACGGTGGCATTCTCCGCGAGGCCCTGAAGCACCCCGTGGATCGCGTGACGATGGTCGAGATCGATCCCTCCGTCATCGCTTTGTGCCGGCAACATCTGCCGTCCATATCCGCTGGCGCGTTCGACGATCCCCGCGCTGATGTCGTGATCGCCGACGGCGCCAGGTTCATCGCAGAAACCGACCTTCGGTTCGATGTGATCATCGTGGATTCGACCGACCCGATGGGACCGGGCGAGGTCCTCTTCACGTCCGAGTTCTACGGCGCTTGTAAGGCACGGCTTACCAACGGCGGCGTGATTGTCACCCAGAGTGGCGTCGCCATGATACAGGGGGGCGAGCTCACGACGACGGTGCGCCGGCTGGGTAAACATTTCGCGGATGCGAACGCCTACATCGCGCCGATTCCGACCTATGTCGGCGGTTTCATGGCGCTCGGCTGGGGTACCGACAACACGGCCTTGCGCGACCTGTCGCCCGGGCAACTTGCCAAGCGGTTCCACGAAGCCGATATCACGACGCGCTACTACAACGCCGACCTGCACGGCGGCGCATTCGCCTTGCCGACCTATATCGCCGATCTCGTGGAGGCAGCCCGATGAGCGATCCGATGAAGTTCTACTTCGCCTGCGTCTCGCCCTGGTCCTATCTCGCCCTCGACGGGCTCAAATCCATCGCCGAAAAGTACGGCCGCGAGGTTGTTTACAAGCCGACCCATGTCGGCCGCCAGTGGCAGGAGACCGGCGCCGGGCGGCCGCTCGGAGACCGCCCCGAGGTGCTCCAGGCCTACCGCCTGATCGATCTGCCGCGCTGGGCTGCATGGCGCGACGTGCCCCTGAACACAGAGCCGAAGCATTTCCCCGCGCCCTTCCTGCTGTCGTCGTGTGTGATCATCGCTGCCGGCCAGACCGGGGCCGACATGTACGAGATCACCCGCGCGCTGATGCGCGGCTGCTGGGCTGAAGAAAGGAACATCGGCGATCCGGACGACGTCGCAGCCATTGCCAACAGGATCGGGCTGGATGGCGCGGCGCTGGTGGCGGCCGCGGAAACCGATCCGGTCATGGCCCAGCTCGAGGCCAACACGGACGAATCTCTCGCCGATGGCGCCTGGAGCGTGCCGTCCATCGTCGTGGACGGCGAGCTCTTCTTCGGCCAGGACCGCCTGGAAATGATCGACTGGCGGCTGTCCGGCGCCTGATCGCCGCGTGCGGCACTTAAGCGAAGCGTACGCCGGGGCTTTTACTGGCGCATGGACATGTTTCTGGAACTGGCGGCGCTCGCCGCCGGCCTGATCGCGACCGGCTGCATCGCGGGCGTGCTCGCGGGCTTGCTGGGTGTCGGCGACGGCACGCTCTGCGTGCCCTACTTCAACGCGTTCGGCTTTGCGGTGCATCGTGCCGTCGGCACCGCCGCCGCGATCGGCCTCGTCATCGCTGTGCCCGCGACGGTCGGGTTCGTCGCAACCGGCTGGGGAATCTCCGCCCTGCCCCAGGCGAGCGTCGGCCAAGTGAACCTGCTCGGCCTCGTCCTGATCGCACCCTTTACGTCCATGGCCGCTCCGCTCGGTGTGCGGCTGGCAAACCGACTGAGCGCGCGCGTGCTCAAGCTTCTGTTCGCGCTGTTCCTGTTCCCGACATCGGCGCGGATGCTTGTGGCACTCATCCTCACCTAGCCCGGGTCAGCGGTTCTCGTCCCTGGCACCGAGCCAGGCCACAGCCTCTGCAAGTGATCCGACGACCACATCGGCGCGCGTGGCCTCCGTGTCCTCAACACCCTCGATGAGGATGCGCGTTCCCACGCCACCGTTGATGCCTGCCTCGATATCGGTTTCCCGGTCTCCGACGATGGCCGACGCAGCCATGTCGATCCCGAAAGCATCGCGGGCCTTGAACAGCATCCCGGGGCCCGGCTTCCGGTCCGGCGACTCGCGCTTGTAGACACCGATGCCCTCGTCCGGGTGGGTCGGCGAGAAGTAGGTGCGGGCGATCTCTATACCGCGTTCTCGGAACTGCGCCTCTTTCCACTGGGTCAGTGCCCGGAACTGTTGCTCCGTGTAGAGACCGCGCCCGATTCCGGCCTGGTTGGTGACCACCACCAACAGGTACCCCATGTCCCGGGCGGCGATACAGGCGTCAAAGACGCCATCAAAGAAGATGAAATCCTCGATCTGCCAGATGTAGCCGCTGTCGACGTTGATCACACCGTCGCGGTCGAGGAAAAGCGCTTTCACGGGCTCTTGCGACATGACACCGGCCTACTTGGCGGTATTCCGGACACGCTCGCGCAGCTCGGTGAGCGTGAAGTTGCTGGCGATCAACTCCTGGTCCACGATCAGCTCGATAACGGCGGGCCGTCCGGCCGAGAGAGCGCGCTCCATGGCCGGCGCAAACTCCTCAGTCGTCGTGACACGCTCACCCTGAGCGCCGAACGCCTCGGCCCAGGCGACAAAATCCGGGTTCTGCAGGTGCGTCGCGATCTCGCGCCCCGGATATTCACGCTCCTCGTGCATCCGGATCGTTCCGTACATGCCATTGTTGGCGATGATCAGCACGATGGGCAGGTCGAACTGTACCGCTGTCGCGAGCTCGTTGCCGGTCATGAGGATTCCGCCGTCGCCGGCGTAGCAAATTACCGGGCTGTCGGGCCTCGCCGTCTTGGCCGCGATCGCGGCAGGCATGCCGTACCCCATCGAGCCATTGGCCGCGCCCAACTGGGTGCGGAAGGTCCGGAAGCGGAAGAACCGGCTGAGCCAGCCGGCGAAGTTCCCGGCGTCACTCGTGACGATGGCATCATCGGGCAGGATGCTGCGGAGCTGCGCAAAGAGTTCCGCGAGGTTCAGCGGTCCGGGCACGTTCATGGGAACGGTCCACGCCTCGAAGTCCGCCCGCGCCTCCTCGCGCCAGGCTTTCCAGCGGTCCGGGTCGATCTGCACATGGCGCCGCGCCTTCGCGACGAACGCGCCGATGCCCGCAGCGATAGGCAGATCGGACTGGAAGACACGCCCGAGCTCCGTGTGGTCAGGATAGACATGGATCATGGTCTGATCCGGACGGGGCGCCTTCACGATGGTGTAGGCCTGGGAGGTCGTCTCACCAAGACGCGCACCGACAACCAGCAGCACATCGGCATCGCGGACTCGCTGGGCAAGCTTCGGGTTGGTGTTGTAGCCGAGCTCGCCGACGAAGTTCGGATGGTCATTGTTGAGAATGTCCATGACCCGGAAGGACGACACCGCCGGCAAACCGTTCGCCTCGCAGAAGGCCTCGAACTCCGCGCAGATCTCCGGCGACCAGCCGCCGCCGCCAAAAATCGCAAGCGGACGCTCGGCGTTCGAAAGCAGCTCGCGCACCTGTGCGATATCGTCGTCACTCGGCTCCGGGTTCGGATGTGACGCAACCCGTGCGTCGGGTACATCCACCTCGTCGGTGAGCATGTCCTCCGGCAACGAAACGACCACGGGGCCAGGCCGGCCGCCCGCGGCGACGGCGAACGCCCGCGCCGTGATCTCCGGCATCCGGGCCGCATCATCGACCTCGACCGCCCATTTCGCGACCGGTGCGAACATCGCCTCGAAGTCGATCTCCTGGAACGCCTCGCGCCGGCGGAACTCCCTTGGCACCTGGCCGACAAACAGGATCATCGGCGATGAATCCTGCAACGCCGTATGAACACCGATACTGGCATTACAGGCGCCGGGACCACGAGTGACGAACGCGATCCCGGGCTTACCGGTCAGCTTGCCGTAAGCCTCCGCGGCGTAGGCTGCGCCGTTCTCGTGCCGGCAGGTGATGACCCGCACCGAATCCCGAACATCGTAGAGAGCGTCCAGGGCGGCGAGATAGCTCTCGCCCGGCACGCAAAAAACAGTGTCGACCCCATACAGAACCAGGGTATCGACCAAGACCTGACCACCCGTACGCACGCTACCTCCTTCGACATAACAGTCTGATTTTATTTTATTATTTGGCGATGCACATCGCCCATGAATAGGTTCCGGAGACTAACATCTGGCGAGGCGCCGGAAAACCGGGCGTGATAGTATCATTGCCGGAACAAGTCCGTTCAGCCAGCGGAAAGGCCTCGCGTGTCCATGGTCTCGATACCCGAAGCTCCCAATGGCCCAACCGTTTACGTAGTGGGCGACAAGGATGCTGGTGCCGCGTTTGGCCCGTTGGTCGATATCGCGAAAAAAATCGTTCAAGACGGGGCCTTGCGAGATCGAGAGCCTTCCGGCGACGGGCGAGATTACGGACGCCGAGCGGAGCGCGATCCTCGAGTTCCTGCAGGATGAATACAACGCGCGCGGCGCGTTCATCATCGGCCTGGCATCGCGGTTCCTCGACGAAGCCAGCGATGCCTATGACGAGATCGAGGACGCGTGCCTGTTACTTGGCGAGGTTGGCGTCGTCGTGCGCCGACCGGGAGAGTTGCGCGCCATGCCTCCGCGGCTGCGGGCGGCCACCGAGACGCTCAACCGCCTTCTGCCCAAGGATACAACGGTGGTCCTCATCCCCGGCGCAGGCCTGGACGCTTGGGCTGTCGCGGCAGCGCTTTCGACCGGCGCGTACGATGCCCGGCCGGACAAGGTGACCATCGGCAGTACGGATGCGAAGGGCCTCGCCGACGTCCGTCAGCGTATCGAAACCCGGGTCGAACAGGGCTAACTCGAAGTGCGCCATATGGTCGGCCCGGCGGAGTACGACCGACTCCTCGCACTCATGCCCCCGCGCAGCGCCGTCATCGGTGCCAGCATCGGCGAATACGGAACCGGCATGGCTTCCGCGGGCGCCGCACTGTTCCCGACCGGCAGCATCGTGTGCGACCTGCTGTTGCCCGCGGGGAAATCGAGAATCCTCGCGGAGGCGGTGCAGCAGCGCGACGCGGCGGAACTCGTCATCCACGATTCCCGCGTCTACACGACCGAACGGCGGATCGCGATCCTGGAAGCGATGTTCGGCGCCGACGCGACAGGGGGCGCAGCGCGGCGCGTTGCGGAAGGCACTCGAGAGATACGCCGACTGAACCCCGGCTAGCGGAGCGCCGCCTCGATGTTGCCGCCATCCACGGTCAGAACGGCCGCCGTGGTCTTATCCGCCAGTGCGAGATCGACGAAGGCGCGCGCGACGTCCTCGGCCCGCACCTCCCGCCCGAGAAGATTCCCGGACATGTAGGCTTCTTCGGACACGCCGCGCGCACCTGAGCGGGCGCGCACCATCTCGTCGGTTAGCAAACCGCTGCGGATACGGTCGGCGTTGACCGCGTTCGACCGGATGCCGTCGGCGCCGTGATCGAGCGCGTACTGGCGCGACAGAAACAGGGTCGCGGCTTTCGGCAGACCGTACGGCCCGAAATCCCGGCCCGGATTGACCGCCTGCTTCGAGGCGTTGAACAGCAACACACCGCCCGTTCCCTGGGCGCGCATGATATCGACCGCTGCCTGGGCGACACGCTGGTGGGCAAAGAAATTGAGTTCGAAGCTGGCGCGAAGCTCCGCCTCCGTAACATCGCCGATCCGGCCCTGCCAGGCGGCACCCGCATTCGACACCAGGATATCGACTCCGCCATAACGCTCACAGATGTCCGCGAAGGCGCGTTTCATATCGCTTGCCTGCGTGACATCACACCTCACGGCCAGACCGCCCAGCCGAGCGGCGGTCTCCGTGACTGCCTTCGCATCGAGATCGAGCAACGCAACCTCAGCACCGGCGTTCCGGAACGCGACCGCGGTGGCCCGGCCGATCGCACCGCCCGCCCCGGTAATGGCGACCACCTGGCGCGCTAGAGGCTTCTCCGCCGCCGAGCCGAGTTTCGCCTGCTCGAGCGACCAGTGTTCGATCTCGAACATCTGGGCCTCGGTGATCGAGCGAAACCGCCCGATCGCCTCGGCATCAGTGATGACCTCGATGTTGTTCTCGTACACATCCGCGGCAATGTCGGCGGCGGCGGCGCTCACGCCCGCGGCGAAGAATCCCAGTCCCGGGGCAAGCAGGATGCGTGGCGCCGGATCGAGCGGCTTGCGCGGATCGGCGGGATCGTTCTGCCGTGCGAAGTATCCCCGGTACGCACGCTCATAACCCGCGATGGCGCGGGCCGCACCGCTGAAGAACCCGTCGAAATCCCCGCGCACAGGCGTCGGCAAAATCACGGGCCGCGGCTTGATGCGGATCGCGTGGTCGGGGGTGACCGTCCCCTGCTGGCTATAGCGCTTGACGGCCGGGTCCGAAACAAAACGCCGGATCGCGGGGCTGGTGCGGAAGGTCATGACGAAGCGCGTCGGACGGTCGCCCTTGTTCTGCGCGAGCATGCCGCGCAGCCGGGGCGCGATCGCGGCCGCCTTCGCGACAGGCCCCGCCTTCGCCGGCTTCGCGAACACCGGGTTGCGGCGTCCGGTCCGCAAACGTCGCTCGGCGAGGCTCACCAGGTCGATCATGCGGCCATAGGCCTCCTCGGCACTCTTGCCGAAGGTGAAGATACCGTGCTTGAGGAGGATCAGCCCCTCGGCGTCGGGATTCTTCGCGTGAACGCGCGCGCAGGCCTTTGCCAGCGCAAAGCCGGGCATGATGTAGGGCACCAGCGCGGCGCGGTCGCCATAGACGTCCCGGCATATCGCCGCGCCATCCGGCTGGTCGGTCAGCGCGAGAACCGCGGTCGAATGGGTGTGATCGACGAACTTGTGCGGCAGAAACGCGTGCAGCAGCGTTTCGACGGACGGGTTCGGGGCCTTTGATTCCAGAAGATTCCGCCGCTGGACATTGACCATCTCGGCGTCGTCGAGACTGTCCAGCGCGATCAGTTCGCGCAGCGGTTCGAGGCGCACCGCCGGCAGGCCCGGAGGCTCGATATCACCCATATCCCAGCCGCTTCCCTTCACGCACAGCACATCCACTTTCTCGCCGGTGATGTCCGTCGCAACCGTCTTGACCGACGTGTTGCCCCCGCCGTGCAGGACCAGGCGCGGATCGCCGCCGAGCAGCCGCGTTGTATAGACCCGCCGCGCGACATCCGCGTTCACGCCTTCGGCGCGATAGCGGCGCACATAGGCGCGCGCCTCACGGTCGGACCACAGATTCTTCATGGGACAGCCTCGAACTCGTTTGCGGGAGCGCGACCAATCGAACTACAGCGCGTCGTACCAATCGGCAAGCGCCTTGCCGATGTTATGGGGCGAATCTTCCTGCGGATGATGGCGTCCGCGCACGACAATCTCGGTGCTGTGGGACCAGGACCTGAGGATATCGAGATCGCGCTCGAAGACGATCTGGCCGGGATCGACGTTGATGAACAGCTTCGGGATATCGTTGGTTTGCATCCAGGCAGAGAGTGCATCCATCAGTGCAGCCATATCCGACGGGTCGCCCTCTATGGGGATCTGGCGGGGCCAGGTGAGCGTCGCACGCCGGCTCTCGCCGGGCTCCCGGTAGGGGCGTCGCACTTCGTCCATGGTCTCCGCGTCGATGTCGCGAATGACGCCTGCCGTGAACACCTTCTCGACGAAGAAATTGTCCTCAAGGACGAGCTGCTCGCCCTCCGGCGAATGCAGCCGCTTGAGCATCGTGCCCACCGCGTCGGGATAGTCGTCATAGCTGTCATGGTTACAGACAAGCACCTCGCAATAGGCGAGCGCCTTGATCCTGTTGGCGTGCCGGTGCGCCCAGCTCATGCCGAGCGGACCGCCCCAGTCGTGCACCACGAATGTAACGTTATCGGTGACCTCGAGGGCGGCGAGCAGGCCGTCGATATAAATCTGATGTTCCGCCAGCGTGTAGCGGTCCGGGCCTGAATCCGCGAAGCGCGCCGACCCCCCCCTGGCCGATATTATCGATCGTGATCAGGCGTCCCCGGCTCTCCATGTGGGGCATGATGTTCCGCCACATGTAGGACGAGGTCGCGTTGCCGTGCAGAAAGACAATGGGGTCGCCGGTTCCGTGTCCCACATAGGCCATCCGATGGCCATTCACCTCGCGGAACGACTTCTCGTAACGCATGCGGCGACAGATGTCGTTCATCTCACAACCGCGGTTCAGGTTCAGATTCCAGCGTACCACTCGGCGAGCCCCTGGCCGATCTCATGGGGCGAGTCTTCCTGTGGATGATGCAGACCCCGGACCTTGATCCGGGACTGGTTGGTCCAGCCGTTGATGATTTCGAGATCGCGATCAACGATGATCTGGCCCGGATCGGCCTCGATGAAGAGTTTCGGGCAGTCGATGGTCCCGACCCAGGCAGACAGGCGCTCGGAAAGCTCCGCGACAAACTCGGGCTTTCCGCCAATGGGAATCTGCCGCACCCAGGACAGCGTTGGGCGGCGCGCCTCGCCGGGTGCCTCGTAGGGGCGGCGAATCTCGGCCATCGTTTCTGCATCGATCTCGCGGATCACGCCGCCGGTGAAGATGTTCTCGATGAAGAAGTTGTCCACAAGGACCAGCGCATCGCCATCGGGCCCCTGGGCGCGCTTCACCCGCGCGCCATGGCCGTCGGTATAGGAGTCGAAACTCGCATGGTTCGCCACCACAATCTCGCAGTGGGCGAGGCCCTTGATCGCGCCCGCGTTGCGTTCGGCCCAGGACAAACCAAGGGTACCGCCCCAGTCGTGCATGACCAGCGTGACGTTGTGTTCGATTCCCAGCGCGGCAAAGACCCCGTCGATATAGGTTTGGTGCTCGGGAATCATGTAGCTGTCGGGTCCACTGTCCGGCAGCTTGTCGGAATCCCCCTGGCCGATGTTGTCGATCGCGATCAGCCGACCAAGGCCCTCCAGGTGGGGCATGATGTTGCGCCACATGTAGGACGAGGTTGCGTTGCCGTGCAGGAAAACGATGGGATCGCCCGTACCCTCGTCCACATAGGCCATCCGGCGGCCGTTGACCTCTACGAACTTCTTCTCATAAGGCATGCGCGCGCTGATCCCGGACATCGCTTCCCCCTGGCTTCGAATCTTCTGCCGGAGAATATGGGCGCGCGACCATGAAGGTCTATGCGCAGCTGCCATGCGCGAATTCGAATCCGCGCGCCCGGGATCGCCATGCTAGCCTACGCCGGCCTGCCCGCCTCCCCTGATTGCCGAACGACATGACAGAGCATATCCATCATACCCACCTCTTTACCGAGGACATCGACGCCACCATCGCGTGGTGGCGCGACATACTGGGCGCCGAGGTGGCTTTCGACGGCGAGTTCGGCGGGGCACGCAACGTCTTCATCCGCCTCGGCTCCGGGCGCATCCATCTCTACGAACAGCCGCCGCGCGACGACGGCAAGGGCGCGGTGCATCATATCGGCATCCGTACAGACGACCTCGCGAGCCTTGCGGCACGCCTGCGCGCGAACGGAATCGCGTTCCGCAGCGACATCCGGGACTTCGGCGCCTGGAAATACATCATGTGCCCTGCGCCCGACGGCGTGCTGCTGGAGCTCTTCCAGGCCGATCCGGACAAGCTCGAGGGCGACGCGGCGGCGTACTTCTCGGACTGGCTCGGCGACTAGCACAAAATGTCTGTCAGCGATTCGCCGGCGCGAACACCGCCGATCGCCTACCTGGGCGTGCTCGCCGCAATCAGTCCACTAACGCTCGGCATCCCTGTACAATCGATTCCCGACATCGCCACATCGTTCGATGCTCCCTATGGCACGGCACAACTCGTCGTCTCTGCGTTCCTGTTCAGCTTCGCGGTCTCCCAGCTCATCGTCGGGCCGCTCTCAGACCGTTTCGGCCGTCGGCCGGTCCTGTATGGCGGCCTTCTGATTTACGGAATCGCCAGCATCGGCGCGGCGCTTGCCACCAGTATCGAACTCCTGATCTTCGCCCGCATCCTGCAGGGGGCGGGTGGTTGCGCCGCCCTCGTGACTCCCCGGGCGGTTGTGCAGGATACATATCGCGGGATCGAGGCCGCCCGCATGATGGCCTTCGTCGCTATGTTGCAATCGGTCGCGCCCGCCGTCGGGCCGATTATTGGCGGCGGTATCGACGCCTATTTCGGCTGGCGCTGGATCTTCGGGTTTCTGGCGATCGTCGCCGGATTGCTCGCCCTGGGAACCACAATCTGGCTGAACGAGACCCGCCCCACGACAGGCGGACGGGCGGACAGCTGGGCGACCATCTTCATGCGCTACGCGGCGCTCTTCAGGTCGCGTCTCTACATCGGTTACACGATGACCTTCACCTTCGGGACCATCGGTTTCTTCGGGTTCCTCGCCGTCGGGCCCGCATTACTGATCGAAAGAATGGGGATCCCGCCAGCCGGCTTCAGCATCGCGCTCGCGGTCATCGCGAGCCAGTTCGTCACGGGTGCATGGATCTCGAGCCGGCTTGTCACACGACTCGGCATGGACCGTACGCTCTGGATCGCGATCGCCGGGATAGCGGCCCCGTCGGTGGCGATGCTGTTCATCTTCGACAGCACCAGCGTCGTGGCCCTCGTCGCGCCATTCACCGTCTACGCCTTCTTCAACGGGTTCATCTTCCCGAACGCTCTGGCGGGGGCAACAGGCGTCGATTCGCGGATTGCGGGCTCCGCCGCCTCTTTCCTGGGCTTCTCGCAGCTGGGCTCGGGCGCCCTGATCGCGTTCATCCTCAGCATGCTGGACACCGGGGACGCATATTTCCTTGCAATCTTCCTCGTCGGGCTCGCGGCCCTGACCATGCTCGGCATGGTGCTGGTGCGAACGGCCCAGCGCTGATCCCGGGACAGGAAAAAGCCCGCGACGATACCGGCGCGGGCACTCTCCTCGATCCGACCTCGATCAGAACTGTTCGGCCTCCGTCGATTCGGCCATCGCCGTGGTCGATGCATCGCCGTCCGCATGCTCCATCTACTGCACCCGGTCGGCGTGCTCGAAGGCCTGGTTGATCCGCTTCACGACCACCGGGACGCTGTCCACGGGGTAGAGCGACTGGTCGGGATACATCTGGCCAGAGGAGTTCGCGTCGGCCGCGACCTGCCAGCCCGAAAGATAGATTCCCTTGAGCCCGGCGCGGATATTCTGGACCGCCTGGTTACCCGTGTAGGCGCCGAGGGTCGGGACGAATTCTTCGTCCGCCAGCAGGCGCCAGAGACGCGCGGCGCCGCGCGCGGCCAGGGGGTGGGCCATCAGGCCCGAGGCTGAAAGCCGGGCGCCATCGGCCGGCGGGTAGTTGCGGGCGATCCCTTGCCAGCGATCTGCTGCCCAAGCTGGCGCAGCCCATTCCTGGCCGTTTTTTGGAGTTTACGAGCCCCTGCGGAGCATCGAGGACATGTCGTTGGGCATTGTTTTCTCCACATCTGGGGGTTCGTTCGCCGGAGCGGAGAATTATGTTGTAAATAATTGACAACTTATATGAACAATGAAACAACTACATGAATATGTTATAGAAAATATGTAAATTTTTGTAAATTTTTTCGAAGAAAATGAAAACCGAGTCAACGAGTGAGCCCCCGAATGACCAGCCTCGCGACTGCGCAGAACGACAAGCCACAGATGGGCGGACGCATCCGGCGCCTGCGCCGCCAGCAGGGCATGAGCCAGGCCGCACTGGCTAGCGAACTAGGGATTTCCGCCAGCTATCTGAACCTGATCGAGCACAACCGGCGGAACCTGACGGTCCCGATCCTCATCAAGCTCGCCGAGCGGTTCGAGCTCGAGCTGAGCGAGATCGCGGACAACGACGAGGGCCGGCTGAACGCGGACCTCATGGAAGCCTTCGGCGACGAACTCTTCGGGGACCTGGACCTGACCAACGCGGACGTGCGTGACCTGGTCACATCGAATGCGACGGTCGCGCGGGCCATTCTTGCGCTCTACGACGGATACCGGAACCTGCGCAACGACGCGGAGGTTGCACCGCCCAGCGCCGGCGCTGACGAACCCCGACCCACGGACCGGCTGCCGTCGGAACAGGTCTCAGACTTCCTGCAGGCCCGCGCCAACTACTTTCC
>JAYPRP010000064.1:0-14756 GCA_038132575.1 Rhodospirillaceae bacterium
AAGATCGGTTGCGGCCCGATCAACACGCTAGACCAGGTCTTCGAGGACCCGCACGTCAAGGCACGCGAGATGGTGGTCAACATTCCCCACCCGCTCGCCGGGCCGGACGGCGCGCAGCTGATCGCCAGCCCGCTCCGCCTGTCCGAAACACCGGTCGAGTATCGCCACCATCCGCCGCTGCTCGGTCAGCACACCGACGAGGTGCTGCGCGATGTGCTGGGCTATGACGCGAACAAGATCGCCGGCCTACGCGAGTCCGGCGCCATCGGTTAAGTGCCATGATGGGGGTGACCGCCTGATCGCATGCCCCTCGTCCGGACCGGTCCCCTGCCCGCGAAACACCGGCAGATCCGATGGCCATGGCGACATCGACCGGCGGCGGCGCGGAAGCCGATCAGATGTCCGCGCCCTGGGTCGCGACCCGGGTGACGATCTCGCTCGCGACATTCTGGAGCTGCATCCCGATCCGCTCGATCCGCGAATCGTCGAGGCGCGCACGCGGGCCGGTAACAGCCATAGCACAAGCGGCGCGTCCATGCGGGTTCAGGATCGGCGCGGCGACCGAGCGGATGCCCGGCGAACCTTCCTCGTCGTTGATCGAGTAACCGCGTTTCTTGATCGTCGTCAGCTCGCGCAACAACGCGTCCACACCCGTGATCGTCTTGCCCGTATAAGCGCTGAGCCGCGTGAACTTGTAGCTGGCGCGAACCTCGTCCGTCGGCCGGACGGACAGCAACGCCTTGCCGAGACTTGTCGCATGGGCGTCGAAATATGTGCCGATCTGCACCTCGGACCGGTGGGCGCGGTCCGTGGTCACGCGGTCCGCGATGAAGACCTGAATGCCCTCGAGAAACCCCAGGTTGACCGTCTCGTCCACGTCATGAGCGAGCGTCACAAGATAGGGATGTGCGTGGTGGGTGATCCGCGCGACCATGTTCGAGCGATAGCCGAACAGGTGCATGTTGTAGCCGATCCAGTATCGCCGATCGTCGCCCTTATAGGCATAACCCATGCCGCACAGGACCTCGAGCAACCGGTGCGCCGTTGCACGGTGCAGTCCGGTTGCCCGCGCGACATCCGAGACCGCCCGTCCCTTGGTGCTGCCGCCCAGGTATTCAAGAATCTGGAAGCCGCGTTCGAGAGACTGGTTCTTGTAGGTGGCCATTCCTCACCCCGTCACAAAGGCCGGGACTGTGTCCCACGCGCGCATTTACGCCCCGTGATCGAACCTCCCGATCTCGGAATATGAGACAATTATCGCGAGACTTCCAGCCTATCCGCGTACTTGCGCTTAGGTGCGTGGCGGGAGCGTCACCGCCTCGCCCGTCTCCGCCGACAGGTCGGCCGCCATAGTGACATCCATCACCAGTCGTGCCTCGCGCGCCGTGGGCAGAACGGGCCGATCGAGTGCGACCGCCTCGATGAAATGGTTGGTCTCGACCACCATAGCGCCGGCAAACACATGATCCACCGGCTCGCCCGGCATCGAGGACAGCGGATAGCGGATGCCATGCTCGACCGTGTTCATGCTGATCTCGCGATGGGTGTCATCAACGGTCAGCGCGCCGTCGGTGCCAACAATCTCGATCCAGCTCTGGGAATATTGCGGGTAGCCGAGCGGCAGCACCCAGCCCGATCCGGCGGTGATCGTCACGCCATCATCCATGGTCACCATGATCCACTGATGATCCGGCGTGTCGCTGACCTTGTTGAACAGCTTGCCCGACTGCTGGGAATAGACCTTCACCGGCAGGCGCGGCTGCAGACACCACAAGAGAAAGTCGATCGAATGGGTTCCGCCCATCGCCGCCGGTGACATCTTGGAGCGTCCCTTGATCTTGGTGCCGATCTCGCGCGTGATGTTGCGGCTCACCAGGCACGTCACGGGCTCGCCGATCCCGCCGGACTTAATCGCCTTGTTGATGTAGGCGTACTTCGGATCGAACCGTCGAGTGTAGCCGATCGCGAACTTGAGTCCGCCCGCGTCGCACAGCGCGATCGCCTCGTCCGCTTCATCCAGGGTCGGCGCGACGGGCTTCTCGACCAGGACATGCTTGCCGGCCTCAAGCGCCGCGCGCACGATCGGAAACCTCTGTGATTCGGGTGTCGAGGCGATGATCAGCGCATCGACTTCGGGGCTCTCCACGAGTTCACGCCAATGAGCCGTGACCCGCGCCGCGCAGGTCTCGGTGGCGATTTCCGCTGCGCGGTCGGGATTGATCTCCGCTATATGCAACTCGTCGACCAGCGGGTTCACCGCGCAGGCGTTCGCCCGTATCCCGCCGACCCAACCGGCCCCGATCACGCCTGCATTGATCCGGTTCATTGCGCAATCCCCCCCGATCATGCCGGCAGCGTAACGGACGCCTTGGTCCGGGCGGCCTCCTCGATCGCAAGCGTCACCGCTAGTGTCCGCCGCGCCTCGCGCGGCTGGGTGTGTGGGCTCGGCCGCCCGGTCATCAGGTGATCAAGCCAGGACCGGGTCTCGCTGGCGACGGCCCCCCAATAATCGCCCACCGCGTAGTCCGCCGCCGAAGTGGTCTGCATGAACATCATGTTGATGTTGTGGTCGGGCACATAACTGTGGGGTGCCCCGCGGTCGGTGTAGAGCAGGCTGTCCTTGTTATCGGCGTCCAGCAGGATCACGCCTTCGTCGCCGATAATCTCGAAGCGAGAACTCTGACCGACCGTCGGATAGGTCGCCGGCAGAACATAGCTGACACCCAGATTGACGACGGCCCCATTCTCGAAGGTGATGATGGCCCAGGTCACGTCGGCGGCCTTGTGTCCCAATGCCTTGAACACCTTGGATTGGGCCCGCGCCACGACCTCGACCGGCCGGATGCCTTCGAGGTACCAGCACGCCATATCGACATAGTAAGTCAGCACGTCATTGACCGGCGTCGCGTCCGGCGCGCGCTTGAGGATCTCCATCAACTGCGCGCGTGAATTGTAAACCCGAGACTGGATGCCCAGCACCTGCCCGACCCGGCCCTGGATAATCTGCTCCTTCGCGAGCATCCAGCGCCGATCGTGTCGCCGCGAGTAGCCGACGCGCAATTCGGACCCGGTGCGCTCGACCGCCTCGATGATCACGTCCGCGTCCTCTACGGTCAGGGCAATCGGCTTCTCGACAAATACAGCCTTGCCCGCCTCGAGCGCCTGAACCACGGCCGTACGATGATCGTGTTCGGGCGTCGAGATAAACACAGCGCCGACACGTTCGTCGCTGATTGCCGCCAGATTGTCCGTTGTCACGAGGTCCGCGCCGGTCTGCTGGGCTAGCACGTCGGCCTGGGTTCGGTTCGCATCGGACAGCACCAGGAAGCCGACGCCGGGATGGGTCGAGGACAGCTTGGCACGCAGGCCGCCGATCCGCCCGCATCCGATCACCGCCACACCTAGCGCCTCGCGGCTCATGCTTTTTCTCCCCGCCAGAATGTCTCTTAGGTTGGCACCGGCGTTCGCAACGGGTCAACGGCGCACAGCAAAAGGGCCGCCCCAGCAAGGGGCGGCCCAATCTTTCGTTGCGGCGTTACGCCCTACTAGGCCGCGGCGGCCACCCATTCCGGGAAGTCCGGCGTTTCGAGTTCCGGCAGGACCTTTTCCATGAACAGCCGGAGCTCTTCCAGCATGTCGTCCTTGGGCTGCTGCGCCCAGTGCCAGATCAGCGTGATGTACTCGCACGGCACCTGATCGTAGATGTGCTGCCAGGCCTTGATGGACTCATCGACGGTACCGCCGATGAAGATATCCGAGTCCTTCATGCCCTGGATCAGTTCGTCGTCATTGCCTCGCGGGAACTGCGGGAAGAACGGGCCATAGAAGTTCTTGTAGATGTCAAGATCGTAGTCCCGCAGCTTTCGGTCGAAGTCCTCCGACGTCTTGGTGATATGCGGCCAGCGGACGATGTTCTGATTCTGGCCGAGTTGCACGTTAAACCCGGCCTCATTCGCCGTCTTCGTGTAGTAGTGCGAGAGTTCCACTACTCCCTTGGTCGGCATGAAGTAGGTGGGGATGAAGTTGTTGCGGGCGCAGAAGTCGATCGAGGCCTGGCTCTTCGACGCCGCGATGAAGACGGGCGGGTGCGGCTTCTGATAGGGCTTCGGCACCACACAGACGCGCTGCACGCTGCCGTCCTCGCCGATCTCGCCCTCAGCGCCGGCGTCCCGGGCGATTTCCCACGCCGGATAGCCCTCGACACCCGTCTCGAACGGATAGGGCGCCTCGTAAAATTCACCCTTCGTGCGGACCGTTTCCTGGGTCCAGGCATCGATCACCTGGTTGACCCGCTCCTCGAAGATCTGTCGGTTGCGGTCGTCCGCATCGCTGCCGTCGGAGACGGTGGCCGGGCTTTCCGTGAACTGGCCCATGACGTTGGCCCAGCGAGACTGGTAGCCGCGCGCGAAGCCGACGAAGTACTTTCCCTTGGTCAGGTGATCGAGGATCGCGGTTTCTTCAGCAACACGCAGCGGATCATGGGTCGCCGCCACATAGCCGAGCGCGCCGACATGGGCATTCTCAACGTGGCTCGCCCAGTAGGCATTTAGAATGCCAGGGTTAGGGCCGACCTCATACCCCTCGGAATGAAAGTGATGCTCGATCGTGCCGAGGCCCCACACGCCCATCTTGTCTGCTTCTTTCACGATGTCCGTCCATTCGTGGACGATGCGGTGATAGAGCTCGTTGTCGTTGCCGAGCGGCCGCTTGGCCTTCCGGTCCTCTTCGCCGTCGGCGGGGAACATCGGATAGAGCTGCACAATTACTTTTGGTTTGGCCATTTCGAAGCACCTCCCGGAATGAAAACAAGACGCAATTGCGTCAGACGTTGTCAAATTCTATCCGCGAGCGCTATCCTTCGCAAATAATAGGAAATGATATCTTCTATACTTAATAGAAATAACTAAGCCCGTCGTCGACAATGGGTAATAGGGCTTGTTGCTTGGTCAATATCCGCAGCGCGGAAGCGTTACACCGCAGCGACGGGCGCCGGGATCGGTTCGAAGTCCGGAATCTCGAGCACCGGCAGAACCTTTCCATGAACGTAAGTCGGGATATTTTATATATTGAACAGCCATAGTGAGTGACCATGGATCTTCGCCAAATTCGTTCCTTTGTAGCCGCTTATGAAGAAGGCAGCATCAATCGCGCGGCTCGGCGCCTGCGAACCGCGCAACCGAGCCTCAGTGTTCAGTTGCGCACTCTGGAAGATTCACTAGGGGTCAAGCTTTTCGAGCGTCATGCGCGCGGTGTGAGGGCGACCCCGGAAGGCGGCCGGTTCTACGGACATTGCCTCGGCATCCTCGGCGGCATCGAAAACGCTGAGCAGGATATGCAGGACTGGGCCAGCGGCGCATCGGGGTCCCTGAACATCGGGCTTATCCCGACAGTGACTAAGGGCGCGCTACCGCGAATACTACCCGAATTCACCACCGACATGCCCAATGTCTCGGTCCGCGTCGTCGAAGCCTTCAGTGGCACGCTTACGGACTGGGTGGTTGATGGCCGTCTTGACTTCGCCATTGTCACCCGGCCTGCCAGCCAGACCGGACTGGAAATGCGGGTTCTGTCGACCGAACAACTGGCGCTCGTATCGGGGCCCGGCAGCGGGCTAAAGCACCTCGAACCGGTTGCTCTCGGAGCCCTGCCGCCGATCAAGCTAGTTATGCCATCGCCCCTGCACAGCCTACGTGATATGATCGAGCAATATATTCAGCTCGGAAACATTGCGGTCGAGAACCTCATCGAAATCGATGGATTGATCGGTGAACTCGAATTCATCCGCAATTCCGACTGGACCGGTATTCTCCCGGTCACCACTGTGATCGATGATCTCAATTCTGGGTCGCTCGTCGTTAACCCGATCACCGTGCCGGCGACCGCGTTCGAGTTTTTCCTGGTCCATCAGACCCGCCACCCACTGAGCCGATCAGCGCATGATTTCGTGGACCGCCTCGAGACAGCGCTTCAAGGCAATGCCGCGGCCTGGCGCAACCTGACCGAAGGCGGCGAAAAAACCGCCTGATCAGCGTCCAGAATGGTCATAAACGCTTGTTATGGCTGCGCCGTCTCGCCAAGCTATCGCGGTTATGGATTTCCGCCAGCTCGAACAGTTCGTGGCCGTTTACGAGGAAGGCAGTTTCTCGCGCGCCGCGCGCCGCGCAAACTGCACCCAGCCGGGCCTGTCCGTGCAGATCCGTAATCTCGAAAACGAACTGGGGGTTGCGCTTTTCACCCGCAACCGGCGCGGCGTTGAGCCGACCGTCGCCGGCAAGCGCCTCTATGCGCGCGGGCTGTCGATCCTGAACTCTGTCGCCGACACCGAAATGGCGGTGCGCGAGCTTGCAGGCAACGTCACCGGGGCCATCACCGCCGGCACGGTGCCGTCGGTCTCGCGCAGCGCCCTGCCGGCCGCGCTCTCCCGGTTCACCGAGGCCCATCCGGATGTGGAGTTGAGCCTCGACGAAGCCTATGGCGGCACCCTGACCGAGCGGGTGATCGCGGGCGAACTGGATTTCGCCGTGGTGACCAGCGCGACGAAGCATGAGGGAATCGAGGCAATCCTGATCGCGGAGCACGAACTCACGCTTGTCTCGGGCCCGGCCTCGGGCCTACGCCCGTTCGAGCGCATTCGCCTGCGCGATCTGCCGCCGCTCCGACTGGTCCTGCCCAGCGAACGCCACGAGATCCGGCGGATGATCAACAACCAGATCGCCCGCGCGGAACTAACCGTCGATGCGATGATCGAATCCGACGGGCTCAACACGACACTCGAGTATGTCCGCCATTCCGGCTGGTCCACCCTGACTGCGGTCGCTTCCGTGATCGACGCGGCGGACACGGGGGCGCTGATCATCAATCCGATCGTGCGACCTAGGGCGCTGGTGGAGTATTATCTGGTGCGCCAGACCCGCCGTCCGTTGACCGTCGCAGCGGAGCGCTTCGTCGATCTCCTGTGCGAGGAACTGGCTTCGATCATGGGTCTCTGGAAAGAACTTTCCGGCAGAAAATGAAAATATATAACAGTTAATTATAAGGTCTTCTTGATGTCACACGGAATCTCAGGGAAACGCGTCATTGTCACGGCCGGCGGTTCGGGCATCGGCCGGGCGATCGTGGACCGGTTCATCGCCGCGGGCGCCCATGTCCACACCTGTGACGTGCAGCAGGATTTCCTCGACGAGGTCACATCCAGCCATGACCGGGTGAGCGGCTCCCTGTCCGACGTGGGCGTTCCGGAGCAGGTCGAAGCGCTGGTCGCGGACGCCGTGGAGACCATGGGCGGCGTCGATGTGCTCGTGAACAACGCCGGGATCGGCGGACCGACGGCCGCGCTCGAGGACATCTCCTACGAAGACTGGGACCGGACCATAGGCGTGAACCTGAACGGCATGTTCTACTGCATCAAGAACGTCGCCCCCCACATGAAGGCCCAGAAATCCGGCTGCATCGTCAACATTTCCTCGGCTTCCGCAAAGGTCGCCCTGCCCCAGCGTTCGCCCTACGTCGCCTCCAAGGTCGGCATTCTCGGGCTCACCCATACCGTGGCGCGGGAATACGGCCCCTTCGGCATCCGCTGCAACGCGATCCTGCCGGGACTGATCGACAACCCGCGAGGCCGTGGCATTGTCGCGCGCCAAGCCGCCGAACGCGGTATTTCCGTCGAGGAACGCGAGGCGGAGTTCCTGGAGTTCATCTCGCTCAAATGCTGGATCGACCCGGCTGAAGTCGGCGACCTGGCGGTGTTCCTGGCGTCCGACGCCGGGCGCCACATCACCGCCCAGGAAATCGGCATGGACGGCAACGTCGAGTGGGAAATCTAGGGCTTAGGCGGCGCTGAAGCGCCTCTCCTCGACCTCAGCCCCTCCGCGCTCGCCTTCGCGGTCTTCGCGTTGTTCGTCGGCGGCATGGTGAAGGGAACCGTCGGGCTCGGCATGAAGGTGGTGGTACTCGGCCTGCTGGCCACCATCGTCGAGCTGCCGGTAGCCATCACGATCATCATCCTGCCCACCGCTACGACCAACGTCTGGCAGGTGTTCGGCGGTCCATCGCTCCGCGAGACCCTGCAACGGACATGGACCCTGTCTTACATATCGCCGTCGAAACGCTTGCCTAGTCCTCGATGAACAGCCCGGCCGCGAAGCCCTCATCCAGGGTGAAGTTCGCGCCGTAGATCGGATTGCCGGTCTTCGGGGACGCCAGGAACAGTGCCGCATTCGCCATCTCCTCGACCGTCGAGTAGGTCCGGCCCGAGGGAGTCAGCATCTCCATGAAATCGAGCACCGGCTTGAGCTCCGGGTCGGTCCGGATGTCCTCATTCATCGGGCTAGCGGTGTTGCCGGGCGAGATCGAGTTCACATGAATGCCCGAGCGTGAAAGCTCCACGGCCATGCACTTGGTCAACATGATGATCCCGGCCTTGGTCGCGCAGTACATGCCGTAGGCCGGCAGCGCCACCATGCCGGCGACCGAGGCCATGTTGATGATATTGCCGCGCTTGCGCGAGACCATGTGCGGCGAGACCGCGTTGATCATGTTCCACTGGCCCTTGAGGTTGATATCGACCATGCGGTTCATGTCGGCCGGCTTCGTGTCCCCGGCAGGCGTCGGATAGAATACACCGGCAGCATTCACGAGGATGTCGATCTTGCCGTGGCTCTTGAGCACCTTGGCGACCGTCGCCTCGCAGTCCTTCGGCTTGGTCACGTCGCAGACATAGCCATTCGACTTGCGCTTGATCTCCTTCGCCACCTTGTTAGCCTTGCGGATATTCGAACTCGCGATCACGGCGCAGGTTGCGCCCTCGGATGCGAATTTCCGGGCGATCGCCTCACCAATTCCCGACGAGCCACCGCTGATCAGCGCAACCTTGTTTCTAAGTTCCATGCCCTGTCCCTCCCTTTAGGTCGTGTGTTCAGTATCCGGCGGAAACGCCTTCATCCATCAGCAACATCGCGCCATAGGCCGCCGCCGCGTCGTCGGAGCACAGGAACATGATCGCCCCGGCCATCTCGCGCGGGTCGGCAAACGCCCGGGGGCTGGGGGTCTTGTCCTGGATGGTTGCGTATATCTCCGCATACTCGGATTCCGTGCGAACATTTTCGTTCATCGGCGTCGCAGTGTTTCCCGGCGCCAGGCAGTTCACGTTGATGCCGTGGGGCGCGAATGCAACGGCGAACGAACGGGTCATGTTGATGACTCCCGCCTTCACAGCGGAATAGACAAGATAGTTCGACCGTCCGGCGACGCCGGCGCCCGAGCCCATGTTGACGATCTTGCCGCCGTCACCGCGTTCGACCATGTGCTGACCAACGCGATCGCACATGAAGAAACAGCCTTTCAGGTTGGCGTCGATCATCCGGTCGAACATGTCCTCGTCGGTCTCGCCGACACGGGTCGGGTAAAACACGCCGGCCGAGTTCACGAGGATGTCGATTTGTCCGAACGCCCTGATCACATCGGCAACGAGCTGGTCGATGGCGCCGACATCGGCAAGATCGCAGACAAACGCCCGGCCCCTTCCCTGGCAGCGGTCAACGGTCGCTTGGGCCTTGTCGGGCGAAGAACTTGCGACCACGGCGACCCGCGCGCCCTCCTCCGAGAACCGCACGCAGGTCTCCGCTCCGATTCCCGACGACCCGCCCGTCACCAGCGCCACCTTGCCTTCAAATCGCATTTACTCTCTCCCGAACTCAAACCGCCGTATACATGGCGTCGATCAATGGAGCCCCGAAGGGCCCCGTGTTGGCGATGGGTGCCATCCGGTTCCCACAATAGCTGAACCCGAGCGCTCGCTCGGGATCGCCAAACCCGATGGCACCCCCGATCCCCGTGTGCCCAAAGTTGCGCCGGTGTCCGCCAAACGGAAACGCATCGCACGACAGCATGAAGCCGCATCCGAACCGGAACGGCCGGTTGGTCATGCGATCCATATCGCTCCAGTGCTCGCGGGTCGCGTCCGCGATCAGTTCCTTGGAGAGGAGCGTTTTTCCGTCGATCGTCCCGTCACCAGCGAGGCCGCCATACAGTCGCGCGACCGCGCGCGCGTTGCCATGGCCGTTGGCCGACGCGAAACTTCCTCGTATCCAGTCCTCGGAGTTGAAGTCCTCGTCGCGCGGCAACGGCGCCCATGCCCGGGTCAGCGGCGTTTCGATATCGCCCTTGATCCCGTCGCGCGAGGGCGTGCCCGGGGTCTCCTCGAATTCTGCGCGCCGCGCCGCTTCTTCGTCGTTGAGGCCGATGTGATAGTCGATGCCCAGTGTATCGGCAATTTCATCCCGCCAGATCTCGGCCACACCACGGCCGGTGACCGCAGAAATCAGCCCATCGAGCAGCGGCCCATAAGTGAAGGAATGGTACGCACCGCCGGTGCCCGGCTCCCATTCCGGCGTCGCTGCCTCGAGCGCGCGACGCACAGACTCGACGTCCCACAACGAGCCCGCCGGCGCGGCGTCCGCATAGATGATCCCGGACTGGTGTGAAATGAGGGTTCGGACCGTCATGGCCTCCTTGCCGTTACAGGCGAAAGCTGGCCAATAGGACCCGACACGCTCCTCCATATCTACTGCGCCGGTCTCCACCAGACGCAGCAATGCGACCGCGGCACAGGCCTTCGTAACCGACATCATGCAGGTGATCGTGTCGGCCTCCCACGGCAGGCTGCGGTTCGCATCGCGGAATCCGCCCCACAGATCGACCACGCATTCACCGTCGATTACCACGGAAACGCATGCGCCGAGCTCATCGCCGCAAACGGGATCACCGTCCTGCATGTTCCGTCGAAAGGCGGCCTCAACCGCCTCGAACTTCGGATCGCAATGCCCGGAGACCGGTATGTCGTTCAAGTCGCCACCTCCGCGCGAAGTGCTTCTGTTTCCTCCGGGACCACACGGCCATCGTCGTCGATCACGACCCGATAGACCTCGCGCGCCCGCGCCCGGCTGACGAACCCTTCCGCGACCTGTTCGCGCACCCGCTCGGGGTTCCGTTGTGCGGGCAGCCCGAAGCCGCCGCCGCCGCACGACCGTGACACAATCATTTCGCCGGGATTGAGCGTAACCTGGCCCACCCGTGGCACTTCCTCTTCGGCGCCGTTCGACGATAGCTTCTCCTGGCCCGCGGACGCCGCGCCGAGCCCACCGCGCACACCCTTCGGTGCGTTGATCGTACCATCCGAGTTGTAGATCAGCGACATCGCGCCCGCTCGTGGCCCATAGACCGCGAAACCCTGGGGCGCACCGCAGTTCCGCCCCGCCCCCTCCGTGTCCGCCACGAATCCCCGCGCGTGCACGTAGATCGGCAACCGCAGTTCGTCGAGTTCGACGGAATCGAGGAAGCACATGCCGGCATTCCCCACATGACCAATAGTCCACCACGCATCGGCATGCGAGCTCGCCGCTCCGTTTGTCCGACCGAGGAACACCTGGTTGATATACGGCTTTCCGGTTTCGGGATTCACACCTGACACCACGGCGGCGGCCGGCGGGCTCGACGCCCCGCACTCAGCCAGCCCGATCTCCTCGGATATCTCGGCCATCGCGGCCTGGACCGAGTTAGAGACCCGGTCGGCCACATTGGTTGTCGCCGCCGAGCAGCTGGTGGGATGTTTCGGAATCCCGACCACGCAGTTCTCCCGCAGATCGACATCGATCCGCCGGAAGGCGCCGGCATTCTTCGGCACCGTGTGGTCGATAGCGTTGAAAACGCCGACCATCGCCGCGGTCCGCGAGCAGGACTCCGAGAGATTGAGGCCGCAGGGCATGGCATCGGGATTGTCCCGCAGGTCCACGCGCACGCGCCGGGCATCGGGATCGACCGCGACAGAGACGCTGATTCGCACCCCCTCCTCGGGCGTGCCCGGAATGGGATCATGCGTGCTCGTATGCTGTGCCGTCCCGGCCGGCAGTTCGGCGAGCGCCGCGGCCATCCGCGCCTCGGAGTAGTCGAAGAACTGCTCGGCAAACGCGTCCAGCCGATCCCAACCCTCATCCTCACCCAGCGCGGTGAGCTCGCGTTCGCCAATGCGTGCTGCGCCGATCATGGCCAGATAGTCGCCCCACCATTGCTCCGGCACGCGGATGCGCATCTGGCACATGCGCACGATGTCTTCGATATTCTCATAGTCCCGCTGGATACGGACAGCTGGGAAGAGCAACGCGCCCTCCTCGTACACATCCCGCGCGCGGGCATGATAGGTCGTCGGAATGGAATTCCCGATATCCGCCTGATGTGCCTTCGCCAGGAGGGTGAAACGATGCGCGCCTGCATTGTCGAGAACTGGCACCAAGATCGTGTGGTCCGCCGGATGTGAGCAGCCGTGATAGGGTGAATTGTGCAGGAAGGCATCCCCGCGCTTCAGCTCCGGGTGCACCTCGCACATCCATCGCGCCATGATGTCCGGACCGGACAGCACATGGATCGGCAGGCTCTCTGTCGCCGCAAGGAGCCGGTGGTCGGCGGTGACGATGCAGCAGGAGAAGTCCCGCGCCATGTTGAGCACGCCGGAGCGGCCCGTGCGCAGCAGCGTGTTCGCCATCTTCTTGACGATGCCGTCGAGCCGGTTCGACAGCAGCGCAAGCTGAACGCCGTCAAAGGCTTCCTTGTCGGGATCGGCGTCAGACATCAGGCGGACATCTCCGCACGGCGCCTTACCGTCGCATCCCGGTCCACGTTGCCGTCTGCGTCCACGATGACGCCGTAGACCTCCTGGGCCCGCGCGACAGATACATAGTCCTCCGCGACATCGCGTGCGACCATCTCCGGGTCGCGATCTGTGGGATGGCCGTAACCGCCGCCGCCGCACGACCGAGAGCTGATCAGCTCTCCGGCCACCAGCGTCACCACGGCGCAGTTGGGCAGGTCTTCATGCTCGTTGTTGCGCGTGATCTTGTACTGGCCCGAGACAGACCCACCGAGACCGCCGCGTACACCCTTTGGCCCGTTGATTCCGCCGTCGCTAACATAGGCAACATCGAGATTGCCGACGCGCGGTCCGAACTCGGTGTATGCAGACCGCGCGCCGCAGAACTGGCCCGCGCCCTCCGTGTCCGGCGCGAAGGTCCGGGTCTTGACGTAGATCGGCTGCCGCAGTTCGTCCAGCTCAATGGAATCCTGGTAGCAGAGACCGCCATTCCCCACATGACAGATGGATTGCCAGCAGTCGGCTTCCGGCGCGCCGGCGCCGCCGGTCAGTCCGAGGAACACCTGGTTGACGAAGGGCTCGCCGCTCTCCCAGTCCACGCCCGACACCACCCCGACCGCAGGCGGGATGATCGCGCCACACTCGGCAAGCCCGAACCCGTCGGCGATCTCGGCGCACCCCGCCAGGGTGGGGTTAGCGCCCCGGTCGGCGATGTTCGTGGTGGCCGCGGAACAGGACGTCGGATGCTTCGGGATGCCACAGACGGAATCCTCGCGCAGCAGAACCTTGATGCGGCGGAACGAACCAGCGTTCTTCGGCACCGAGTGATCGATGGAATTGAAGACGCCGACCATCGCCGCCGTTCGCGCGCAAGCCTCGGAAAGATTGAGCCCGCAGGGCTGGGCATCGGGATTGTCCATCAGGTCGACCGTCACCTCGGCCGCGTCGGGATCGATCGTCACGGTGCTCGTGATCGTGATGCCATCGTCCGGCGTGCCGGGGATCGCGTCATGGGTCGATGTCCGCGTCGCGGTGCCCGCCGGAAGCTGACGGATCGCCCCGACCATGCGTTCCTCGGAATAGTCGAACCATTGTTCGTTGAATGCCTCGAGCGTGTCCCAGCCGACCTCGCGACCCAGTGCCAGAAGTTCGCGCTCGCCGATCCGCGCCGCTCCGATCATCGCGAGATAGTCGCCCCACCACTGGTTAGGCACACGGATGCGCAGGCGGCACATCCGCACGATGTCCATGTTGTGCTCGTAATCCTCCTGCACCTTCACGGCCGGGAAGATCAGTGCACCTTCCTCGTAAACATCCCGTGCCGTACCATGATAGGTGGTGGGGATCGAGTTCCCGATATCCGCCTGATGGGCCTTGGCCGCCATGGTATAGCGATGCACGCCATCGTCATCGATCACCGGCACCAGGATCGTGTGGTCAGCCGGGTGCGAGCAGCCGTGATAGGGCGAGTTGTGCAGGAACGCATCGCCGCGCTTCAGTTCGGGGTGATACGCCTTCATCGTCGCGGCCATCATGTCCGGCCCGGAGAGCACATGGATCGGCAGGCTCTCGGCCACGGCCGCGAGTCGATCGTCCGCCGTCAGGATGCAGCAGGAGAAGTCACGCGCGATATTAAGAACACCCGAACGCCCCGTGCGCATGAGGGTATTCCCCATCTTGCGCGAGATACCCTCGAGCCGATTGGACAGAAGCGCGAGTTTGACGCCGTCGATCTTGTCTGCCATCGGGCTCCCTCCTATTCCGCCGCAGACGCGATGCCCGGCACGATCGAGACGCTACCGGATTTTCTGCGCTCCGCGACGGCGCCCGGATCGACGACCACGGTGGTGAACGGCGATTCGATGATCGCGGGCCCTGCAAGCTTTTCCCCGGCCGTCATGGCTTCGAAGCGGCGAACCGTCGCGTCGACGTAACCTGTCTCCGCGAAGTAGATCTTGCGCGTGCCGTCGCCCGCAGCTGCCGTTTCCGCCGCGACGAGCGTCCCGCTTTCGCTTTCGCGAAGCTGGCACTTGACCGACGCGGTCCACCCCACGACCTCGATCCCCGACTCCGGGTCGTTGATCGCGAAGATGTCGTCATGGACACGGTGAAACTC
>JAYPRP010000065.1:0-13927 GCA_038132575.1 Rhodospirillaceae bacterium
CCGATCAAGCCAAGTGTTTCAACATCGAGCGCGTACACGGTGAACACATACTCGTGCATGATTTCATCGTTCCAGGGTGGTGCGGGCCCGTCATAGCCGCCATAGTCCCCGGCCATGTCCGGGTTCGAGGCCATGAACATACCGAAATCGTTTGCGCCGCGGACCCCGTGTTCGGCAGGTCCGGTCGGCTTCCCCTTGGGAACAACGCCGTCAGATTCGGCACCTTCCGCGAGGCTTGTCGTGGAGGCCGGAATATCCACTAGGACCCAGTGCATGAAATCCATCCGCGTAAGATCGGCGGGGATGGTCTTGCCTTCCTGGTTGGCGTCGTCGAACACCGTCGGCACGCTGCGATCATGCATGATGACGGCATAGGATTTGGTGCCGTCCGGCCCCGCATCCCAGTGCATTGCCGGGCTTAGGTTGGGGCCGAAGGTGAAGGGCTCGCTCTCGGTGCGTATGCCGAATGCGAACTGTCCGGGAATCTGCTGACCATCGCTGATCCCGTCGATGCTGAGATTGAGATCGGTCATGCTGTTCCCCCGACTGCGGCTTGTTGTGACCCGTGCGAAGCTTAGCATGGGCGAACCGGATGCATAGCCCGGCCGGCGGGGCCCGAACGCCTAGAAGTTTGCGGAAAGGCTGATCGCGCCGAACCTGTCGGCTTGGCGCTGGCCATCAAACTCCTTCGTTCGGAAGATTTGCGTGACCGCCAGCCGCACGCCCCGGTAGATCACCGCGACGCCGAGTTGTGCATCGCCGACGAATATCTTTCGGTCGACGCTATGGCGGTTGGCGAAGGGATAGACGGCCTCGAGCACATCCTTGACCCAGGCCGGCTCGGTGTCACGCGCACCCGAGACCCGGGAAAGGCGGAATCAATTTTTTTAGTGCCGGTCGGTATTCGCGATCCGGTCGTTCTCCCACTGCACACTATAGGTGTTGGGGTCGGCCGCAACGGACGATACGGCGCAAACGATCAAGATATCTAGGAGGCCTGAAACCCGGGCGTTCCGCCACATCAGTCGCTAAGGTGGGATACCGCAAAGGGGTTGAACCGCGTCTCCCGGTCATAGTAGTCGATGCCTTCGGCTCGTTTCAGCCAGCCGACGACCGCATAGGTTCCGGGCGTTGCTACGATCTCGTAGCCGATCTTGGCGATCGCCTGGACGACGATCGTGCCGGCAAGCACCTCGATCGGGAAAATGCCCCAGAAGGCGACGAAGACGAACACGACGGAATCGAGGCCCTGGCCGACAACGGTCGAACCGATGGTACGCAGCCAGAGCATGCGCCCTGCGGTGATGACCTTCAGGCGCGCGAGGACATAGGAGTTGGCAAACTCGCCGACCAGATAGGCCAGGAACGATGCGAGCAGAATCCGCGGGGTTGCGCCCAGGATTTCGTCATATGCCGCCTGACCCTCCCAGAAACCGGCTGCCGGCAGCACGCCCACAAGGGCGAACACGAGAACCGCGAACAGGTTGGCGCCGAATCCGATCCAAACGCAAAGTCGGGCCTTGGCGAAACCATAAACTTCGGTCAGAACATCGCCGATGATGTAGCTGACCGGGAAAATGACAATGGCGCCCGTGAGGACGTATCCGTTTACGTCGATCAGCTTGACGGCGGCAATGTTCGAGACCAGCAGACAGGTCACGAACAGAACGCAGATAATAAGGAAGCGCGGGGTTAGTGCAGCCATCATGGTGTCACGGGTGCGAGGTTGGCGCGAATGCCGTACGCTAATGGCAGCATGGCGCAACCGGTGTCAATCCACGACGGCGCGATCGGGGAACTGGGCATGAAAACGTCGGACTTCGATTTCGACTTGCCGCCGGACCGGATTGCGCAGCGCCCCGTGGAGCCGCGCGATTCCGCGCGTCTGCTCGATCTGCGGAACGGCATTGCCGACAGGGTCGTCACCGACCTGCCCGAGCTGCTCGACCCGGGAAGCCTGCTGGTGGTGAACGACACGCGGGTCATCCCGGCGCAACTCGAGGGGCTGCGCGGTGCGGGACGTATCTCGGTGACCCTGCACAAGCAGATCGGGGAAACGGAGTGGTTCGCCTTCGCCCGGCCGGCGAAGCGATTGCAGCCCGGTGATCGGATCGTGTTTGCCGATGGCTTTGAAGCCGAGATGCTCGAACGGCGCGATGGTGGCGAGGTCCATCTGCGTTTCGATATGCCGGCCGCTGCCTTCCATGAAGCCCTGATGCGCCACGGGCAGACGCCGTTACCGCCCTATATCAAGCGTGGCGATGGACCCGAGGATCAGGATTCGCACGACTACCAGACGATGTTCGCGGAACGGGAGGGGGCGGTTGCAGCGCCGACGGCGGGATTGCACTTCACGCCCGCGCTCATGGCGGCATTGGGTGCGGCGGGCATGGAAGTCGCGACGGTCACGCTCCATGTCGGTGCCGGAACGTTCCTGCCGGTGACGGTTGAAGACGTCAGCGAGCACCGGATGCATGCCGAATATGGCGAGGTCGATGCCGATACGGCGGCACGGATCAACGCGGCCCGGGCCAACGGGAGACCGGTGGTCTCGATCGGGACCACCGCGCTCAGGGTGCTCGAGTCCGCCGTCGATGCGGACGGCAAAATTCGCGAGTTTCAAGACGATACGCGGCTTTTCTGCACCCCGGGCTTCGTATTTCGTGCCGTGGACCAGCTCTTCACGAACTTCCACCTGCCGCGCTCGACACTGTTCATGCTCGTGTGCGCCTTCGCGGGCACCGAGCGTATGCACGCGGCCTACCGGCACGCGACCGAGGCCGAGTACAGGTTTTTCTCCTACGGCGATGCGACGCTTCTCGGGCGCGCCTGATATGCCACAGGATACGTCACCACAGGCGATACGTGATCGCATTCAGGAGAAGGCCCGGGAGCTTGGTTTCGATGCGGTCGGAATCGCACCCGTCCATCTCGCATCGGAGGTTCGCGATAATCTTGCGCGATTCATCGATGAAGGACTGCATGGCGAGATGGACTGGCTGCCCGCCAAGGCGGACCGGCGCCGAGAACCCGCGGCGCTCTGGCCCGAGGCGCAGTCCGTCATTGCGCTTGCGATGCGATACACACCCGACCCCGGAGCCTTTGACAGCCTCGACCAGCACGGTGTCGGGCACCTGTCCGTTTATGCACGTGGGCGCGATTATCACGACGTGGTCAAGAAGCGTCTGAAGGCGCTTGGTCGTTGGGTCTGCGAGGTCTTCCCAGGGGACGTGAAGGTCTTCGTAGATACCGCGCCGGTGATGGAGAAACCCGTTGCCCAATTGGCAGGGCTCGGCTGGCAGGGCAAGCACACGAACCTCGTGTCGCGGGATCACGGCTCCTGGCTGTTTCTGAGCGAGGTCTTTACCACGCTGGAGCTGCCGGCAGCTGTCGGTGCCAAAGATCGTTGCGGGTCGTGTCGGCAATGCCTGGACGCTTGCCCGACGGACGCGTTTCCCGCGCCCTACCGGATCGACGCACGACGTTGCATTTCTTACCTCACGATCGAGCATAAGGGACCTATCGACCGCGAGTTGCGCCCGTTGATTGGAAACCGCATCTATGGCTGTGACGATTGCCTCGCGGCCTGTCCCTGGAACAAGTTCGCTGCCGGTGCACCGGTGGCCGAGTTGCGTGCACGGCCCGAGTTCGCTTCGCCTCGCCTGGTCGATCTCGCCCGGTTCGATGATGCAGGTTTTCGCGCGTTCTTCGCAAAAACAGCGATCAAGCGCATCGGTCGCGACCGGTTTGTCCGCAATGTGCTTATTGCGCTGGGAAATTCGGGAGACGAGAACGATGCAGAGGTCGCGCGCGAGCGTTTGCGGGACGATTCGTCGCTTGTGCGCGGCGCGGCCGTCTGGGCATTGTCCAGGCTGGTGGGCCGCGAAGCGTTCGCGGACCTGCGTGCCCGGCATCTGCCGGGGGAACACGACGCGGATGTACTCTTGGAGTGGAAAACGGGCGGAACGGACTGATCATGGAAACTTCGACCTATTTTTTTTCTGCCGTGACAACCCCGACACGCGCGAACTCCGGCAGACTCACAGCGAAGCTCACTGGGCGTTCATGGACGGGTATGCCGACCGGATGGTGGCTCGTGGACCGACGCTGGCCGACGCTGGCCAGACGCCCGCGGGAAGCATGCACGCCGTCGAACTGCCGGACGAGGATGCGGCGCGCGTGTTTGTGTTCGAGGGGCCCAATTACAAGGCCGGCATCTATGGCGATGTGATGATCCGCCGCTGGACCAATGCGCTAAAGCGAACGATGTGGGAGTTCGAGGGAGATTCCGAACGCAATCGACGCTTCCTGTTCCTCGGTCATGGCGCGGACGACGCGGGTGTGACGGATCGTCGGAACGAACTTCTACAAGCGCACCGTGACTTCCTTGCGCCGCCGGAGAAGATGCGTCAGCAGATACTCCGAGGCCCGCTGTGGGACATGTCCAGCGGGACATGGACCGGAAGCCTGTTCCTGCTGGAAGCGCCGGACCGGGACGCTGCAACGGCGTTCTTTGACGGAGAGCCCTATACAAACGCAGGCCTCTATGCGCGTACCGAGCTGCATGAATGGCGGTTCGGCGGTCGGCACTAGGGTTCCGGATCACGGCAACTCCGTGCCGGAAGACCAACCGTTGCGCCATCCGCACGCGCGGCTTACATAGACGCCCGTCAGACAACAGAACCAGCCGAGAGACGCCGTGAGCAATCCCCAGTATGTCTACGTGATGAAGGGCCTGACGAAGGTCTATCCCGGCGGCCGCAAGGTCGTCGAGGACGTCTGGCTGAGTTTCTTGCCGGGCGCCAAGATCGGCGTACTGGGCCTGAACGGCGCCGGTAAATCGACGCTTCTTAAGATTATGGCCGGGCTCGACAGCGAGTTCCAGGGTGAAGCCTGGGCGGCTGACAGCCTCAAGGTCGGCTACCTGCCCCAGGAGCCCGTGCTCAATGCTGACAAGGACGTGATGGGCAACGTCATGGAGGGGGTCGCCGAAACGAAGGCGCTGCTCGATCGTTTCAATGAAGTGAGCATGCGGTTCGGGGAAGAGCTCTCGGACGAGGAAATGGACGCCCTGATCGCCGAACAGGCCGAGTTGCAGGCCGAGATCGATGCCAGCGACGCCTGGGAACTTGATCGGCAGATCGAGATCGCCATGGATGCGCTGCGCTGTCCGCCGGGCGAGGCAGATATCACGAAGCTCTCTGGTGGCGAGCGGCGACGGGTGGCGCTGTGCCGCCTCCTGCTGTCGCGCCCCGACATGCTGCTACTCGACGAACCGACGAACCATCTGGATGCCGAGTCCGTCGCCTGGCTGGAACGCTTCCTCGAAGATTACCCGGGCACTGTTGTGGCCGTGACCCATGATCGCTACTTCCTCGACAATGTCGCGGGCTGGATCCTCGAGCTCGACCGGGGCAAGGGACTTCCCTTCGAGGGTAACTACAGCGCCTGGCTCGAGGCGAAGGAGAAGCGGCTTGCCCAGGAAGAGCGCGAGGAATCCGCGCGCCAGCGCACCATCAAGCAGGAGCTGGAATGGGTGCGCCAGAGCCCGCGCGCGCGCCAGGCGAAGAGCAAGGCACGCGTGGACGCCTATGAGAAGCTGGTCGCCGAGAGTCAGGACAAGGCCCCAGAGCGCCAGCAGATCACGATTCCGCCGGGGCCGCGGCTGGGTGACCTCGTAATCGAGGCCAACGGTATCCGTAAGGGGTTCGGCAACCATCTGCTGATCGACGACCTGAGCTTCAAGATGCCGCCGGGGGCCATCGTCGGGGTGATCGGGCCGAACGGCGCGGGCAAGACCACCTTCTGCCGCATGGTCACAGCCCAGGACGCACCGGATTCAGGCGAAATCCGGATCGGCGACACCGTGAAGATGGGTTATGTCGATCAGAACCGCGATGCCCTGTCCGACGAGAAGACTGTCTGGGAGGAAATCTCCGAGGGGGTCGATGTGATCGAGCTCGGCAGGCGAAACGCCCAGAGCCGGGCTTACGTGGCAGGCTTCAACTTTCGTGGATCGGACCAGCAGAAGCCGGTCGGCCAGCTTTCGGGCGGCGAGCGGAACCGTGTTCACCTTGCCAAGGTGCTCAAGTCCGGGTCGAACTTCCTGATGCTCGACGAGCCGACGAACGACCTGGATGTCGATACGCTGCGCGCGCTCGAGGAGGCGCTGCTGGAGTTCCCCGGCTGTGCGATCGTGGTCAGCCATGACCGCTGGTTCCTTGACCGTATCGCGACACATATTCTCGCCTTCGAGGGCGACAGCGAGGTGGTTTGGTTCGAGGGGAACTACGACGCCTATATCGAGGACCTGAAGCGCCGCAAGGGAGCCGACGCCGATCAGCCCCACCGCATTAAGTACAAGCCGCTACAGCGCTGAGGGCGGGCGGTTAGCCGTCGCGCATCTTCCGCAGGCGATCGAGAATTGCCGATACCTTGCGTCCGTTGTTGCGGATGTAGGAATTGAAGTCGTCGCGCTGGGTGTTGGCCATGCTGATGCCCCCGAGCTTTACATCGACGATCTTGATGATGTTGCCGTGGCTCGCGACCCGCCATTCGATGTCGACCGGCGTCGTGGGGCCGGAGAAGAACTGGCTCGTCACCAAAGCCACCTTCTCGGGGCCGTTGGTGGGCTCGTTCACCGCGTCCACGACCTCGAATTTCTGGCCTGAATATTGAGAAAAGCGGTCGGCCCAAGTGTTTACGATAACGTCCTCGAACAGGACGAGATATTCCTCGCGCTCTTCCTTGGAGGCGCTCCGCCAGTAGCGACCGAGCGCGAAACGGGCAATTCCATCGACAGCAAAGCCTTCGCGGAACACGCTCCTGAACTGCGTTCGACGTTCCTTGCTAGTGATCTTCGTGTCGGTCAGTGAAGCAATGGCACGGTCGGAGAGGGACTTGATAAAGTCAGCTGACTTGTCGAGATGCCCATCAGCCCGGGCTGCGGGGGCAGCGAGGCTCAGCGAGAGGATGAGGGCGAACGCGGGAAGACTGCGCGCGATCATCTGATCAGATCCTACTTACCGTATGCGGTTTCTTTTGTGCCCGAATTCTCTTCGGTCTCGAGCCCGAGCGTCGGAGCCGGCTGTATCGGGTTCGACTGGCCGTTCCGGACCTGTGCTTCGCGCTGCTGTCTGTAGAGGCTGCGCACGGCGGCGTAGTAATCAAGCGAGTTGCGCTCCAGATCGCGGACCTGTTCAACATTATTCGACCGCACGACTACCGCGTTTCCAACTGCCCGACCAACCGTCAACGGAGTGTCCGCGAGCCAGCCGATCGGATTAAAGAAAAAATCGCTGATGGTCCCGATGGTGTCGCGTGCCGACGAGGGGCCGAGGAGCGGAAGCATGACATAGGGCCCTTGCTCGAAGCCCCAGACCGCCAACGTCTGCCCAGCATCCTCATACACAGGCTCCTGACCCGGAAGCGTGTTAGCGAGCAGCAAGGTCGGAAGCGCCGTGAAGAAACGGGTCGCTGCCTGGTCCGCACGCTCGAAATCTCCCTGAAGCAAAGCGTGCAAGACGCTGAGCGGCATGAGGAGATTAGTGATGAAATTCTCGAACGGCGGTTTGAGTTCATCTGGGAAAAATTCCCGGTAGGTGACCGCGGTCGGCTGTAGGACCAACTGGTCCACGGCGACATTAAAGGAGAAGACTAGACGGTTCGCGGGCTCGAACGGATCATTCGCCTCTTCGTATTCGGCCATCGCTTCCTTGTCGCCGCTCGGCGGAACGGCGCAAGCCGTCAGCGAACCGACCAGGAGTAAGGCGAACAGAAAGCGAGTAGGGTTAAGGCCAGTGATTGTTTTCAACATTCTTCTATCGTCCACATCGCAAGTCCGGCTCCCTACCCAGGAATGGCCGGCTGCGCGACCTGCACACAAAACTACTGCCTCATCATGCCCTGATGCCCTTGGAGGAACCTTAACATGCCGCCCCCCGCGGCAGTTCCGGGCAGAGCGTGTGATCGGGTTGCTACCACAGCATTCCATGATGTGCCACATGCCAGCGTCTCGCGCGTCGTGGTGTCCCAAGCATTGTTGCAAAATTGATACAGTTCCGGTGAACGACTCGAAGACAATCGAGAAATTGTTAGGATAAATAACGATATAAATATATATTGATATATATAGTATGTCGGAACGGGCTCCCATCAACCGATTCGTGTTCACACCGACCCATCTGAAAACAGAAGGATGCGGGATCGCGGCTCAGCACATGAAACAGTTACTTGCGATTCTTCGCGCGGCCGGAGAGCCAACGCGATTGCGCATTCTTGCCCTGTGCGCCCATGGCGATCTGACGGTCAGTGAACTCACGCAGATTCTCGGGCAGAGCCAACCCAGCGTGTCGCGTCACTTGAAACTCCTGTGCGAGGCCGGGCTGCTGGAGCGCCTGCAGGAGGGAACCTGGGCGTTCTTTCACCTCGCGACCGGTGTGCCGGCAGGAGAGGTCATCCGGACGTTGCTCGACACGCTCGACGGTTCAGATGCTCAGATTGCTCGAGACATGACGCGCCTGGCCGAGATCAAGTCTGACCGCGCGCGGCGGGCCGAGGCCTACTTCCGGGATGCCGCCGGTTCCTGGGACGAGATTCGCGCGTTGCACGTCGACGAGGCGGTGGTCGAGGCGGCCATCGGCGACCTGCTCGTCGGTGAGACCCATGAGACGTTCTTGGACATAGGGACGGGGACGGGTCGAATGCTGCAACTCATGAGCTCGCAGGTGCGCGAGGCCGTAGGGGTCGATCAGTCACGGGACATGCTTGCTGTGGCGCGTACCAATCTCGTCGATCCGCAGTATCGCAACTGCAACGTTCGTCAGGCGGATATGTACCAGCTCCCCTTCGACGACCGGTCCTTCGATATCGTGATCCTCCACATGGTCCTGCATTTCGCAGAGGAACCCGCGGCCGTGGTGCGCGAGGCCGCACGGGTTCTGACGCCCGGCGGGCACTTTCTGGTGGTGGATTTCGCGCCCCATGCCATGGAGGAACTGCGCGAGGTGCATGCCCATCGACGGCTCGGGTTCCGCACGGAGGAGGTTGAGCGCTGGGCTGCCGTCCACGGCCTGCAGACAACGGATGTTCGCAGCCTTCCGGGGTCGTCTCTGAATGTCACCATTTGGAAGACCCGCCGTCCGGCAGATGTGCAGCCCCTGGAATCGACGGCGCATTCGCGCGCCGGGACCGGCTCCTGAACATGCCGAGCCAAGCCGCCATGACCGATATTGCGAATGCCGAGGCCGGGCTCTCACTTAGCTTCGAGTTCTTTCCACCCAAGACGCCGGAGATGGAGCGGACGCTCTGGGATACCGTGTGTGCGCTCGCGCCGCTCGAGCCAGCATTTGTCTCCGTGACCTACGGCGCCGGCGGCACGACGCGCGAACGCACACATGCGACGGTGTCGCGAGTCGTCGGGGAGGCTGGCCTGACGGCCGCGGCGCACCTGACCTGCGTCGACGCGACCCGACATGAGATCGAGTCCGTGGCACGCGGCTATTGGGATGCCGGCGTGCGCCACATCGTGGCGCTGCGTGGCGATCCACCAGAGGGTGAGGACGCCTACACACCGCATCCCGACGGGTATGCGTATGCGGCGGACCTCGTGACCGGACTTCGGGCGGTGGCACCGTTCGAGTTGTCGGTCGCGGCCTACCCGGAGACACACCCCGAAGCGCCCAGCGCCACGTTCGACATCGACAACCTCAAGCGCAAGGCCGACGCGGGCGCCACGCGCGCGATCACCCAGTTTTTCTTCGACAATGCCGTCTTCCTTCGGTTCCGGGACCGGGTTGCCGCGGCGGGCATTTCGATCCCGCTGGTGCCGGGCATCATGCCGGTCGGAAACTTCACGAACATGCTCCGGTTTGCCGAGAAGTGCGGTGCGAGCGTGCCGAGCACCATGGCCGCAGCCTACGAAGGTCTGGATGACGACCCGGCCGGACGCGCCGAGGTCGGCAAACGGATTGTCAGCGAACAATGCCTCGATCTGCGGGCAAACGGGGTCGAAGATTTCCACTTCTACACAATGAACCGCGCCGATCTCACCCGCGCTATTTGCGCGAACCTGGGAATCGTCGGTGCGGCAGCGGACGCATCATGAGGCAGCCACAAGAGAAGGCGTCGCTGGCCGACGAGTTGAAGACACGTATCGTCGTCCTGGACGGTCCCATGGGTACGGAGATTCAGGCGCTGAAGCTCGTATCGGCGGATTTCCACGGGAAGCATTTTGAGGGTCTCGGCAACGATTTGACCGGGAACAACGATATTCTCAATCTGACGGCACCCGACGCCGTTCGCGATATCCATTTGAGCTATCTCGCGGCGGGCGCCGATATCGTCTCGACCAACACGTTCAACGCGACGACCGTTTCCCAGGCCGACTACGCCATGGAAGAGTATGTGGTGGAGATCAACGCCGAGGGGGCGCGGCTGGCGCACGAGGCGTGCGACCAGGCGATGGCAGCGGAGCCCGGGCGCACATGTTGGGTCGCCGGTGCGATCGGCCCGACAAACAAGACTACATCGATTTCACCCGACGTGAACGATCCGGGGTTTCGGGCGATCGACTTCGACACGATCAAGGAGTCCTACAAGCAGGCTGCCCGCGCGTTGCTGGTCGGCGGCGTCGAGCTGTTTCTCATCGAGACGATCTTCGACACGCTCAACGCCAAGGCCTGCATCTTCGGTCTCGAGGAACTCTTCGAGGAGACCGGCGAGCAGCGTCCGGTCATGATCTCCGGCACGATCACAGACCTGTCCGGGCGGACGCTGACCGGACAGACGCCCGAGGCGTTCTGGAACTCGGTGCGCCATGCGCAGCCCCTGACGGTGGGCCTCAATTGCTCGCTGGGGGCGGAGGGCATGCGGCCCTACCTCGTCGAGTTGGCGCAGACCGCCGATGCCTTCATCTGCGCATATCCTAATGCTGGTTTGCCCAACGAGTTCGGCGAATATGACGAATTGGCGGAACAGACCGCGGGGTTCGTGCGCGAATGGGCCGAGGAGGGCCTGGTGAACGTCGTCGGCGGCTGTTGCGGGACCACACCGGCACACATTGCCGCGATCCGCGAGGCGGTCGTGGGTGTCGTGCCGCGCGCGCTCCCCGAACGACCGACGGCGATGCGGCTTTCGGGGCTCGAACCGTTCACCGTCGGTGCCGGTGCGGGCGATGGAGCCTTAGCATGAGCGCCAGCGGCAGCCTTTTCGTCAACATTGGCGAACGTACAAACGTGACCGGGTCGGCGCGCTTCTGCGAGCTGATCACTAACGGAGATTACGACACCGCCCTGGAAGTCGCGCGCCAGCAGGTGGAGAACGGCGCCCAGATCATCGACATAAACATGGACGAGGGGATGCTCGATTCCGAGGCGGCGATGGTGCGGTTTCTTAACCTGATCGCCGCCGAGCCGGATATCTCGCGTGTGCCGGTCATGATCGATTCCTCGAAATGGTCGGTGATCGAGGCGGGTCTCAAATGCGTCCAGGGCAAGGCGGTCGTGAACTCGATCAGCCTCAAGGAGGGCGAGGCGCCGTTCCTCGAACAGGCGCGCAAGATTCGCCGCTATGGTGCCGCCACCGTTGTCATGGCGTTCGACGAGGAAGGCCAGGCCGACACGGCGGACCGGAAGTTTGAAATCTGCGCACGGTCGTACCGGCTGCTGACCGAAGAGGTCGGCTTCCCGCCCGAAGACATCATCTTCGACCCCAATATCTTCGCCGTGGCGACGGGGATCGAGGAGCACAACGAATATGCCATCGCGTTCATCGAGGCGACAAAGCGAATCCGGGCCGAGCTGCCCCACGCCCATGTGTCGGGCGGTGTGTCGAACCTGTCCTTCTCGTTTCGCGGCAACAATGCAGTGCGCGAGGCGATGCACGCCGCGTTTCTCTTTCACGCCATCCGCGCCGGCATGGACATGGGGATCGTCAACGCTGGCCAGATCATGGTCTATGACGACATCCCGGCGGACCTGCTCGAACGGATCGAGGATGTGCTGTTCAACCGCCGGCCCGACGCGACGGACCGTCTCCTGGAAATCGCCGACGAACACCGCGACAGCGGCGCGGCGGCGGCCGAGAAGGATCTCGCGTGGCGCGAAGGGGATGTGGCCTCACGGCTCGAGCACGCACTGGTACACGGCATCGCGGACTATGTGATCGAGGACACCGAGGAGGCCCGCCTCGCGGCGGAGCGGCCGCTGCATGTGATCGAGGGGCCGCTGATGGATGGCATGAACGTAGTCGGCGACTTGTTCGGTGCCGGCAAGATGTTCCTGCCCCAGGTCGTAAAAAGCGCGCGGGTTATGAAGCAGGCCGTGGCCCATCTCACGCCGTTCATGGAGGCAGAGCGCGAGGCGGCCGGCGGCGCGGCAGCGGCGAACGGCAAGATCCTGCTCGCGACGGTCAAGGGCGACGTCCACGACATCGGCAAGAACATCGTCGGCGTGGTCCTGCAGTGCAATAGCTACGACGTGGTCGATCTTGGCGTGATGGTTCCGGCGGAGAGGATCCTGGCAACGGCGCGGGAAGAGAATGTGGACATCATCGGCGTGTCGGGCCTGATTACGCCGAGCCTGGACGAGATGGTGGGTCTGGCCCGCGAAATGCGCCGCCAGGGGTTCGAGCTTCCGCTCCTTATCGGCGGTGCAACCACGAGCCGGCTGCACACAGCGGTCAAGATCGCGCCGGGTTACGACAACCCCGTGATCCATGTGAACGATGCCTCGAAGGCCGTGGGCGTGATGAGCAACCTTCTTTCCGAGACCGCCCGCGACGAATTTGTCGCGGCGATCCGAGACGAATATGCCGAAGCGCGCGAGAAGCATGCCGGCAGCGGCCGCGACTCCAGGCGCCAGACACTTGAGGGCGCGCGCACGAACAAGGCAGCCATCGACTGGTCCGGTTTCACGGCGCCTGAGCCATCCTTCCTCGGCACGCGGGTCTTCGAAGCCTACGACCTGGCCGAGTTGCGCGAATGCATCGACTGGACGCCGTTCTTCCGGACTTGGGAGCTGGCCGGGAAATTTCCCGATATCCTCGAGGACGAGATCGTCGGTGGGGCGGCGCGCGACCTTTATGACGACGCGCAGGATATGCTCGACCGTATTGTCACGGAGAGCTGGCTCACGCCGTGCGCGGTCGTGGGGTTCTGGCCAGCGAATGCCGACGGCGACGACATCACCCTGTACAGCGATGCGGACCGGACAGGGCAGCTATCCGTGATCCACACGCTGCGCCAGCAGATGGTGCGGGGCAACAATGCCCGTCCGAACTTCGCCCTGTCGGATTTCATCGCGCCGCACGATGCAGGTGTGCCGGACTATTTCGGCGGCTTCGTGGTGACGGCCGGCGCAGAGATTGACGCGATCGCCGCCCGATACGAGAAATCGAATGACGACTACAACTCCATCCTTTCCAAGGCGCTTGCGGATCGCTTAGCCGAGGCCTTCGCAGAGCGGATGCATCAGCTTGTTCGGACCGAGCTCTGGGGCTATGCCCCGGATGAAGAGCTCTCCAACGAGGAGCTGATCTCGGAGGACTACCGAGGAATACGTCCGGCACCGGGATACCCGGCCTGCCCAGATCACACCGAGAAACGAACCCTGTTAGAGCTCCTCGATGCCGAAGCCGCTTTGGGTGTTTCCCTGACAGAGAGCTGCGCCATGTGGCCGCCCTCATCCGTGGCGGGGTTCTACTTCGCCCATCCCGAGGCGCGTTACTTCGGCGTCGGCCGCATCGAGCGCGATCAGGTCGAGGACTATGCCCGCCGCAAGGGCATGGATGTCAAGGAGGCGGAGCGGTGGCTCGCGCCGAACCTCAACTACAATCCGGAAGATCACGCGGATCGCAACGCGGCGGCCTAGGCCGCCGCAATGCCCAGATTCGCGATGGCGCGTTTCTCTTGTCTCGGCGATTTTCCGAT
>JAYPRP010000066.1:0-13858 GCA_038132575.1 Rhodospirillaceae bacterium
GGTCGTGTTGGCGGCCCCGGGCCTCTCCCCCGCGGGCGCCGATTATGTCCCGCATCTCCCCCCCCCCGCGCCCGCGGGCGGCGGGGTCGAGGCGCTCCGCGCCTTCCTGGAAACTTCGGAGCATTTCGCACCGCCGATCCTCGTCGATGGCGACACCACAGTCTCCCAGACGCCGCTGATCATGGATTACCTCGGCGCGAAGCACGGACTGACACCCGCCGACGAGAATTCACGCCGCGACGCGCTGCGCCTGTCCATGCTGCTGGCGGATTTCCTAGTGGAGGCCCACGACGTGCATCACCCGCTCGCCAAGGAGTTCTACTACGAGGACCAGCGCGACGAGGCGCTGCGCCGAGCACCGAGCTTCCGCGACATGCGCATCCCCAAGTTCTACGGTTACCTGGAGGGCCTGATCTCGGCGAACGACGGCCACCTCGTCGCCGGGGGCCTGTCCCACCCAGATTTCTCGCTGTTCCAGGTGATCGACGGCATGCGCTACGCCTTCCCGAAGGCCTCGGCACGGCTGGAGCCGGATTACCCCGGCATCGTCGCGCTGCATGACGAGATCGCGGCCCGGCCCAACATCCGGGCCTACGCGGCGTCAGGCCGGCGCATCCCCTTCAACGAACACGGCATCTTCCGCCACTATCCCGAACTCGACGGCTGACGCCGCACACCAGAAGGAAACAACCATGGGCATTCTCGACGGCAAGTACGGCATCGTCACGGGCGGCGCGGGCAGCGTGGGTCTCGCGAGCGCGAAGGCGCTGGCGGCGGAAGGCGCAACCCTGATGCTGGTTGACCGCGAACAGGCGGCGCTCGACACCGCGGCCGCCGAACTGGGCGGCAACACCCTGACCGTAGCGGCCGATATCTCGGACTCCGCGCAAGTCCAGGGATTCGTCGATCAGGCCGTCGCGGCGTGGGGCGGCATCGACATGCTGTTCGCCAATGCGGGTATCAGCGGCACCAACGCCATGACGGCCGATTTCCCGGAGGATGTCTTCGCCGAGACCCTGAACGTGAACGTCATGGGCACATTCCTGACGGTGAGACACGCGATACCGCATATGCGCGAAGGCGGAGCCATCGTCGTCACATCCAGCATCATGGGGGTTCGCACGCGGCCGGGCACGGTCGCCTACATCACCTCGAAACACGCGCTGATCGGCATGACCCGCTGCATCGCGCGTGAGCTGGCGCCGAAGAACATCCGCGCCAACATCATCGCGCCGGGACCGCTGACGAACGATTTCCAGCAGACCATCGAAGATCGGGTTAGCACCCAGATGGGGGTCGATGCGACCGAGATGCTCAACAACATGATCCCGCTCGGTCGGCACGGCAGTGCCGAGGAAATCGCCGAGGCGGTGCTGTTCCTCGCCTCGGACCGGTCGAGCTTCACCACCGGCGCCGTCCTCATGGCCGACGGCGGCTGGCACGCCTAGGACGTTCGCGTCCTAGAAGATGAAGTCGTCGCCGTGCAGATCGGCCTTCTGCACGCCGATGAGGGTGACGCTGTCGTCGGCGTCTAGCTGGATTTCGGTGTTCGAACCAACGTCCGTGGTCGACGCGAGAAGGTCAGCGAGATCGGCGAAACCGAACGCCGAGACATCCATCTGATCAGCCGTGCCGGCGCCCGCCGTGAAATCGTTGATGGTGTCGTCGCCGCGGCCGCCCTTGAGCTTGTCGTCGCCGGCGCCGCCGATGATCGTGTCATCGCCATCGCGCCCGTCGATATGATCCCGTCCGCCGGTACCGACCAGAAGGTCGTCCCCGCGTGTTCCGCGCCGTCGTGCCATGCCTCATGCCCCTCGTGCCAGCGCGCGGGATCTCAACGAAGCAACAAGAGCAAACGCCACCGCGAAAACACGGCGAACACCCAACGGAAAGCACCACACGATAGTAGTGCCCGGCACGGGACCGGCACAATGAAGAAATCATTAAATGGTTAACGCCAATGCCTTGAATTTCAGACGTTTATTGCCTTTCAACGCGGGATTCGAGGGTGCACGTTAACCAGCGGCAAGCCGCGGCAGCATGACTTCCTTGTGGAAGCGCGCCATCTCCTCGAAGACCGGCATGACCTCGGGCTCGCTGCCGTCGTCGCGAAACTCGCGGTAAAGCGCGTAAACATTTCCTATGAAACGCTCGGCGTCACCCCAGGTGTCGTAGTCCGCGAGGGAAATTTCGCAGGCTGCATCCCACTCGGAGAGGCCCGCGTCGAAGCACTTGCGCGACTCTGCCTCGATATAGTCGAGATACCCCTTGAAGACCTTCACATGCGCCTTGTCGGTGACCGGTCCGTGGCCCGGCACGACCACGTCCGCGTCGAGGGACAGGATGAGATCGCACGCGTTCTGCCAGTTGGAAATCGGGCCGTCCCAGATGACCGGGTGTCCGCCGTTGAAGATGATGTCGCCCGTGAAGATCAGGCGCTCGCCGGGCAGATGGGTCAGGATGTCACCGCGGGTGTGCGCCGGGCCGACATTGTAGAGCTCGATCTGGCGGTCGCCGCAGGTCAGGCTCATACGGTCGTCGAAGGTGGTCGTCGGCGGGGTCAGCTCGATCCCGGAGAAGTCGAACGGGGCGAAGCAATGTTCGAGGAACTCCCCCAGAACACCCAGGTTCCTGGCGTTCGCCATCATCTCCTCGAGCCGGCTCGGCGGGAAATGATCGAACTCCTCGGCACAACCGGACGAGGCGATGATCTCGGCGTCGCTCACGAGCTGGTTGCCCCAGACATGGTCCGCATTGGCGTGGGTGTTGATCAGCCGGCCGATGTCCTTGGCCGCCGGGACCGCGTCCCGCATCGTCGCGAGCATCTCGCGCGTGAGCGGCAGGTCGAACAGGGTGTCGATCAGGACGGTCTCCTCGCCATCGACGATCAGGCCGGCGTTCGACCAACCCCAGCCGCCATCGGGCAGGAGATAGGCGTAGAGCCCGTTCCCGACCTCGTGCAGGCCCTTGGTGTATTGCCACTTCGCCATTTGAACGCCTCCCCTAGTGCAGCTTGATAACCCGGTTCTTCAGGACACCGATCCCGGTGACCTCGAGTTCGATGACATCGCCGTCGGACAGGTACTTGTCATGCTCGAGCCCGCAGCCCCAGCCGACGGTGCCCGACGCGAAGAATTCGCCCGGGAACACGGTCTCCGCGCGCGATGTGTGGGCGATGCAGTCCTCGAACTTGTGATACATCTCGCCGGAATTGCCCCGCGAGCGTTCCTCGCCGTTGATGCGCACGATCATCTCGGCGTTATAGGGATCGAAGGCATCGGCCGTGACGATGCACGGCCCGATGATGTTGCCGGTGTCGAAGTCCTTTCCCTTGCCAGGTCCGAAGCCCGCCGGCATCTCGTAGGCCTGTGTGTCGCGGGCGGAGATATCGTTGAAGATCGAATAGCCGAAGATCATGTCGGTGGCGTCCTTCGGATCGATGTCCTTGCCGCCCTTGCCGAGCCAGCACCCGAATTCCATCTCGTAATCGAGCATCTCGGAGAAGAACGGCCAGATGACGTCCGTGCCCGTCCCGATCACGCCGAGCCGGCTCGGCTTGTAGAACAGCGGCTGGTCGTACCAGATCTGGGGGATCGCAAAAGCGCCCTCCGCCTCGAACCGCTTGAGCGCCTCTTCCGGGTCCGGTTCAGCCTGCGCCTTCTTTTTGCGTAACATATCAAAAGAATTCAGCAAGTGTTTCTCAAAACAAAGGAAATCCCGAATCTGTGGAGGTTGCGGAACCGGGGTCAAAAGGTCCACATTGGCCAGCGGGAGCCCCGCCCCGTCACCCGATGCCGCGACGATCTCCCGAGCCCGCGCGACCGCCGGGTCGCCGGCCTCGATCACGTTGAGCATGGTCGCGAAATACGGCTGGTCATCCGCCGCCGCGAGATCGACCACCGCCGTTTCCTCGGCATTCAGGGCGCCAACCCTCGGGCCGCCGTCACCCACCGTAAACGTCACCAGTTTCATCGTGTCCCTCCGGCCGAAAACCGGCCTCATGCTGATGTTATTCGGCCGCCACGCGCCGGGCTTGCCGGTTCGGATCGGGTGCCGTGTGAAACGCGCCGTCCTTCATGACCGCCAGGAAGCGCTCCCTGTCCTGCAGGAGCGCGATGTCCGCCACCGGGTCGCCATCGACGAGCAGCAGGTCAGCGAACGCGCCTTCCGCGATCACCCCGAGGCGCCCGGGCTCCCCCATCAACTCGCCACCGGCCTGGGTCGCTGCCTGGATCGCCTCGAGCGGCGAGAACCCGAAGAGCTCGACGAACATGGCAAGATCGCGCGCGTTGCGCCCATGGGGGTTCCACTTGAACCCGTAGTCCCCGCCCGGCAGCACACGAATGCCGCGCTTGCGGAGTTCCGCCATCGTTTCGCTGACTGTCTCGATCTCCTTCTCCGCCCGCGCCCGGGTGAAATCGTCGGTCGAAACACCATATTTTTCGCCTTCCGTGAGCCGGCCGTAGGGCAACCCCATCGCGGGCGCCACGAACACCCGGTCACGCTCGGCTTCGAGCATGTCCTTGGCCTCATCATCGGCCAGCGTCGCGTGATAAACGACCTGCACGCCGTTTCGCACGCACATCTTGACCGCCTCGGCCGAACGGGCATGGGCCGCGACCATCCGGTTGCGCTGCCGTGCAACCGCGCAGACCGCGGCAACCTCCTCGTCGGACATCGCCGTGTCTTCTGCGAGCGGATCCGGTCCGGATCCCGGCGCGGAGGGAACGATCTTGAAGGTGTCCACGCCCGCGCGCGCCGCCGCCCGGCAGGCGGACCGGAAGGCCTCCGGCCCGTCCAGCACCAGCGAATAGGCATCATCCCGGCCCAGGTCACCGAAACCGCCGGTTACCGTCATCTGCCGCGTCGCTGCCTTGAGCCGGGGCCCGGGGATGTCGCCCGTATCGATCGCGTCCCGCAGGGCCACCTCGAGATTGTCCCGCGCCGAGCTGCCGCTGAACATGCTGGTGAAGCCATGCTCGAGCATCTTGCGCGCGTTCTTCGCGGTCTCGAGGACGTGTCGCTCCGCCGAAAGGTTGTTGATGTCTCCGAGGGTGGCGGCGTCCAGAAAGCTCAAATGCGCGTGCGCGTCGATGAGGCCCGGCATCAGCGTCGCGCCGCCGCCATCGACGATCTCCGCATCACCGGCCTCGGGCATATCGCCGCGCGTGACCGCCACAATCCGGTTGCCCCGGACAAGAACGGCGCCGTCGAAAGGCTTCGCGCCCGTGCCGTCGATCACGGAGACGTTCGTGAACAGCGTCTCGCTCATTGGATGCGCCCCCCTTCGCGCGGTTCGATTCATTGAACGTCTCGCCCCGAGACGCTGTCAACCATGGGCAACGCATACCCGTGTTGCTATCAAGGGGGATGAGCATCACCCACACTTACAGCGGTGTCTTGCCCGTCGCCCCCACACCCTTCACCGACGACGGCGAGATCGACACCGAAGGCATGACCCGGGTCCTGGATTGCATGATCGACCAGGGCGTGGATGGCATCTGCATCCTCGCGAACTTCTCGGAGCAGTTCCTGCTGTCGGACGACGAGCGCGACCGGCTGACCCGGTTGTCCCTGGAGCATGTCGCCGGCCGCGTGCCCGTGATCGTCACAGCGAGCCATTTCGCGACGGACATCGTCGTGGCCCGTGCACGCCAGGCGGCCGAACTCGGGGCCGACATGATCATGCTGATGCCGCCCTATCACGGCGCGCTGCTGCGCGGCACGCCGGACCAGATCTTCGCGCAGTTCGCCGCGGCCGGAGATGCTGGCATCACGATCATGGTGCAGGACGCGCCTTTGTCCGGCACGGAGTTGCCGGTCGATCTCCTTGTGCGCATGGCGCGGGAAATCGAGGCGGTCAAATGCTTCAAGATCGAATGCGCCCAGGCGGCGAACAAGCTGCGCGCGCTCATCGCCGCCGGCGGTGACGCCATCGAGGGCCCATTCGACGGCGAGGAAGGAATCACCCTCCTGGCCGATCTCGATGCCGGCGCCACCGGCTGCATGACATCGGCGATGATCCCCGACCTCGTGCGCCCGGCGATCGCCGCACATCTCGCCGGAGACCGGGACGCGGCGAAAACCATCTACGAGCGGCTGCTGCCGCTGATCAACCACGAGAATCGGCTCTGCGGCTTCCGTGCTGCGAAGGCGGTCATGAAGGCGGGCGGCGTCATCCGCTCGGACTTCTGCCGGCACCCCATCGCACCGCTCCCGCCCGAGGTCCGCGCGACGCTCCTCGACCTGGCGACCGCGCTCGATCCCGTCGCCCTGAACTGGGGCAAATGACCCGTGGGGCCTCGGCCCTTCTCTCCACCGAAACCAGAATGTGAACATGGAAAACGAAATCGAGTTCGTCCCGGCAACCCGCGAAGACCTGGACGTGATGATCGAGTGGGCGGCCGAAGAAGGCTGGAACCCCGGCCTGAACGACGCCGAATGTTTCTGGGCCGCGGACCCGGACGGCTACTGGACGGCACGTCTCGATGGCGACATGGCCGCCTGCATGTCCCTCGTGCGCCACGACCGGGGCTTCGCATTCCTCGGCTTCTACATCGTTCGGCCCGACCTGCGCGGACGGGGGATCGGTCTCGCGCTGTGGCAACATGTCATCCGGCGCCTCGGCCGGCATGTCGTGATCGGGCTCGACGCCGTGGTGCAGGAGGAAATGACATACCGGAAGGCCGGTTTCTTCCGGACCCACCGCAGCTTCCGCTTCGGCGGTGTGCCAGATCTGTCGGCAATTGGTGCAGGCGGCGTTGATCTTGTGACAATCGACGCAGACCACATTGCGGCGCTCAACGCCTACGACGCCGAGTATTTTCCCTCGACCCGCGAGCGCTATCTCGGCGCATGGCTGACTGCGCCGGGTCATCTCGCCGTCGCTGCGATCGCCAACGGGGTCGTCCGCGGCTATGGCGTCATCCGCCCCTGCCGCGAGGGGCACAAGGTCGGGCCCCTGTTCGCCAACGACGCGGAGACCGCCGAGCGCCTCCTCGAAGCGCTCGTCGCACAATCCGGAGCCGAACAGATCTTCCTCGACCCGCCCTTCGCCAACGACGACGCCATCGAGATGTGTGAACGGCTGGGTCTCGAACGCGTGTTCGAGACGGTCCGCATGTACCGGGGCCTTGCGCCGCAGATGCGATTCCCGGGGATGTTCGGACTGACCAGTTTCGAGCTCGGTTGAGCGCTCGAAATCTGGACTTGGCCGAACCGCGCTTGTAGGCTCGCCGGCAACGGATATCCGGCAGATGCGGGCAGTGACCGCATCCCGGTTTCGAGCAAACGAAAACAAACGATTTCGACCTCAGGGGGAATTCCATGGCGAAACAATCCAAAGTCATCATCTCGTGCGCGATCACGGGCGCGATCCACACGCCGACCATGTCGGATCACCTGCCAATCACGCCCGACGAAGTCGCCCAGGCCTCGATCGAGGCCGCAGAGGCCGGCGCTTCGATCATCCACCTTCACGCGCGTGATCCGGAGAACGGCAAGCCGACGCCGGACCCGGACGTGTTCATGGAGTTCCTGCCCCGCATCAAGCAGAACACCGACGCGGTCGTGAACATCACCACTGGCGGCGGCCTCGGCATGACCGTGGACGAGCGCATCGCTGCCGCGGTTCGCGCGGAACCGGAGGTCACCTCCTTCAACATGGGTTCGATGAACTTCGGCATCTTCGGGCTGGCCGGTCGCTACGACAAATGGAAGTACGACTGGGAGAAGCCCTACCTGGAGATGACCGACGACTTCATCTTCACCAACACCTTCAAGCAGATGGAGTACATCATCACCGAGCTGCACGATAAGCGCGGGGTGAAGTTCGAGCACGAGTGCTACGACGTCAGCCATCTCTACAACACGGCCTACTGGTACAATCAGGGCCGCCTGAAGGGCCCGATCTTCCTGCAGTTCATCTTCGGCATCATGGGCGGCATCGGCGCCGACCTGGCGCACCTGATGCACATGAAGGAGACGGCCGACAAGCTGTTCGGCGACGACTATGTCTTCTCCGTCCTGGGCGCCGGCCGACACCAGATGAACTTCGTCACTCAGTCCGCCATGCTCGGCGGCAGCGTGCGCGTCGGCCTCGAGGACTCGCTCTACATCTCGAAGGGCAAGCTCGCCGAGTCCAACGCCCAGCAGGTCGCGAAGATCCGCCGGATCGTCGAGGACCTCTCGCTTGAGGTCGCCAGCCCCGACGAAGCCCGCGAGATTCTCGATCTCAAGGGCGGCGACATGGTGAAGTTCTAGGCCTCGCCCGGACATCATCGAAGCCGGATAACCAGAACCAGAAGGCCGCGCGGGTTCGTGCCCGTGCGGCCCATCCGGTCACAAACCCCGGAGGTCCGGGGAGGAGAAAAACATGGCCAGCAATCCCATTGACGGTTTCACCCTCACCAAGGATGACTTCAAGTTCATCGGCGAGGATCTGCAGCGCCCGGAATGCATCCTGGCGGAGAAGAGCGGCGACCTATGGGCTGCGGATGCCCGCGGCGGCGTCGTACGCATCAAGCCCGACGGCAGCCAGGAAATCATCACCCAGTCCCACGACGCCGAGGCGTTCGGCGCGAGCGACGACGACGCCTCCAAGTTCGTGGACGGCACCCTGCCGAACGGGCTGGCATTCGCGAGCAACGGGGACATCCTGATTTCGAACTTCGGGACCGATTGCCTCGAGCGGATGACCCGCACCGGCGAGACCGAAGTGATGTTCGACACGGTCGATGGCGAGGAGATCGGCAAGGTCAACTTCGTCGCCCGCGACGGCAAGGACCGCATCTGGATCACCGTTTCGACGATGCTCCATGACTGGCCCAAGGCCATCAGCCCCGACATCGTCGACGGCCGGGTCCTGCTTTACGAAGAGGGCAAGGGCGTGCGCATCGTCGCCGACGACGTGCACTTCTCCAACGAGTGCAAGCTCGACGCGGACGAGGAATGGCTCTACGTCGTCCAGACCTGCGGCCGCAACATCGCGCGCTACAAGATCGCCGATGACGGGAGCCTCGGACCGAAGGAAATCTACGGGCCGACCGACCACGGCCGGCTGATCGACGGGATCGCGTTCGACAGCTTCGGCAACCTGTGGGGCACCCACGTCATGAATGACGGCATCTTCGCCATCAAGCCCGACGGGGACCTGCACATCATCTTCGACGATTCCAATCCCGAAGAGGTGGCCAAGCTCGACGCGGCGTTCCAGAAGAGCGAAGTCACGGCCGACCTGCTGCTCGAATGCGGCGGCGACATTGCCAAGTGGTGCGCATCGGTCACCTTCGGCGGACCCGATTTGAAGACGGTGTATGTGGGAAGCCTGCGGGCCACCAACATTCCCTACTTCACCTCACCGGTTGCCGGACTTCCGATGGTCCACTGGAACGAGACGTTCTAACGGAAAAATGTCTCCTCATGCTGAGCCTGTCGAAGCATGAGAAACGAAACGCCTCGCCCTTCGACAAGCTCAGGGTGAGGCGTTTTGCTTTACGGCTAACCCCAAATGCTCGTGAATTCAGCCGGGTCCGGCCGTTCCTTCGCCGGGGTCGGCTCGCCGATGCCGCCGATATAGACGAAGCCGAGGAGCTCGTCCTCGCCGTCCAGGTCAAATGCCTTGCGAACGATCGGATCATGGGCATTGCGTCCTGTCAGGACGATCGCGCCATACCCCATGGCCTGAGCTGCCAGCACAAGATGTTCCATAGCCGCGGCGGCGGCCACGACCTGCTCGACGACGGGCACCTTGGGTGCACGCGATGGGTCCACCTTCGCACAGACGGCGATGATGGTCGGTGCGCGCAGAGGACGCCCCTTCTCCTTCTCGATCGCCGCTGTCGGCGCGAACGGCTCACGCCCAAGCAGGGCCTCGGCGAACAGTTCGCCGAGCCTGTGTCGTGCATCGCCCTCGACGATATGGAAGCGCCATGGCCGGACAAGACCATGATCTGGCGCCGTCATTGCGGCCTCGAGCATGCGGTCGATGTCTGCGCGCGGCGGCACACGCCCGTCGAACAGGCGTGGCGGCGTCGAGTTCCGGTTGATCAGGCCCTCGAGCACGGCATTGGTTTCCCCGGCGTCCAGTCGATCGGCTTCGGCCATCTGCGGCATTCCCTTGTTTCGTTCTTTTGTCACTTAAGCGCGAACCCACGCCGTACAACCCCTAGGGCGTCGGATTTTCAGCTTCCGCGACGGGATCGATGGGGATCGCGATCCCCAGGCTTTCCCTATTCTCCCGCCGTACCGTCGCGACATGCACCCCCAGCACGACGAGCGCGTCCCCGGAGAGACCCAGTATCGGTGAACCGGAATCGCCGCTCACCGCGTCGCAGCCATGGAACATCAGGCCGGTATCGCTTGGCTGATCATACACCTGGCACCCCTGTTCGAGGATGAGGATGTGCGGCTTGTCCTTGCTGTAGCCCGCCTGCAGATAGAAATCCACCAGCGTCCGGGACAGGCGAGCGTGAGGGCGCCGGTGATACCATCGATCGGTTGATCGAGCCGGCGGATCGCCCTGTCATTGGGCCGGAAACGTGGCCTGTCACGCGGTGTTACCATTGGGTCGGCAAGCGTGTCGTCCACCACCTTCCCGTGGGCGATGAACTCGCCGCGCCGTTACCCGGCCAGGAAGTTTACCGCCTCGGGCGTGAGCCAGTTCCGCGTTCGCATGTTCCACAGGTAATGGGCCGCCGTCAGGAGATCGCGCGGCCCGATCACCGTCCCCATGCAGAAACCGCCGATCCGGGTATTCACCCGGCCTATCGCGCTCCAGGGATAGTCGCTTGAATCGACAAGCTGCCGATTGTCCTAGCCCTTGATTCACGGCAGCAGCCGCTTCTTGAGCGCATCCAGGTCTTCCGCGCCAACCGCACTCCCGGCCAGCAGAAACGCCGCGATCGCGCATGTGGCAAGCCGGAGCAGCTTCAGCCTTCGATAGTGACCCGGACGTCGCCGACACCGGCGAACCGCGCGATGACCTCTCCGGCATTGCCGAGGGGCTTCGGCGCCGCGGCCGCGCCCGTGGTCATGTAGTCACCGGCCTTGATGTTCACGCCGCGCGCGGAGAAGTGGTTGACGATCCAGGCGAGCGACCAGACCTCATCGCAGCGCGCCGGAAGCGGCATTCCCTCCGAGACGACCTCCCCGTCAAAGAGAAGTTCAATGTCGAGCGTCTTAAGGTCGCGCGACCGCCAGTCGGGAATATCGGGCCCCACCACGAATCCCATGGCGGCCCCGTTGTCCGCTGCCAGATGCACCATCGGCTGGCCGAGCGGATCGTTGATGCGCGGCACAGCCATCTCGATTCCCAGGATGGCACTGTCGACCGCCGCCAGCACCTCGTCGTCGGTGTAAATAGCGTCGCGCGCCGGTAGGTCGCCCCTCATGCGGAACGAGATCTCGGCTTCAACGAGCGTACCGGGGCCGAAATCCGCGCGCTTTAGCGCGCCACCGCTGGCGACCGTGAAGTCGCGGAACATCACCCCGGACATGGGGCCGTCCGGCCCAGCCTTCTCGAGCATCGGCGGGTTGGTGAAACCGGCCTTGTAGCCGGCCGCATCGAGACCGATCCGCTCCAGCAACGCGGTCTGGACCTGCACCGCTTCCGCGGCGTTTCCCGGCCCGCACTCCGCGGGCAGTGCGTCGATCGTCGTGCGCGCCGCGAAGGCCTCCGCGAGCATGTCGGCCGCCTGCGCCACCTGTTCGTCCGTCAATGCCATCTCGTTCCTCCCTAGTATCCCGTCGACCGGTCCACGGCCCAGAGCTGCGGTTCGCCTGTCCCGTCGCGGCGGATGATCTCGACCACCTGGGGTGCGATCACATCCGCCCGCACCCTGCGCGCCGTATGCGGCATGATTGTGACCCGCTCATGTAGCCAGAGCGGGCTGTCCTCGGGCAATGGTTCCGGTTTGGTCGCATCGAGGGTCGCACCGGCGAGCTGGCCACTGTCCAACGCTGCGATCAGATCCTCATCGACCAGATGCGCCCCGCGCCCCAGGTTGATGACCGCCGCCCCTTCGGGCATCCGCGCAAACAGCTCCGCATTCAGGATGCCTTCCGTCTCCGCCGTGAGCGGCAGCAGGCAGACCAGGATGTCCGTACGCGCGAGAAAAGCGTCACGTGCCTCGGCGCCATGGAATATCTCGATGTCACCGTCGTCCCGCGGCCTGCGTGTCCAGGCGGCGACATCGAACCCGAGCCCACGCAGGACCCGCGCCGGAGGTTGGGCCAGGACCCCGAACCCCATGAACCCGATCCGCTGTTCGCGTGGCAGCTTCTGGGGAATCACGTTCCACTCGCGCCGGCGCTGCTGGGCCAGGTAGTCCGGCATGTGCCGGTGATGGCGCAGCACATGCAGAACCGCATACTCGGTCATTGCCGGATCACCCTCGGGCGCCCCCGTGCGCACGATGGGTACATCGGGCATGTCCGGATGCGACAGGAGGTGATCGAAGCCCGCGAACATGGGCATCACGAGGCGCAGGTTCGGCAACGCCGGCAGTTCCGCGAGGTCGAGAAAGCCGGTCAGGAGATACTCGATATCCTCCCGGTCGCCGACGTCGGGCCAGCGGCGGATCTCAAGGTCCGGTGCAAGCGCCTGCACGCACTCGGCCCAGTAGTCCGTCGAGCCCGTCACCGGGGGCGTGATCAACAAGGCCATGACCGGCTCCTAGGCGTGCGCCTCGCGGTACCAGTCCATGATCGTTTCGCCCGGTACGATGGCGACGTCCGAATGGCCCTGGATGTAATCCAGGATCTCCTCGAAGTAGCGGATCCGGTGCGGTGCGCCCGTCAGGTACATATGCAGGCTGATCGACATGATGCGCGCGGAGTGCTCGCTCTCCATGTAGAGCCGGTCGAACTGGTCCTTCGAGCGCTTCAGCATCTCGTCGGACGAATGCTGCTGCAGCGCCATCATCGAGATGTCGTTCGTCTCCACGGTGTACGGCACCGACAGCACCGGCCCCTCGCTGGTCTCGATTTCCACCGGCTGATCGTCGAGCACCCAGTCCGCGACATACTCGATGCCTGCGCGCGCGAGGTAGTCGATGGTCTGGAAGGTCTCGGTCATGCCCGGGCTTTCCCAGCCACGCACTTTCTTGCCGGTGAACTTCTCGATTGCCGCGCAGGCCCGGTCGATCTGCTCCTGCTGATCGTCATGCTTGTGCATCGGCCCCTGGAGATAGCCGTGCCCCATGAACTCCCAACCGAGTTCCAGCGCGGCCTCGGCCACGCGCGGATAGGTCTCGCAGACCCGGCCGTTGACGGCCATCGTCGGAATGATGCCGCGATCACGCAGCGCGTCCCGGATGCGCCAGAATCCCACGCGCATGCCGTACTCGTGCCACGCCCAGTTGGGCAGATCGGGCTGCAGCGGCACGCCCATGGGGGGCGGCAGGACGACCCGCGGCATCGGCCGGGAGATATCCCAGTCCTCGACATTGGCAATGATCCATACGGCCATGCGCTTGCCATCGGGCAGCTTCCAGGCAGGCCGATCAACGATCGCCGAATAGGGCAGACGTTCCTTGAAAATCTTCATCACTTCCCCCGGGTTGGAACGCGCCGATTATGGTCAATCGGCCGGGGGAAAACCAGCCGGGCGGACTACTTGGCCGACCCGAATTCCAACAGGTACAGGCTGAGCTGCGGATAGGCGATCAACAGCAGCAAGACGATGAACATCGTGACCGCAAACGGGAACGCACCCGCGAAGATATCCGACAGCTTCACGGTCGGGTCGTTGATCGCGCTCTTGATGACGAAACAGGAGATGCCCAGCGGCGGCGTCAACAGGCCGATCTCGGCCCCGACCACCGTGACGATCCCGAACCAGATCAGATCGACGTTGAAA
>JAYPRP010000067.1:0-13775 GCA_038132575.1 Rhodospirillaceae bacterium
TCCTGGATCAGGTCAAGGAACTGCAGGCCGCGGTTGGTGTACTTCTTGGCGATGGAGATCACCAGACGCAGGTTCGCCTCGACCATCTCCTTCTTCGCCCGGCCGGCCTCCTTCTCGCCCTGCTGGACCGTCTGGACGATCCGGCGCAGCTCAGAAATCGGCAACCCTACGCGCGCGGAAATCTCGATGATCTCCTTTCGGATCGCACGGATCTCGTCGGCGTTCTTGTCGGCGTACTTCTTCCAGCCCTTGCGCTTAAGCCGAGCGACGCGGCTGACCCAGCGCGGGTCGAGCTCGTTGCCCATATACTCCTCGAGGAAGTCCTCGCGGCTCACGCCCGCGTCGAGCGCCATGCGCAGCAGCTTGCCCTCGAAGCTGGTCATGCGTCGGTTGAGTCCGTAGAGCTCGTCGACCAGCGCCTCGATGCGCCCGTTGTTCAGCCGCACCTGCTCCATATACTCGACGAGCTCGTGCTGCAGCTTGGCGTAGCGCTTCTCCTGGGCGGTGGAAAGCTGGTCGGACTTGTTCTTCATGCCCGCGAGCCGCTGCTCCTGCAGCTTGCGCAGCTTCTTGTAGGTCTTGTCGATGGTGTCGAAGAGGCCGAGGACTTCCGGCTTCAGCTTGGCTTCCATCGCGGCGAGCGAGAGGTTCGCGCCCTCGTCGTCGTCATCATCGTCGTTGTCGTTGTCGGCCTTCTTCGCGTCCGCGCCGTTTGCGGCACCGTTCGCCGCCCCGTTCGCGGCGCCATTGGCCGCGCCATTCGCCTGGGCGCCACCGTTGGCCGAATTGTCCTCGCCCGGGCCGCCGCTGTGCGTCGCGTCCAGGTCGATCACGTCACGCAGCAGAATCTGTTCCTTTTCCAGCGCGTCGCGCCAGGCAATGATGGCCCGGATTGTCAGCGGCGATTCGCAGATCGCGCCGATCATCTTCTCGCGGCCGGCCTCAATACGCTTGGCGATGGCAATCTCGCCCTCGCGCGAGAGAAGTTCGACGGAGCCCATCTCGCGCAGATACATGCGCACGGGGTCGTCGGTCCGGCCGAGATCTTCCGTTCCCGTCGCCCGGCCCTTGGCCGCCGGCGCAGGTGTCTCTTCCTTTTCCTCGGCGTCGCTCGCATCGGCCTTGTCGCTCGCCTCGTCCGACTTCGCGTTCGCGTCGTCCTTTTCCTCTTCCTCGACGACGTTGATGCCCATCTCCGAGAGCTGCGCGAGGACGTCCTCGATCTGCTCCGAGGACACCTGGTCCTGGGGCAGGGTCTCGTTCAGTTCGTCATAGGTGATGAACCCGCGCTCCTTGCCGCGCGCGATCATCTTCTTGACGCCCTGAACCGAGCCGTCCATCAGTGGGCCGTCGGGCGTGTCCTCACGCTCTTCGGTCGTCTCTTCCTGGGCTTCGTTGCGTGCCATATTTGTCCCTCGCAGCGACGGCGGAGATCCCCGCCCCGTCGCGCCCGTCAAAACTCTTTCTTACAAAACGCCCGCGCCGGATTCTTCGCGGACCAACTCGAGAAGTTTTCTGCTCTTCGTCACGTTGTTATCGTCCGCGAGTTCATCTTTGGCGGCCGCCCGATCCGCGACCAGCCGTTCCCGTCGAAACCGCGCCAGAATTTCCTCCAGAGCAGCACGCGCATCCGCAATGGTCGCGTCCGGCGACGCGAAGGACGCCTGACGATATACCTGCGGATGCAATACCTGACCCAGCGGCGTTTCATGGCCGCTCTGAACCAGATGGCGTTGCAGTTCCCTGGTGTCAAGCACCGGCTTTGTGACAGCGAGGTTTAAAATCACCCGAAGCAGGGTGTCAAGTTCCTTGCTTTGCAGGGAAATCTCGTTCAGCGCCTCAACGGAATCGGGCAGCAGATCGGGGTGATTGACCAGGGTCGCGAGCAGCATTCGCTCCTGCTGGGCCTTCATCGCGCCGATGTCGCCGCGCGCGCGCAGTCCAGGCGCGATTTTCGCGCGTCCCGAGGCGTCGAAACGCCCGCCGCTGCGGCGATTCTGCCATTGATTCCGGCCACCTGAGCGTCTGCCCGCGGAAAACAGGTCGCGCAGGCGCTGACGCAGGGTCTCCTGATAGTAGTGTTTGACCCCCGGGTCCTCGATCTGTGCCAAACGGACGTTAATTCTGCGATCAAGATCAGCTTTTCGTTCGGGCGTGTCATGTTTTCCCGCAGAAACCTCAGCCTTCCAGATCACGTCGACCAGCTGGTGGGCGCCGGCCAGCAGGCTCCGAAAGCCGTCCGCGCCGCGCGCCTTGATCAACGAGTCCGGATCCTCGCCCGCCGGCAACGCCATGAAGCGCAGGGTCTTGCCCGGCTGCAGCAGCGGCAGCGCGCGCTCGGCCGCTCGGAGCGCTGCCCGCGCGCCGGCGTTGTCGCCGTCGAAGCACAGGACCGGCTCGTCGGCGACCCGCCACAGGAGCCGCATCTGGTCCTCAGTGAGCGCGGTGCCGAGGGGCGCGACCGCGTTGGGCAGCCCCGCCTGGGCAAGCGCGATCACGTCGGTATAGCCCTCGGCCACGATCACCGTCCTCGCCTCGCGGGAGGCCTCGCGGGCCATTGTGAAGTTGTAGAGGCTACGACCCTTTTGGAAGAGCGGGGTCTCCGGCGAGTTGAGATACTTAGGCTGGCCGTCGCCCAGGATACGGCCGCCGAAGGCAATCACCCGCCCCCGGCTGTCGTTGATCGGGAACATCACCCGGCTGAAGAAATAGTCCCGCGGGTCGCCGCCGCCCTCGGGAATCTTGAGCAGGCCCGCCTCGACGAGCTGGTCGAGCCGCACGCCCCGGGACTCCATCACCTCGAGGAGCCGGCCGCGTCCGTCCGGCGCGAAGCCAAGCCGGAACCGCGCAATGGTCTCGTCGCTGAACCCGCGATCGCGCAGATAGTCATAGCCCGCGCGCCCACCGGGCTGGGCGAGTTGTTCCTCGTACCAGGCGCAGACCTGCTCGACGACGTCGTACAGCGTCGCGCGCACCTTCGCGCGGGCGCGCTCCTCGGGCGAGGACTGGGGCACTTCCAGCCCCGCTTGCGCCGCCAGGCGCTCGATCGCCTCGGGAAAGCTCAGCCCCTCCATCTCCATGGCGAACGAGATCACGTCGCCATGCTGGCCGCAGCCGAAGCAGTGATAGAAGGCCTTGTCATCGTTGACGGTGAAGGACGGGGTCTTCTCGTTGTGGAACGGGCACAGGCCCAGATGCTCGCGGCCCTTTCGGGTCAGGCGCACCTTCTTTCCCACGACCTCCGACACCGGAAGCCGCGCACGCAACTCATCGAGAAACTGCGGTGGAAAGGCCATGACGCTTATTCTACAGGTTCAGAAAACGATCCGCAGATTACGCGTTCGTCCATTTGGTGGATACGCCGATGCGCGCGTGCCAGCCAAACAGAGGGTGAATTGTGGGGATAAGGATCAGCCGCCGAGGCGCGCCTTCACGATCGCACTGGCCTTGCCGAAATCCATCTGCCCGGCATAGCCCTCGCGCAGCGCGCCCATGACCGCGCCCATGTCCTTGAGCCCGCTCGCGCCGACATCTGCGATCACCCGGTCCACCGCTGTCTCGATCGCCGCCTCGTCAAGCTGCTCCGGCAGAAAGCGCTCGATGATGGCAATTTCCTCGGCCTCCTGCTCGGCGAGTTCCAGCCGGCCGCCCTTCTCGTACATGGCGATCGAGTCCCGGCGCTGCTTCACCATGGTCTGGAGCATCTGCAGGATCTCGTCCTCGTCGATGCCCTCGTCGTTACCCTTGCTGCGCGCCGCGATATCGCGGTCCTTGAGCGCGGCCATGATCAGGCGGAGCGTCGAGACCGCACGCTCGTCTTTTTCTTTCAAGGCAGCGCGAAGCGCTTCGGGAACCTGTTCACGAAACATGGTCTGTTTAACCTTTTGCAGAAATCGAAGACCGTAAAGGATTAGGACGGCGAACGCAATCCGATCAGCCGCGTATTAAATGTTTGTTTTTATTGCTTTATTTCATTCACAGCCCCGCTTGACGACTCCCGCCGGGTGGCTTAAACAACGCGGCAATTTGCGTCCCGATCAGGGGCGCTCGGTCGCGACGCGGCCGGCCCAGGAACGAATTGCCCGGCGGCCGTGTGCCAGTACGCGTCGCCACCCCGAGGACACAGACATCATGGCCGCAGCCGCGCCACAGGACCGGAGCCAGCCTGATTGGGCGACCGGGGCATTGGTCCTGCCCGACGGATCGGTCTTCTGGGGCCGCGGCATCGGCGCCACCGGCGTCGCCGTCGCCGAGGTGTGCTTCAACACTTCACTCACCGGCTATCAGGAGATTTTGACCGACCCGTCCTATGCCGGTCAGATCATCACCTTCACCTTCCCGCATATCGGCAATGTCGGCACCAACCTCGAGGATATCGAGACGACGACACCCGCCGCCCGCGGCTGCGTTCTCCGTGCCAACATCACCGACCCGTCCAACTGGCGCGCCGTCGAGCATCTCGACACCTGGCTCAAGTCGATCGACATGGTCGGCCTGGCCGGCTTGGATACCCGGCGACTGACGCGTCACATCCGCGACGCGGGCGCGCCGAACGGCGCCATCGCCCACCAGCCTGACACGCCCATCAACGCCGCGACGCTCCGGGCCGCGGCGAGCGACTGGCCGGGCCTCGAGGGGGCAGACCTGGCGAAGGACGTCTCGCCCACCCAGCCCTATGAGTGGACCGAGACCCCCTGGGCGCTCGACGGCGGCTATGGCGAGATGACCAAGCCCGCGCGCCACGTGGTCGCGGTCGATTTCGGCGCCAAGCGCAACATCCTGCGTTCGCTCGCCGGCCTCGGCTGCAAGGTCACAGTCGTCCCCGCCACCGCGACCGCCGACGACGTCCTACGCCATAAGCCCGACGGGGTGTTCCTGTCGAACGGCCCGGGCGATCCGGCGGCGACGGGCGAGTATGCGGTTCCCATGATCAAGGGCGTGCTCGAGGCGAAGGTCCCGACCTTCGGCATCTGCCTCGGCCACCAGATGCTCTGTCTCGCGCTCGGCGCGAAGACCGAGAAGATGCATCACGGCCACCGCGGCGCGAACCATCCGGTCAAGGACCTGGAGACGGGCAAGGTCGAGATCACCAGCCAGAACCACGGCTTCGTCGTGATCGAGGACTCCCTGCCCGCGAACGTGAAGATGAGCCACCAGTCGCTGTTCGACGGTACGCTCGAGGGCATCCGCGTCACCGATGCGCCGATCTTCTCGGTGCAGCACCACCCCGAGGCGTCCCCGGGACCCCGCGACAGCCATTATCTCTTCGAGCGGTTCGTCGAGATGATCGACGGACAGGCCTGACGATGCCGAAACGCACAGACCTCGAATCCATCATGATCGTCGGCGCCGGGCCCATCGTCATCGGCCAGGCCTGCGAGTTCGACTATTCGGGCACTCAGGCCGTGAAGGCGCTCAAGGACGAGGGCTACCGGGTGATCCTGGTGAACTCGAACCCGGCGACGATCATGACCGACCCCGAGTTCGCGGACGCCACCTACGTTGAGCCGATCACACCGGAGATGGTAGCGAAAATCCTAGAAGCCGAGCGACCCGACGCAATCCTGCCCACCATGGGCGGCCAGACCGCGCTCAACACCTGCCTCACCCTCGACCGGGACGGTACGCTCGAGCGCCTCGGCATCGAGATGATCGGCGCGCGCGCCGACGTCATCGACAAGGCCGAGGATCGGCTGCAGTTCCGCGAGGCGATGGACAAGATCGGACTGGAATCGCCGCGCTCGATGCAGGTCAACAACCGCGAGGACGCCGAAAAAGCCCTCGACCTGGTCCGCCTCCCCGCAATCATAAGGCCGAGCTTCACGCTCGGCGGCCAGGGCGGCGGCATCGCCTACAATCGTGAGGAATTCTTCGAGATCGTCATGGGCGGCATCGACGTCTCGCCGGTGAGTGAGGTGCTGGTCGAGGAATCCGTCCTCGGCTGGAAGGAGTTCGAGATGGAGGTCGTCCGCGACAAGGCGGACAATTGCATCATCATCTGCTCGATCGAGAACATCGACCCGATGGGTGTGCATACGGGGGACTCGATCACGGTCGCACCGGCCCTGACCCTGACGGACAAGGAATACCAGATCATGCGCGACGCCTCGATCGCGTGCCTGCGCGAGATCGGGGTCGAGACTGGCGGCTCGAACGTGCAGTTCGCCATCAACCCGAAGAACGGGCGGATGGTGGTGATCGAGATGAACCCGCGGGTCAGCCGCTCCTCGGCATTAGCATCCAAGGCGACCGGGTTCCCGATCGCCAAGATCGCGGCCAAGCTCGCGGTCGGCTACACCCTCGACGAACTCACCAACGAGATCACGGGCACCACGCCGGCCAGCTTCGAACCGACCATCGACTATGTGGTCACCAAGATGCCGCGCTTCACCTTCGAAAAGTTCCCGGGCACCGAGGCAAGTCTTACTACGTCGATGAAGTCCGTCGGCGAGGCCATGTCGATTGGCCGGACCTTCGCCGAAAGCCTGCAGAAGGCCTACCGCTCGATGGAAACGGGGCTGACCGGGCTGAACGAGGTCACGATCCCCGGCGCGCGCAACGGCCAGGCGGTCGATGAGGACGCGGTTTTCGCCGCGCTCGGCCAGCCGACACCCGAACGCATGCTGAACATCGCCCAGGCCTTCCGCCTCGGCATCTCGGCCGACGACATCCAGCGCGTCACCCACTTCGACCCGTGGTTCCTCGCCCAGATCTCCAGTATCGTGCAGGCGGAGGCCCGCGTCCGCGAGGCGGGGCTGCCGGACAATTTCGACGGTCTCATGCGGCTCAAGCGGATGGGCTTCTCCGACGCGCGACTCGCGGAACTCTCCGGCATGTCGGAGGCCGATGTCGCGGCGCTGCGCGACAAGCTGAAGCTGCACCCAGTCTTCAAGCGGATCGACACGTGTGCCGCAGAATTTCCGAGCCAGACGCCTTACATGTATTCGGCCTATGAGGGAGACTCGTCCCTGCCGGGCGAATGCGAGGCCGAGCCGAGCGAGCGCGAGAAGGTGATGATCCTGGGCGGCGGCCCGAACCGGATCGGCCAGGGTATCGAGTTCGACTATTGCTGCGTCCACGCTGTCTTCGCGCTTGAGGAGGCCGGCTACGAGACCATCATGGTCAACTGCAATCCCGAGACGGTCTCGACCGACTACGACACCTCGGACCGGCTCTACTTCGAGCCGCTCACCGCCGAGGACGTCATCGAGATCTGCAAGCTCGAGCAGTCGAAGGGGACGCTGAAGGGTGTCATCGTCCAGTTCGGTGGCCAAACACCACTCAAGCTCGCCCACGCGCTCGAGGCCGCCGGCATCCCGATCCTCGGCACCGCGCCGAACGCGATCGACCTGGCCGAGGACCGCGAGCGGTTCCAGGCGCTGCTCCAGAATCTCGACCTGCGCCAACCCGAGAACGCCATCGCCACCAGCGCCGAAGAGGCAATCGCCGCCGCCGAGACGCTCGGCTTCCCGATCCTGATCCGGCCCTCCTACGTGCTCGGCGGGCGGGCGATGGAACTCGTTCACGACATGTCGGCGCTGACCCGCTACATCAACGAGGCGGTTCGCGTCTCCGGCACGAGCCCGGTCCTGCTGGACAGCTATCTCCAGGACGCGATCGAGGTCGACGTGGACGCGCTGTGCGACCGCGAGGGCAACGTCTATGTCGCCGGGATCATGGAGCATATCGAGGAAGCCGGGATCCATTCCGGCGACAGCGCCTGCTCGCTTCCGCCCTACTCTCTGAGCGACGATATGCTCACCGAGATCAGGCGCCAGACCGAGGTGCTGGCCCGGGCGCTTGACGTCCTCGGGCTCATGAACGTCCAGTATGCGATCAAGGACGAGGAGGTTTACCTGATCGAGGTGAACCCACGCGCGAGCCGGACGGTCCCGTTCGTCGCCAAGGCAACCGGCGTCGCGATCGCCAAGATCGCCGCGCGCCTGATGGCCGGCGAACTGATCGCGGATTTCGAGCTCCCGGCGTCCAACCTACCCGCCAACCATATCGCGGTGAAGGAAGCGGTATTCCCGTTCGCCCGCTTCCCCGGCGTTGATACGATCCTGAGCCCGGAAATGAAATCGACCGGCGAGGTCATGGGCCTCGACCGCAACTTCGGCCACGCCTTCGCGAAATCGCAGATCGGAAGCGGCACGATCGTCCCAGTCGGCGGCAAAGTGTTCGTGTCCGTTCGCGAACGCGACAAGGATGCAATGGTGCCCCTGTCACAAAGCCTCATCGAGATGGGTTTCGACATTGTCGCGACCAGCGGCACGGCGCGGCATCTGGCCGCCAATGACATCCAGGTAGACACCATCAACAAGGTGCTTGAGGGCCGGCCGCACATCGTCGACGCCATGCAGAACGGCGACATCCAGCTTGTCTTCAACACCACCGAGGGCGCGACCTCCATCGCCGATAGCTTCAGCCTGCGCCGCACCGCGCTGAACCTTCGCATTCCCTACTACACGACCGTGGCCGGCGCGCGTGCCGCGGTCGCATCGATCTCCGCCATGCGCTCCGGCGCACTTGAAGTCGCACCACTTCAGTCTTATTTTAGCTCCGACTTTTGAACGGCTTAGGCCCGCTGGACGCCCGCGCAACGCCAAAATGGCTTGGTGCGGAGCGAGGCGGGTGTTTTAGTCTGTTTTCGGTATCAATATGTCGGCCGTGACGGTGGCCGAAAAGTGGTCGAAAGATGGAAAAGATTCCCATGACGCAGGAGGGCCACGAGGCCCTGCAGGAAGAGCTGCGGAACCTCAAGTCCGTGGAACGCCCGGCGATCGTCAAGGCGATTGCGGCGGCGCGCGAGCATGGCGATCTGTCCGAGAACGCCGAGTACCATGCCGCGCGCGAGCGTCAGAGCTTTATCGAGGGGCGGATCGGAGAACTCGAGGACTACACGAAGCGCGCAGAGATAATTGATACCTCGAAGCTCAAGGGAAAGACCGTGCGCTTCGGGGCCAAGGTCAAGCTCGCCGACGAGGAAACCGACGAGGAAATCACCTATCAGCTCGTCGGTGAGTTCGAGGCGGATATCGAAAAACGCAAGATTTCGATCCAGTCGCCGCTCGGCAAGGCACTGATCGGCCGCGAAACCGGCGACAGCGTCGAGGTCACCACGCCGAACGGTGTCCGCTATTTCGAAGTCGTGTCGGTCCGCTTCCGCTAGGAACGCGGATCAGTCCTCGGGATCGTCCACCGGCACCCCGGACGCATATTTCGAACTCCGGATCACCTGGAACGTCTGCACCGTCGTCACATGGGGCACGCCTGTGAGGCGGGTCGTCAGCTCGTTTTCGTGGGCAGTGTTCCGCGCCACGATCCGGAGCATGAAGTCGCCACCGCCACGGATCATGTCGCAGCGGCGCACCTCCGGCCACGCGGCGACCACCTTCTCGAAACCGATCAGCACCGCATCGGACTGGCTGTCGAGGCCGACCAGCGCGTGGAACGCCACCTCGTAGCCGAGCTGCTCGGCCTGGAGGTCGGCGTGATAACCAGTGATGTATCCGGCAGACTCCAGCGCCCGGACCCGGCGCAGACATGGCGGCGCCGAGATGCCCGCGCGGCGCGCGAGTTCGACGTTGGTAATGCGGCCTTCGTCGCGGAGATTGCTGAGGATGCGCCGGTCGATCGCGTCGAGCTTGACCTTGCGGGTCTGAGCCTTGCGGCCCTCCAGATCACTGTCCGCCATGCGATGCACTCTCCAGAGTGGTCCGGCGTTTCTTGGCAGCGGAGGCGCCATGGGAATCACCCCGAGCCCCGCCTATAGTCGCCAGTACCGTCGAATCCGGATGCTAACAGATTGAAATTATATTTCAAACGCAAGCTTGCTCGAATTATTTCGTTTTCACGCTCGAGACCGCGCCCCGAATGAACCCGCCCGCCGAACCACGGAGCTGCTGGATTCTGACCGACGGCAAGATCGGTATGGTCAACCAGTGCCTCGGACTCGCCCGCGCACTCGGCCTCGAACCCGACAACCGAACGGTCGACCTCCGCGCACCGTGGCGCTGGCTGCCGCCGTCGCTGGTGCCCGCGCGGACCGGTGTGGTGACACCGGAATCGTCCCCCCTCGCCGCGCCCTGGCCCGATATCCTCATCGCATCGGGACGCAAGTCGGTCGCGCCGGCGCGCGCCGTCCGCCGGGCGAGCGGCGGGCACAGCTTCTGCGTGCAGATCCAGGACCCTGGGGTTTCGCCCACGGCCTTCGACCTCGTCGTCGCACCGGCACATGACCGCCTCGTCGGGGACAACGTGATCTCGACGATCGGTGCGATGCAGGGCGTCGATCCGGACGCTCTCGCCGCGGCAAGAGCCTCTTTCGCCGCGCGGGTGGAACGCCTGCCGCGGCCACTCGCCGCCGTCCTGCTGGGCGGCGATAACGCGGTCTATCGGATGACCCCGGCGCTGGGCGTACGCCTGGCGGAACAGTTGCGCGCGCTCGCCGTCGACGGAAGCTGGGGCCTCGCGATCACGCCGTCGCGGCGCACGCCAACGGGCGTGATGACAGCAATCCGGGACGCCCTGGACGGCCTCGATGTCGACATCTGGGATGAAACGGGACCTAACCCCTATCTGGGCTTCCTCGCCCATGCAGATTCCCTCATCGTCACCGGGGACTCCGTCAACATGGTCAGCGAAGCCGTGGCGACGGGCAAACCGGTGCATGTCGTCTATCTCGAAGGGGGATCGGAAAAGTTCAAGCGCTTCCACGAGGCCATGGGCGCACGCGGGGCGACCCGTCCGTTTTCCGGCACACTCGAAAGCTGGACGTATGATCCCCCCGACGACATGGCCGTGGTAGTCGCGGAAATCCAGCAACTGATAGCCGCGCGCAGCGGGCGCTAGCATCGATTGCATTCGCACGAGTCGCGCTCTAAGAGACGGGTATGTCGGTGATCGATTTCGAAGCCTTGAGCGCCACCCCGGTCGCACATGATCCGTTCGACCATGTTTTGGTGCCGGGCCTGATTTCCCGCGAGGCCCTGCGCGCGGCCAACGAGGATTTCCCTGTTATCGCGAAACCCGGAAGCTTTCCGACCGGCTACCTGGAGTACGGACCCGGCTTCGCGACGCTGCTCGACGCCCTCGCGGGGCCGGAAATGGCTCAAGCGCTCGGCGACAAGCTGGGGATCGAGCTGTCGGGCAAGCCGACCATGGTCACCGTGCGTGGCCGGGCCCGACCGACGGACGGCCAAATCCACATCGATTCCTCCGGAAAGCTCGTAACGGTGCTGCTCTACATGAACCCGGCCTGGGAAGAGCCTGGCGGCCAGCTGCGGCTGCTGCGCGGCCCGGACGATCTCGACGACTACGCCGTTGAGGTGCCGCCTGACGAAGGCACCTTCCTCGCCTTCCCCTGCATCCCGAACGCCTGGCACGGCCACCACCCCTTCGAGGGCGAGCGCCGCACGATCCAGCTCAACTGGGTCAACAGCCAGCGCTACCAGCGTCGCGAGCAGATCCGCCACTCCGTATCCGCCTTCTTCAAGAAACTCTCCGGTTAACCGTCCGCCATGGCGCTCAGCATCGACACTTTCTCGAACGTCAAGGGCGGCTTCCCCTTCTTCAAGGCCGCCGGCCATCCCGCCGTCTCGCCGCTCGCCCATGCGCTACTCGCACGCCTGGCGAAGGCCGAGGCCGTCGCGGTCTACGATCCCTCGGGGTTCGCCGGCGCGCTCGGTGAACTCTTCCCGCTCGCGGAACTTCCGATCCGCGAGGTGCTGGTTCAGGACCTGTCGGATTTGGGAAGAACGGTTATGGGTCAAACGACCCAGCCCGTTACCGATCTCGCCTCGTCGACCGCCTCGCATCTGCTGGTCGTGGCGTTCGACGCGGAAAAAATTCTGCGCGACATCTCCCGGTTCGTACCCAAGAGGATGGAGGTCGTCACCCTCGACGAACTGCGGCTGCCCGCGAACCGCCTGACCAACCCGCGCCAGTATCTCGACCCGCTGAACTTCGCCACGAACTTCGCCTTCTTCCGCGATCGTCCCGACGGCCGCGGCGGACGCCTTCACACCCGGGTTGCGACGGCAAACTACTGGCACCGCTATGGCGGCAAGAACATCACGCTGTGGCTGACCCTGATCGACGCGGACGGTAAGGAGGTCGCGGAATGGGACCTGGCGCTGCCCGACAGCCCCGGCGGTGTCACGATCGACAGCGCCGATGTTTGCGCCCGCTTCGGGCTCTCCGAGTTCACCGGGCAACTCTTTATCCACGCTGTCGGCGCCACCGGCCACGACATCGTCAAGTATGCGCTCGACACCTATGGCGACGATCCGCGTGACCTGTCCTGTACCCACGACGCTAACGCCTGGCCGGCAGACTTTTTCGCCGGGCTGCCGGCCCCGAAGACGGACGAGCGCGTGCTCCTATGGATTCAGAACAGCCACCCCTGCCCCATCCCCGCCGGCGCGGTCGGCCTCAACCTGATGGGCGACGACGCGGTCGCATGGCTGGATCGCGAGATTGCGCCCTTCGGCACCTACGCCCTGGACGCCGCGGACCTGCTGCCCGATGCGCGCTGGCCACAGCAGATCGAGGTCCACGCGGGCAAGCATTTCGTGCGCCCGCGCTACGAAGTCGAGATACGCGACGGAGATTCCGTCGCGCGGCGGCGCACCGCCCACGTCAATGTCGAGCGGACAGATCTCGAGCCCGACCCGCGGATCGCGGAGATCGGCAATCTCATGGGCAAGGGTTTCATCCTGCCGGCGCCGGTTCTGCCGCGCGACCGCTTCCGCTCGATCGCGCTGCCCACGCCGATGGCAACAACTCAGGAAACCCTGCCGCTGCGCGCGCTGGTTTACGATGCCGGCGGCACGGAGGTCGGCCGGCACGACTTTGGCGAACTCGCCCGCTCGGATAGCGTCGCGCTGGACATCGAGGATGTGCTGAACGGCGCGGATGTCCTGCGCGACGACGCGGGCCACATGGAACTGACCTACGACTTCGGGACTGCGACCCGGGGTGTCGACGGCTGGCTGCACGGGCTCTTCCGCTACGAGGCGCTCGGCTCGGGCCATGCGGCGGAGACCAGTTTCGGCGCACACATCTTCAACACGGTCCTGACCTGGAACAACGAGCCGCAATCCTATTCCGGCGCGCCGCCGGGGCTGTCGACCCGGCTCTTCCTGCGCACCGACCCCTCGATGGCCGTGGGCGACACCGATGCGGACACCTTCTGTCACCTGATCTACCCCGCCTCGACGCCCTGGCACGCCATATCGGAGACCCAGCTCCTGCTGCACGACGGCGGGGGCCATGTGGTCGCCGAGGAGACATTGCGCATCCCGTCCGGCGGGTCGGTGCATTTCCGCCTGTCCGAGACCTTCGACGCGGCGGCCCGCGCAGCCGCTGCGGAGCCCGGCGCGGCGGGTATCGGGTACGTCTTGATCCGCGACGTCACCTGCCGCCTATTCGGCTATCACGGCGTGATTACCCGCGACGGCGACGCGTTCTCGCTGGATCACATGTTTGGATTCTGAGCCGTTGCATCATCGGCGGTCTCGTCGTCTAATCGCAATGTTGAAAACCCGTCATCCCAACCGCCGACCGCATGGGGATAACGCCGGGTCACCGGCGTCTTTTTGGGGGACACATATGTCAATTCGTACACTTGCCACCGCGGGCGCAGCACTTCTGTTCGCCGTCACGGCGGCACCGCAGACCTCGGCGGAAACGCTGCTCGAGCGCGGCACCTACCTGATGCAGTCGATCGTCGCCTGCGGCAACTGCCACACGCCGAAGGGCCCAAACGGAGA
>JAYPRP010000068.1:0-13203 GCA_038132575.1 Rhodospirillaceae bacterium
CGGAAGAGGATATGCGCAGGGCGATCGACAGGCTGGGGGCCTGGCGGCCCTAGCCGTTCTGCCGGGCGTCAGCTCGACGCGCGGTTCCACCAGCCCGAGCGGCGCGGACGGTTGTCGTCCTCGGGCTCATCGTCTTCCGGCGTGTCATCTTCGGAATCCGTGTCGTCGGAACTGTCGTCCCCGGACTCATCCTCACCGGAATCATCTCCACCGGTATCGTCGTCGCTGTCCTCGGACGCTGCCACTGCCTCGGCATCCGCATCCGCATCCGAGTCGACTTCCGCGACCGGATCGTCCGCTTCGTCGTCGTCTGAGGCCGTGTCGTCCTCCGACTCCTCGTCGGCCTCTTCCTCGCTTGCCTTCTGCTCGGGGATATCGATTTCGCTGTCGAGTTCCGCAGTTTCGTCTTGGCTGTTCTCGTCGTGGCTGCTCTCGTCCGTGTCGGTCTCGTCGGCGGATTCTGCGTCAGCAGCCGCTTCCTCGGAACCGCCGCGGCCGCGCCGACCGCGTCGACGGGGGCGGCGCCGGCGCCGGCGGCCACCCTCGTTGCCGTCATCGTCATTCGTGTCGCCGTCCGAATCGCCATCCGTTTCGGCGCCTTCGTCCCGCGCGTCGTCGGACGCGGCTTCCTTCTCCTCATTGGAATCGGTCTCGGAATCCGTATCGGCCTTGCGCCGCCGGCGCCCGCCGCGGCGACCGCGCCGGCGTCCGCCGCGCTTGCGACCCTCGTTTTCCTCGTCATCGTCCTCGGACGTTTCCCGATCCTCGCTATCGTCCGCCGTATCCGCATCCGAGCTGCTGTCGCTATCCTCGGATGCGCGGCGCCGGCCACGGCCGCGCCGGCGTTTCGGCGCGGAATCCTCGGCCTTGTCGTCGTCCTTGGAGGAGATACCCTCTTCACCGTCGTGGCGGACATGAGTGATCTCGTACTCCGAGGCCGCGAGACTGCTGTCCGCAAGCACCAGCACCTTGAAGCCGTAACGGCTTTCCAGATCCTGCAGGGAATCTCGCTTCTGGTTGAGCAAGTAGAGCGCGACGTCAGTCTGGGTGGTGACAGTCACCTCCCGGGCGCGTTTGCGCAGGCCTTCCTCTTCCAGTTCGCGCAGGATCGCCATGCTGGTAGATTCCGTGGAGCGCATGACCCCGGTGCCGTTGCACACGGGGCACATCTGGGTGTGTGCCTCGAGCAGGCTCGGACGGAGACGCTGGCGCGACAGTTCAAGCAGGCCGAAGGGCGAGATTCGTCCGATCTGTATCCGCGCTCGGTCGGATTTCATTGCTTCCTTGAGACGCCGCTCGACCGCTTGGTTGTTGCGCGAGACATCCATGTCGATGAAATCGATCACGATCAGGCCGGCCAGATCGCGCAGGCGCAGCTGGCGCGCAACCTCGTCTGCCGCTTCAAGGTTCGTCCGGTAGGCGGTTTGTTCGACATTGCGCTCGCGCGTCGAACGGCCTGAATTCACGTCGATGGCGACGAGCGCCTCGGTCGGGTTGATGACGATGTAACCGCCCGACTTCAGCTGCACGATCGGCTCGTGAATCTCGTCGAGCTGCTGGTCGATCTGGTAGCGGTTAAGGAGCGGGATTTCATCGTCCTCGTATTTCTGGACCCGCTTCGCATGGGAAGGAATCATCGTGCGCATGAGCGACTTGGCGCTCTTGTAGGCGTCCTCGCCCTCGACCAGGACCTCTTCGATGTCGCGGTCGTAGATATCTCGGAGCGCGCGCTTGATGACGTCGCCTTCCTCGTAGATGAGGGCGGGTGCGGTCGAATCGAGGGTCAGCTCGCGGATGTCATCCCACAGGCGGCGCAGATACTCGTAGTCGCGCTTGATCTCCGCCTTAGTGCGCGCGACACCGGCGGTTCGCATGATCACCGCCATGCCTTCCGGAACATCGAGCTCCGACAGGATTGCCTTCATGGATTTGCGGGCCTTGGCGTCGGTGACCTTGCGGCTGATGCCGCCACCGCGCGAGGTATTCGGCATCAGGACGCAGTACCGGCCCGGTAGGGACAGGTAGGTGGTGACCGCCGCACCCTTGTTGCCACGCTCCTCCTTGACCACCTGCACCAGCAGGATCTGGCGGCGCTTGATGACTTCCTGGATCTTGTAGCTGCGGGTCAGCTTGCGCAGGCGCCGCCGGTGGGCGTCGCTCAGCTCCTGGATGTCCTCGTCGGAGGAATCGCCGACCACCTCGACGGATTCGGCATCGCCGTCACCGTTCTCCTCGCCATCCTCGTCGTCGTTCTCGGCGTCGGATTCGGCGAGCAGTTTCTCGCGATCCTCGACGGGGATGCGGTAGTAGTCGGGGTGGATTTCGTTGAAGGCGAGGAAGCCGTGGCGGTCGCCGCCGAAGTCGACGAAAGCCGCCTGGAGCGAGGGCTCCACCCGAGTCACCTTGGCCAGATAGATATTGCTCTTGAGCTGGCGCTTGGTGGAGGTCTCGTAGTCGTATTCGAGAAGTTCATTGCCGTCTGCGACGACCACCCGGGTTTCTTCGGGATGGGTCGCGTCGATCAGCATGCGCTTTGGCATGGTTATGTCCCTGCGGAAACCTGAACTCGACGCCTTGCGGACGAAGGCGTGAGGGGCTCCGCATTTTCAGAGGCCTGCCTCGGAACCTGGCCGTCGAACGGGCGAAATCGCACCAGGACGGGAGGTTTTGATCCGGAAGCCCGTGCGGCGATTACCACCCGGCGGCCTCGAAGTTGCACAAACCGCAATCCTGATGCGCACTGCGTCCGGTCCGTTCGGGCGTCGGGGCGAAGGGAGGTTCGCCAGCCCACACCCAGACCATGGAACGCGGCGCACGTTCGTTGAATTGCGGGTGTCCGCACGCGAACAATAGCTCCGGGCAACCCGATCCACAAACTATTTCGATTTCGTCTGCGTCGCGCGCTTGTGTGTTGCGGCGCATTCGGGACTGGCGATATACATGAGCGCGATGTCATTGATTCTGAAAAGCTTATCGCGCTACGGCGTACGTGGCCAGGGACCGCTTTGGGCGCTTCTGGGCATGCTTGCCATGCTCTCCGGGGTTGCCCCGGCGGGCGCGGACGATCTCAGCGTCCAGGACATTCGAATCGGTGTTCATCCCAGCGCGACGCGTTTCGTCGTTGAGCTCAATGACAATGTCGAACCGCGGGTTTTCGGGCTGCCAGACCCTTACCGGGTGGTCATCGATCTGCCCGAGGTGGATTTCGATCTGCCCGAGGAGCGCATCGGTGACGGCGCGGGGCTGATCTCGAAGCTGCGCTACGGACTGTTCCGGCCCGGCACAAGCCGTTTCGTTCTCGACCTGGAAACGCCGTCGAAAGTCATCAAGCAGTTCGTGCTTAAGCCGTCCGACGACAAGCCCTGGCGCCTGGTGCTCGATCTTGTGCCGACCACGCGTGCTGATTTCGTTGCGGCCATGCGGCCGCGCGCAGAGGACAACCCGAACCCCATGATGCGCGTGCCGGTTCCGTCGACGCCGCGCCAGAATGCCAAGCCGGTCGTCGTGGTCGATGCCGGCCATGGAGGCGTCGATCCGGGGGCGATCGGCGTGTCCGGAATTTACGAAAAGAAGATCGCGCTGGATTACGCGCGCGAAATCGTCCGTCAGCTCAAGGCGAGCGGGAAATACGAAGTCGTGATGACCCGCAACCGGGACATCTTCCTGCCGCTGCGCGAGCGCGTGCGGGTCTCGCGGGCGGCCGGCGCCGATTTGTTCCTGTCCCTGCACGCTAATACCCATCCCAAGCGGAGCACGCGCGGGTTCTCGGTCTATACGCTGTCGGACCGTGCCTCGGACAAGGAGGCCGCGGCGCTCGCCGCGCTCGAGAACAAGTCGGACGTCATCGGCGGTGTCAATCTCGGCGACTACAGCGACGACGTTCAGAACATCCTAATCGACTTCGCCCAGGCGAAGACCAACGAGCTTTCCGTGACGTTCGCGCGCGATATCCTCGTGAAGCAGGTCAAGACTAGCGCGTCACTGCTCACCCGGCCCTGGCGTTCGGCCGGCTTCGCCGTTCTCAAGGCGCCGGACGTGCCCTCGGTACTGGTCGAACTGGGTTACATATCCAACCCCCAGGAAGAACGGTTACTGGTCTCGGGCAACCATCGCCGGAAGCTCTCGGCGTCGATCGTGAAGGCGGTCGACGCCTACTTCGAGACCACCAAGAGCGCGGCGCTATAGTTCGTTCAGGGGCCGCGCGCGCCACAATCCGTCCACATTTAGATGCTTATCGATGGTCCGCGCTCGTCTATGCTCGGGCGCGAATGAACAGGGAACCCCCAATGCTTCGCTGGCTTGGATATCTCGCGGGTCTGGCGCTTGTCGGTGTCTTGCTGGCCGTGGGCGGCGTGCTGTGGGTGTTCTGGGAGTATGGTCGGGATCTGCCGGACTACAGCCAACTCGCCGACTACGAGCCGCCGGTCACGACGCGCGTGCATGCCGGTGACGGCAGCCTGCTGGCCGAATACGCCGTGCAGCGCCGTGTGTTCGTGCCGGTCTCCACCATGCCGAAGCTCGTCAAGGACGCGTTTCTTGCGGCCGAGGACAAGAACTTCTACTCGCACCCGGGCGTCGATCTGCTGGGTGTCGTGCGTGCCGCGGTGTCGAACGTGCGCAATATCGGCAGCGGCCGCCGTCCCGAGGGCGCTTCGACGATCACCCAGCAAGTCGCGCAGAATTTCCTGCTCACCAAGGATGTGTCCATCGAGCGCAAGGTGCGCGAGGCGATCCTGTCCTTCCGGATGGAGCGCGCGTTCAGCAAGGACGAGATCCTCGAGCTCTACCTCAACGAAATCTATCTCGGCTTCGGCGCCTACGGCGTTGCGTCGGCGGCGTTGAACTATTTCGGGAAGCCGCTCGACCAGCTGACCGTGGACGAGGCGGCCTTCCTGGCTGCGCTTCCCAAGGCGCCGAACAACTACAATCCGCTGCGTAACAACGCTGCCGCCGTCGCGCGCCGAAACTATGTGCTCGGCCGCATGGCCGATGATGGTGCGATCCTCCGGTCCGAGGCCGAAGAATTGCGCCAGCGCCCGATCAACGTGGTTCGGCGGGACGGGGACGTGCTCGTGGAAGCGCCCTACTTCGCAGAAGAGGTGCGGCGCGAGCTGGTCGAGCGGTTCGGCGACGGCGCGCTGTACGAGGGAGGGCTCTCGGTGCGCACGACGCTCGATCCCCTGTTACAGCGGATCGCCCAGCAGTCTCTGCGCTTCGGGCTCGTCGCCTACGACCGCCGCCATGGCTGGAGGGGGCCGGTTGCGCGCCTCAAGGATCCGGCCGCCTGGGTGACGGCCCTCCCGGACATCGAGGTGCCTGCCGGAGCCGGGGACTGGCGGCTCGCCGCGGTGGTCGATGTCGAGGCCGGCGGCGCGGGCATCGGCTTCGTCGACGGCACCACGGGCGTGATTCCGCTCGCGGAGCTGCGCTGGGCGCGTGAATGGCGCCCGGAACAGAAGCGCGGCCCCGCGATCAAGACCGCTGACGCGGTCCTCGCGCCGGGGGACGTGGTGCTGGTCTCCGCCGTCACGCAGGACGCCGACGCGAACCCCTATCCCGAGGGCAGCTTCCGCCTCGAGCAGATCCCTGACATCAACGGCGCGGTCGTGGCGATCGACCCGCATACGGGCCGTGTTCTGGCGATGACCGGTGGGCTCGATTTCGAGGCCAGCGAGTTCAACCGTGCGACTCAGGCGTGGCGCCAGCCGGGCTCCGCGTTTAAGCCGGTGGTCTACATGGCAGCCCTCGACAACGGTTTCACCCCGTCCACCCGCATTCTCGATGCGCCCTTCGTGATCGAGCAGGGCCCGGGGCAGGGCAAGTGGAAGCCGGCCAACTACACGAACAAGTTCTACGGACCGAGCCCGATGCGCCTCGGCATCGAGAAGTCCCGCAACCTAATGACCGTGCGCCTGGCCCAGACGATCGGCATGGAGCAGGTCGCCACCCATGCTGAGCGGCTCCGGGTCGTGGATCACCTGCCCCGCCAGCTCGCCATGTCGATCGGCGCGGGGGAGACCACGCTCATGCGCATGGTGGCCGCCTACGCCACCATCGTGAACGGCGGCAAGCAGATCACGCCCACGCTGATCGACCGGATCCAGGACCGCAACGGTAAGACCACGTTCCGCCACGACACGCGGCCCTGTCTGGGCTGCCGGGTGGCCGCCTGGGCCGACCAGCCGCCGCCAGAGCTTTCCGATCCGCGCGCGCGGGTGATCCAGCCGGGCACCGCCTACCAGATGGTGTCGATGCTGAAGGGCGTGGTCGATCGCGGGACCGGCCGGCGCATTGGCCAGCTCCGGCTCCCGCTCGCGGGCAAGACCGGCACCACAAACGATTCGCTCGATACCTGGTTCATCGGCTTCTCTCCCGACCTCGCGGTCGGGGTCTTCGTCGGCTTCGACACGCCGAAGACGCTTGGACCGCGCGAGACGGGCTCGTCGGTCCCGGCACCCATCTTCAAGGACTTCATGGCGCGCGCGCTCGAGGGCAGGCCCGTCATACCGTTCCGCGTGCCGCCCGACATCCGTCTCGTCCGGGTCAACCCAGAAACGGGGCTCGTGGCGCTGCCGGGTGAGCGGACCACCATCCTCGAGGCCTTCAAACCGGGCACCGCACCGCGCGAGCTCGGGTCGATCGTCGGCGAGGATGCCGGACGCAGCGTCGGGAGCGGCGGGTCGCGGCGCGGTATTTACTGACCGACCTATTGACCCGTGCGGGGTGAACGCTAGGCTTCGCCCAATCGCGTGCCGGGAGCGGCAACCGTCTCAGTGGAACTCGAAAATGCGTGCAGAAATCAGTCATCTGGTCGAAGGCATCAACTCGTCCCTGAACCTCGTCCGGAGGCATCTTTGACTGGGACAACGCACTCGCGTGCCTCGACCGCCTGAACGCCGAGGCGGAAGATCCCGCGCTTTGGGACGATCAGGCGCGCGCCCAGAAAATCCTGCGCGACCGGACTCGGCTCGAGAAGTCCATCGAGGAAGTGCGCGGCCTCGCGCAGGACCTCGAGGACGCCGTCACCCTGATCGAGCTGGGCGAGGCCGAGGAGGATGGCGACGTCGTCGCCGAGGGGGAGGCCGTGATCGAGGCGCTCCAGCGGCGCTCCGAAAAGCTCGAACTTGAAAGCCTCCTGTCGGGCGAGGCTGACGGCAACGATTGCTACATGGAAATCAACGCCGGCGCCGGCGGTACCGAGTCCCAGGACTGGGCCGAGATGCTGGTGCGGATGTATCTGCGCTGGGCCGAGGCGCATGACTACAAAGTCGAGTGGATAGAGGAGAGCGTGGGCGAGGAGGCGGGCCTCAAGTCCGCGACGTTCCGGATCGTCGGCCCGAACGCCTATGGCTGGTTGAAAGCGGAGTCCGGGGTGCACCGGCTGGTCCGGATTTCCCCGTTCGACAGCCAGTCCCGCCGGCACACGAGTTTCGCGTCAGCCTGGGTCTATCCGGTGATCGACGACGCGATCGAGATCGAGATCGAGGACAAGGATCTGCGCGTGGACACTTATCGCGCCTCGGGTGCCGGCGGCCAGCACGTCAACAAGACCGATAGCGCGGTCCGGCTCACGCATATCCAGACCGGCATCGTCGTCCAGTGCCAGAACGACCGGTCCCAGCACCGCAACCGCGCTCAGGCAATGGCGATGATGCGCGCGCGGCTATACGAGCACGAGATGCAGAAGCGCGAGGAAGAGGCCCAGGCTGAGCAGGAGACGAAGACCGATATCGGCTGGGGCCACCAGATCCGGTCCTATGTCCTGCACCCCTACCAGATGGTCAAGGATCTGCGCACCAACGTGGAATCGGGCAACGCCCAGGCGGTGCTCGATGGCGATATCGACCGCTATCTCGAGGCGTCGCTCGCCTCCCGGCTGGGAAAGGGGAGCGAGGAAGGGGGCGTGGGCGAGGCCGGCTAGGACCCGCGTACCGGCCGGGTCGAGAGGAAGATTCCGGGCAGGATCAGCGCCGCGCCCGCAAAGTGGTAGGGCTCCAGCGTCTCTCCGAGCAGCAGCCAGCCGAACAGTGCCGCGTAGCTCGGTGCTAGGTAGAGAATGAGGCCGGTCGATCCGGCACCGAGTGAACGCTGGATGCGCGTGTAGCCGATATACGCGGCCAGCCCGGGGATAATCGCGACGATCAGGACCGTCCCTATGGTTTCCGGGTTCAGCGTCGGCATAACCCCCTGCGCAGTCTCGACAATGTAGAACGGCAGCAGCGCGAGCGCGCCAAACAGCATCGTTGCCGAGAACCGCGCGCGGGCGGGCAACGCGCTGGGTCGATGACGCAGCATGACCGAGTAGATCGCCCAGGCCAGCGCCGACGTGACGATCCAAAGGTCGCCGGGCACGAAGGTGAGCGCGCGCAGCGCCTCGACGTCGCCGCGGAAGACGATGACAAGCACACCCACGAGCGAGATGAAGATACCGGCAGCCTTGGCCCGGCTCATGGGCTCCCCGTACATGAGGGTCGATGCGCCGGCGATGAAGATGGGCGCCGTGCCGAAGATCAGGCCGATGTTCGTGGCGCTCGTCGTGTCGGCGCCGATGTAAACGAACGCGCCGCAGATCCCCATACCGAGAATGCCGAGTACCAGCAGGTCGCGCCATTCGGCGGCCACCGCTGCGCGATGCCGCCACAAATCCGGCCCCACCACCGGCAGTAAGAGAAGGAAGGCTAGCATCCATCGCCAGTAGGCGAGCGCGAAGGGAGGCACCGTGTCGTTCACGGCCCGCGCGACGACGACGTTGGTGGTGAACAAGGCCGGGACGATGAACAGCAGGATCATCGCAAAGGCCCGTTCTCGCTGCGCCGCCGGGTCCGGCTGTGCGTCCGTCGTCATGCGGCCGGCACCGTCAGGTACCAGTCCTGGGGCAGGCCCGCGGCGTCGCGCGCTTCCGTGTTGAACGGCGGCTTGAGGGTGCCGCGAAAATGTTGTGCCACAAGCTCCTTCCAGTGCGCCGCCGGTTCGACGTCGAGGCGTTCGCATTCGAACGCGAACCAGCGTCGGCCGATCTCGACATGCCCGATCTCGTCGCGATAGATCGTCTCGAGTATTTCCGCGCTCTGCGGGTCCTCGACCGCCCGCAGCTTCTCGATCATCATCGGGGTCACATCCAGTCCCCTGGCCTCCAGCACCAGGGGCACGATGGCGAGGCGCGCCGCCAGGTCGTGGGCGGTCTCGATGGCGGAGTCCCACAGGCCGTCATGGGCCGGCAGATCGCCGTATCCCGCACCGAAACCCGCAAGCCGATCGTCGAGCAGCGTGAAATGCCGGGCCTCTTCGTCTGCCACGCGGAGCCAGTCGTTATGGAAGGCGCGCGGCAGGTTGCGGTCGGTGAACCGGGCGATGATGTCCCAGGCGAGATCGACGGCGTTCAGCTCGATATGTGCGAGCGCGTGCAGCTGGGCGATACGGCCCGCCGTGCCGCGGTTGATTTTGCGTCGGGGGACCTCTGCCGGGGGCAGCAGTTCGGGCCGCGCCGGACGGTTCGGGCGCTGGACGGAAGCCCCGTTGCCAACTTCGGAGATGTCGCCGGCGCGCCAGCGTTCCGCGAATGCCGCCGTCGCGGCGCATTTGGCGCGTGCGTCGGCGGTCTCGAGAACATACATGGCCGCCGCCGCGAGGGTGCGCGGCGTGCCGTCGGGCGGAGTCAAAGCGCCTTCACGGCTTCGAGCACGTCTTCCGCGTGGCCGTTGACCTTGACCTTGCGCCAGATCTTCCGGACCACGCCCTTGGCGTCGATCAGGAAGGTCGCACGCTCGATCCCCATAAACTTGCGCCCGTACATGGATTTCTCGACCCACACGCCATAGCGCTCGCAGACATCGCTATCCTCGTCGCTCGCGAGGACAAAGGGGAGCTCGTGCTTGGCCTTGAAGTTATCGTGGCGCTTCACGCTGTCCTTAGAGACGCCGATGATTTCCGCATCGACGCCGGAGAAATCCGGCATCAGGTCGCGAAACGCGCAAGCCTCCTTAGTGCATCCGGGGGTCGAATCCTTCGGATAGAAGTACAGCACTACCGGGCGGCCCGTGAGGTCCTTCAGGGCGATCTTGCCGCCGCCGTTGGTCGGCATCGAAAATGCGGGTGCTTTCGCACCTTCCGTCACGCTCATGTCTTATCGTCTCCGTTCGCCTTTGCGTCCCGGGCCGCCGCAATGGCGCTGGCTGGGTTCGAGATGATCTCGTTGAAGTGAATATAGATGCGTTCGGCCGTCTCGCGTACCAGCGCGTCAACCGCCTCGTAGGATTCGACGCCGGCAGCCTCGGCCATTTTCTGCCGCAATGCGGCGGGGAACAGCTCCGGGTCGTGGCGCCCCTCGAGCATGATGCGCAGCAGGCCCTGCAAGCGCCGCCACAGGCAGGTCGCATCGATCAGGTCCCGCGCCGTGTTGTCCGCGATCAGGCCCGCATCGTGGCATTTTGCCAATGCGGTCGCCGTTCCGGTGTCGAGGATTTCCGGGTGTTCATGCGCATGGCGGAGCTGGAGATACTGGGCGATGAATTCGCAGTCCACGAGCCCGCCGCGCACATGCTTAATGCTCCAGGGATTGTCCGTGCCATGCTCCTTGGCCATCCGTTCGCGCATTTCGGTGACCGCGACGAGCAGGTCGTCGTACGGCCGCTTGGTGGCAAGCGCCGCGCGTATCTCGGCGTCGATCCGGGCAGCGAAGTCGGGTGCCGCGGAGACCACGCGCGCGCGTGTCAGCGCGAGATGTTCCCAGGCCCAGGCACTTTCATGCTGGTAGGCGGCGAAACTCGCCAGGCTGACCGACAGCGGGCCCGCATTACCCGACGGCCGCAGCCGCATGTCCACCTCGTACAGCCGGCCTTCCCCGGTGAGCGCCGTCATCGCGTTGACCATCCGCTGACCGAGCCGCTGGTAGTAGTGCGACATGGACAGCGGTTTCCGGCCGTCCGACATCGCTGGGTCATCCCCGCCTTCCGACGGGTTGTCATAGAGAAACACGAGGTCGAGGTCGGATGTTGCGGAAAGTTCGCGGCCGCCGAGCTTGCCAAGCGCGAGCACGGCGAACCCGTCGCCCGGGCAGCGGCCGTGCCGAGCCTCGAATTCGTCGAGGATGGGGGGCAGGAGCCCGCGGATTACCGTGTCGGCGATATCCGAGAAGGCGCGATCGGCGCGGTCGATGTCGATCTTGTTGCGCAGGATCTGTACCCCGACCTGGAACTTTGCGTCGTTGACCCATCGCCGGGCGATGTCGTGGACATCCTGCATGTCCTGCGCCTGGGTCATCCGGTCCGCCAGGTCCTCGGCCATGTCCGACGCGTCGGGCAGCGTGTCGAAGAAGTCCGTCGCCAGCGCGCCGTCGAGCAGCAGGGGATTCCGTCCGAGCCACTCTGCCATCCGTGGTGCGCCACCGGTGATCTCCACGACCAGAGTCAGAAGCGAGGGGTTGGCCTGGAAGAGTGAGAAGAGCTGGACGCCTGCAGGCAGTCCCGCAATCAGCTCGTCGAAGCGGCGGAACGCGGCGTCCGGGTTGGCGGTCTGGGATAGGGCGGCGATGATCACGGGCATCAGCTCGGTGAGCAGTTCGCGCGCGCGCGTGCTGCGGGTGGACCGGTGACGCCCGTGGTGCCAGGCGCGGATGGCAACGGAGATGGTCTCCGGGTCGCCGAACCCCATCTCGCGGAGCGTTCGAAGGGTGTCCGGATGGTCTTCCCCGCCCGTGAACACCAGGGTGCCGCCGCCGCCGAGCGACTCCGATTCCTCGAACAGCTCGGCATAGTGGTTCTCGACGGTGCGCAGTATCTGCATAAGCTCCTTTTCGAAGCTCGGCCGGTCGGGATAGCCCATGAACGCCGCGATTGCGTCCAGGCCCTCGTCCGTGTCCGGCAGGCTGTGTGTCTGCTGGTCATCGACCATCTGTAGGCGATGCTCGAGCCGGCGGAGATACGTGTAACTGTCGATCATGTCGCGTGCCACCGCGGGCGTTACACGTTCCGCGGCAACGAGCGCTTCGATGCCCTTGACCGTGAATGGTGCGCGGAGATCTGGATCGCGGCCGCCCCAGATGAGCTGCTGGGTCTGGGTGAAGAACTCGACTTCGCGGATGCCGCCGCGGCCCAGTTTCACATTATGCCCCCCGACCGCGACGGTGCTGCCGCCCTTGTGGGCATGAATCTGCCGCTTGATGGACTGGATGTCCTCGATCGCGGCGAAGTCGAGGTGACGCCGCCAGATGAATGGTTGCAGGGTGTCGAGGAAACGTTTGCCCGCCGCGATATCGCCTGCCACCGGGCGTGCCTTGATCATGGCGGCGCGTTCCCAGTTCTGGCCGAGGCTCTCGTAGTAGGTTTCGGCCGCGAAGGTGGAGAGCGCCACCGGGGTCGCACCGGGGTCGGGGCGTAGCCGCAGGTCCGTTCGGAAGACGTAGCCCTCTCCCGTGCGCTCGTCCATCAGCTTGACCAGGTCCCGGGTCATGCGCACGAAATCCTGCTGCATCTTGTCTGGGTCGGGGGCGGGTGCGACCTCGCTGTCATAGAGGACGATCAGGTCGATATCGCTGGAATAGTTCAGTTCGAACGCGCCGAGCTTGCCCATGCCGAGCACGAAGTAGCCGGAGCCGGCTTCCGGCGTGGTGGGATCGGGAAGGTTCAGGCGTCCCTTGGCGTGGGCGGCGGAAAGCAGATGCCGGACCGCCGCCGACAGCGCTGCGCCGCAAAACTGGCTCAGGCGTTCGGTAACGGTCAGCAGCGGCCATTCGGCGCTCAGGTCCGCGAGCGCCGTGAGCAGCGCCACCCTTCGCTTCGCGCGCCGGAGCGCGGTCCCTGTGTCCGCGAAGCTGGCGTCCGGATCGAGTTCCGTGAGCTCGGTCATCACCGTGTCGAAGGCGTGGTCGAAGCCGGCGTTGAAGATTGCGGGGACATGCGCGATGTCGCGCACGAGACACTGGCCGAGGAAGCCGCTGTTGCCGAACACGCCCGCGAGGAGCGCGTGCATCGCGGAGTCGTTGTTCAGTGCCGCCGCAAACGACGCGAGGTCCGGGTCGTCCGCGTTCGCGGCCGCCTCCAGAAAACGCTCGATCCCGCGCGCCCCCCGTTCGTGATCGGCGGGGCGGGGCAGGCGGTCCAGGTCCGGTGAAAATGCAAAGCACATGAGGACAGCTTGATTTTCGGGCACACTGCTGTATGGCGTGGGGGCGGTCAAGCGCCCACATGCGCCGCACCGTGCTACGCG
>JAYPRP010000069.1:0-12299 GCA_038132575.1 Rhodospirillaceae bacterium
GGCACCGGGTGGGGCGGCGGCGGGGCCGCTAAGTCGCGCGGCCGCCGGCATCCTCGGATCGCCGAGGGCCGTACACATGAGGCGGCCGACGACGATGCGACGATGCCGGACGGGCCCCGGCCCGGATCCGACAGTCGAATTGGAATGGCCCGATTGGTCGCGGGCATCGAGTCCGCGACAACGAAGAGAGGCAATTGATGGCGCAGTCGTTCACCGGTCGCAAACGTATCCGCAAAAGCTTTGGACGTATCCAGGAAGTGGCGCCCATGCCGAACCTCATCGAGGTTCAGATGAGCTCCTACGACCAGTTCCTGAACAGCACCACGCTCGAGGGCGAGCGTGCGGATGTCGGGCTGACGGAGGTCTTCAAGTCCGTCTTCCCGATCCGGGACTTCTCGGAGAAGGCCCAGCTCGAGTTTGTCGACTACGAGCTCGAGGAGCCAAAATATGATGTCGAGGAGTGCCAGCAGCGCGGCATGACCTACGCCGCGCCGCTCAAGGTGACGCTGAGGCTCGTCGTCTGGGACGTGGACGAGGATACCGGTTCGCGCTCGATCCGCGACATCAAGGAACAGGACGTCTACATGGGCGATATGCCCCTGATGACCATTAAGGGTACCTTCGTGATCAATGGCACCGAGCGGGTCATCGTCTCCCAGATGCATCGTTCGCCGGGCGTCTTCTTCGACCATGACCGGGGCAAGACCCACTCGTCGGGCAAGTACCTGTTCGCGGCCCGGGTGATCCCGTATCGCGGCTCCTGGCTCGACTTCGAGTTCGACGCCAAGGATATCGTGCATGTCCGCATTGACCGTCGCCGGAAGCTGCCGGTCACGACTTTCCTCATGGCGCTCGACAACGCGGAGACAGCCGAGCTGCGCGCCGCACGCGCGGAGGAGGGGCGAGAGCTCGAGCCGTTTGAGGCCATCGGCATGTCGAATGAGGAGATCCTCGACTACTTCTACGAAAAGCAGAGCTACAGCCTGACCAAGAATGGCTGGCAGACGGCGCTCGATGCCGAACGCATGCGTGGCATCAAGCTGACCCACGATCTCGTGGACGCGAAGTCGGGCAAGGTTGTCGCCGAGGCGGACGTCAAGTTCACGCCGCGCGTCGCGCGCCAGCTCGAAGAGGCCGGCGTTAAGGAGATCCTAGTGAGTGGCGAGGAACTGCTAGGCCAGTATTTCGGTGAGGATATCATCAACGAGGAAACCGGCGAGGTCCTCGTCGAGGCCGGTGACGAAATCACGGAAGAGATTCTCGAATCCTTCGAGGAGCTCAAGATCAAGGCGTTCACGACGCTGGTGATCGACCATGTCACCGTCGGCCCGTATATCCGCAACACGCTCGCGGGCGACAAGAACCGCTCGCGCGAGGATGCGCTGATCGACATCTACCGGGTCATGCGTCCGGGCGAGCCGCCCACCTACGAGACGGCGGAGGCCCTGTTCAAGAGCCTGTTCTTCGACAACGAGCGCTACGACCTCTCGTCGGTCGGCCGCGTGAAGATGAACGCGCGCCTAGACCTGGAGTGCGAGGACACGGTCCGCGTTCTGCGCAAGGACGACATCCTCCAGATCATCAAGCTGATGGTCGGCATGAAGGATGGTCAGGGCGATATCGACGACATCGATCATCTCGGCAACCGGCGCGTGCGTTCGGTCGGCGAGCTGATGGAGAACCAGTATCGCATCGGCCTGCTGCGCATGGAGCGGGCGATCCGGGAGCGAATGTCCACGGTCGAGATCGACAGCGTCATGCCGCACGACCTGATCAATGCTAAGCCGGCCGCGGCCGCGGTCCGCGAGTTCTTCGGCTCCTCGCAGCTGAGCCAGTTCATGGACCAGACGAACCCGCTGTCCGAGATCACCCACAAGCGGCGCCTGTCGGCGCTTGGCCCGGGTGGCCTGACGCGTGAGCGTGCCGGCTTCGAGGTGCGCGACGTGCACCCGACCCACTATGGCCGGATCTGCCCGATCGAGACGCCGGAAGGCCCGAACATCGGCCTGATCAACTCGCTGGCGACCTACGCCCGGGTGAACAAGTACGGCTTCATCGAGACGCCCTACCGGAAGGCCAAGGACGGCAAGGTGACCGACGATGTCGTCTATCTGTCGGCCATGGAAGAGGGCCGCTACACAATCGCCCAGGCGAACTCCGCCATCGACAAAAACAACCGGTTCGCGGACGAGCTGGTGAGCTGCCGCCAGGGCAACGACTACCTGATGGCCCTGCCGGACGACGTCGACTACATGGACGTGTCGCCGAAGCAGCTGGTCTCCGTCGCGTCCGCGCTGATCCCGTTCCTCGAGAACGATGACGCTAACCGCGCGCTGATGGGCTCGAACATGATGCGCCAGGCGGTGCCGCTCATCCAGGCCGAGGCCCCGCTCGTGGGCACCGGCATGGAAGAGACGGTGGCGAGGGATTCGGGCGTGGCAATCGTCGCCAGGCGCGCTGGCATCATCGACCAGGTCGATGCGACACGCATCGTTATCCGGGCGACGGGTGAGATCGGTGACGGCGACACTGGCGTCGACATCTACAACCTGCTCAAGTTCCAGCGTTCCAACCAGAACACCTGTATTACCCAGCGGCCGCTGGTAAAGGTGGGCGACCTGGTCGAGAAGGGCGATATCGTCGCGGACGGTCCGTCGACCGACCTGGGCGAGCTGGCGCTCGGCAAGAATGTGCTGTGCGCGTTTATGCCCTGGAACGGCTACAACTTTGAGGACTCGATCCTGATCTCCGAGCGCATCGTGCGCGACGACGTCTTCACGTCGATCCACATCGAAGAGTTCGAGATCATGGCCCGCGACACGAAACTGGGCCAGGAAGAAATCACGCGCGATATTTCCAACGTCGGTGAAGAGGCGCTTAAGAATCTCGACGAGGCCGGCATCGTTTACATCGGTGCGGAGGTCAACCCGAGCGACATTCTCGTCGGCAAGGTGACGCCCAAGGGCGAGTCGCCGATGACGCCGGAAGAGAAGCTGTTGCGCGCGATCTTCGGTGAGAAGGCCGCGGATGTCCGCGACACCTCGCTGAAGGTGCCGCCGGGGGTCACGGGCACGGTGGTCGAGGTGCGGGTCTTCTCGCGCCGTGGCGTGGACAAGGACGAGCGCGCGCTCTCCATCGAGCGCGCCGAGATCGAGCGTCTGGCCAAGGACCGCGATGACGAGAAGGCGATCCTGGAGCGCAGCTTCTACAACCGTTTGAAGGAACTGCTGCTCAACCAGACCGCGATCAAGGGCCCCAAGGGCATCGACGGCCAGGTCAAGGTAACCGACAAGGTCCTCGGCGACTTCACACCGGGCCAGTGGCGCCAGATCGTGGTCAAGAACGACAGCCGGATGTCCGAGATCGAGGGCCTGCAGAACAGCTTCGATGAGGCGGTGCATGCGCTCGAGGCCCGGTTCGAGAACAAGGTGGACAAGCTTCAGCGCGGCGACGAACTGCCGCCAGGCGTCATGAAGCTGGTCAAGGTCTTCGTCGCGGTGAAGCGCAAGCTGCAGCCGGGTGACAAGATGGCCGGTCGCCACGGCAACAAGGGCGTGATCTCACGCATCGTTCCGATGGAGGACATGCCCTATCTCGAGGACGGCACGCCGGTCGATATCGTGCTCAACCCGCTCGGCGTGCCCTCGCGCATGAATGTCGGGCAGATTCTCGAGACGCATCTCGGCTGGGCGACGCGCGGCATCGGGCGCCAGATCGGCGACATCATGGCGTCATTCGACGAGAACGCCAAGTCGAGCGACCTGCGCAAGAAGCTGGCCGACGTCTATGGCAAGGAAACCGCCAGCGAAGACATCGACGGCATGTCCGATGACGCGGTCGCGGAGCTCGCAGGCAACTTGCAGAAGGGTGTCCCGATCGCAACGCCGGTCTTCGACGGTGCGACGGAGCAGGAAATCAACGAGCATCTGGAGATGGCGGGGCTCGATGTCTCCGGTCAGGTCCAGCTGGTTGACGGCCGCACGGGCGAACCTTTCGAGCGCTCGGTTACGGTCGGCTACATCTACATGCTCAAGCTGCACCACCTGGTCGACGACAAGATACATGCCCGTTCGATTGGACCGTACAGCCTGGTCACCCAGCAACCGCTAGGCGGCAAGGCCCAGTTCGGCGGTCAGCGCTTCGGCGAAATGGAGGTCTGGGCCCTCGAGGCTTATGGCGCTGCCTACACGCTGCAGGAGATGCTGACGGTCAAGTCGGATGACAAGGCCGGACGAACCAAGGTGTATGAATCCATCGTGCGTGGCGATGACAATTTCGAAGCGGGTATTCCGGAATCCTTCAACGTCCTCGTGAAGGAGCTCCGCTCGCTCGGACTCGACGTTCAGCTCAACCAGTCGACCCGCTAGACGGCCGGCTGTGCGAACCTGAACCAGAGAAACCCCCTACCGGGAGCAAGTACATGAACGAACTCGTCAATGTCTTCGGTCAACCCCACGGCCCGCAGAGTTTCGACGAGATCCGAATCTCGATCGCCAGTCCCGAACGCATTCGGTCCTGGTCCTATGGTGAGATCAAGAAGCCGGAAACGATCAACTACCGGACGTTCAAGCCTGAGCGCGACGGCCTTTTCTGCGCGCGCATCTTCGGTCCGATCAAGGACTATGAGTGCCTGTGCGGCAAGTATAAGCGCATGAAGTATCGCGGCATTGTCTGCGAGAAGTGCGGCGTCGAGGTGACGCTCCAGAGCGTACGCCGTGAGCGCATGGGCCATATCGAACTCGCGTCTCCCGTGGCCCACATCTGGTTCCTGAAGTCGCTCCCGAGCCGTATCGGCATGCTACTCGACAACACGCTCCGCGATCTCGAACGGGTTCTGTATTTCGAGAATTACATCGTGACCGAGCCGGGGCTGACCGACCTCGAGCAGTACTCGCTCCTGTCGGAAGAGGACTATCTCGAGAAACAGGAGGAGTTCGGCGAGGAAGCCTTCACCGCCAAGATCGGTGCCGAGGCCCTCAAGGACATGCTGATGGCGATCGACCTAGAGGCCGAGCGCGACAAGCTGCGCGTTGACCTCAAGGAGACCAACTCCGAGGCGAAGCGCAAGAAGTTCGTGAAGCGGCTGAAGATCGTCGAGGCGTTCCTCGAGTCCGACGCGCGTCCGGAGTGGATGATCCTTGACGTAATCCCGGTCATTCCGCCGGAGCTTCGTCCGCTGGTGCCGCTCGACGGCGGCCGGTTCGCGACTTCGGACCTGAACGATCTGTATCGCCGCGTGATCAACCGGAACAATCGTCTCAAGCGTCTGATCGAGCTGCGCGCACCGGATATCATCGTGCGCAACGAGAAGCGCATGCTCCAGGAATCCGTAGACGCGCTGTTCGACAACGGTCGCCGCGGCCGCGTCATCACTGGCGCGAACAAGCGCCCGCTCAAGTCGCTGTCCGATATGCTCAAGGGCAAGCAGGGCCGCTTCCGACAGAACCTGCTCGGCAAGCGCGTCGACTATTCGGGCCGTTCCGTCATCGTCGTCGGACCGGAGCTCCTGCTCCACCAGTGCGGCCTGCCGAAGAAGATGGCGCTCGAGCTGTTCAAGCCGTTCATCTATCACAAGCTCGAGCTCTACGGTTACGCGACCACGATCAAGGCCGCGAAGCGCATGGTCGAGAAGGAACGCCCAGAAGTCTGGGATATCCTCGAAGAGGTGATCCGCGAGCATCCGGTTCTCCTGAACCGTGCGCCGACGCTGCACCGTCTCGGCATCCAGGCCTTCGAGCCGGTGCTGATCGAGGGCAAGGCGATCCAGCTGCATCCGCTCGTCTGCGCGGCGTTCAACGCCGACTTCGACGGTGACCAGATGGCCGTCCACGTGCCGCTGTCGCTCGAAGCGCAACTCGAGGCACGCGTGCTCATGATGTCGACCAACAACATCCTGAGCCCGGCGAACGGCAAGCCGATCATCGTGCCGTCTCAGGATATTGTCCTCGGGCTGTACTATCTAAGCTACGAGGTGAACGACGATGCGGGCGAGGAGATCAGCTTCGACAGCAAGAAGTCCCTCGACGCGGCGGCAGCCGGCGGCGATGTCATTTTCATTGATGCCAAAAACCCGGCCGAGCCCGTGGATCTGGATTCGCTGACCCTCAAGGCTGTCAACAACGGCGAGGTAACCGCGCATCGCGTGCCAGGCTTCAGCTCGATCGATGAGGTCGAGCAGGCGCTCGACGCCGGTGTCGTCAGCCTGCATTCGCGTATCAAGGCACGGATGGAAACGTTCGACGAAGAGGGCAACCCGGTCATTGGACGTATCCTGACCACGCCGGGCCGCCTGCTGATCGGGCGCATCCTGCCGAAGCATCCGCAGGTGCCGTTCGATCTGGTCAACCGTCTCCTGACGAAGCGCGAGATCAGCGAGATCATCGATATCGTCTACCGACATTGCGGCCAGAAGGAGACGGTGATCTTTGCCGACCGGATGATGGGCCTCGGTTTCTCGAACGCCTGCAAGGCCGGTATCTCCTTCGGCAAGGACGACCTGATCGTTCCCGATCTCAAGACGCGGCTCGTCGAGGACACGACCGACCGGGTCAAGGAGTTCGAGCAGCAGTATCAGGACGGCCTGATCACAAAGGGTGAGAAGTACAACAAGGTCGTCGATGCCTGGACGCGCTGCACGGACGACGTGGCCGACGCGATGATGGAAGAGATGCAGTCGACCGATTCCACCGGCAAGATCAACGCGGTCTACATGATGGCCCATTCGGGTGCGCGTGGTTCGGCGGCGCAGATTCGCCAGCTCGCGGGTATGCGCGGCCTGATGGCCAAGCCGTCTGGCGAGATCATCGAGACCCCGATCATCGCCAACTTCAAGGAAGGCCTGACGGTGCTCGAGTACTTCAACTCGACCCATGGTGCCCGAAAGGGCCTGGCCGATACGGCGCTGAAGACAGCCAACTCCGGCTACCTGACCCGCCGCCTGGTCGATGTCGCGCAGGACTGCGTGATCATCGAGCAGGATTGCGGAACGGACGCAGGCCTGACGATGACCGCGGTCATCGAGGGTGGCGACGTCGTCGTGCCGCTGTCCGAGCGTCTGCTTGGCCGCACCACGTCGGAAGACGTGGTCGACCCGCTGTCCGGTGACAAGCTACTCAAGAAGGGGGAGCTGATGACCGAGCCGCTGGTCGAGCAGATCGAGACGGCCGGAATCGAGACGGTCAAGATCCGTTCGGTCCTGACCTGCGAGAGCGACGGTGGCGTTTGCGCCAAGTGCTACGGGCGCGATCTCGCGCGCGGTACGCCGGTGAATGTCGGCGAGGCGGTGGGTGTCATTGCCGCGCAGTCGATCGGCGAGCCGGGTACCCAGCTGACGATGCGGACCTTCCACATTGGCGGCGCGGCGCAGGGCGCGTCTGAGCAGTCCAGCGTCGAGGCGGCGTTCGATGCAACGGTCAAGGTCGAGAACCGTAATGTCGTCGTGAACTCCGAAGGGGTTCCGATCGTCATGAGTCGGAACACAGAGGTGGTCCTGATTGACGAGGCGGGCCGCGCGCGCGCCCATCACAAGATCCCCTATGGTTCGCGCCTGCTCGCCGACGAGGGCGACAAGATCGAGAAGGGACAGCCGCTCGCGCAGTGGGATCCCTACACTCTTCCGATCATCACGGAGAAAGAGGGCTATATCGACTATGTCGATCTGGTCGAGGGCGTGTCGATGCGCGAGGCGGCCGACGAGGCCACGGGCATCGTTTACAAGGTGGTCATCGACTGGAAGCAGCAGCCCAAGGGTTCGGATCTGCGACCGCGCGTGTCGCTGCGGCCGAAGAAGAGCTCCAAGCAGGGCGACGTCGTCAAGCTCGCCAACGGCATGGACGCGCGCTACTTCATGTCCGTCGATGCGATCCTGAATGTCGAACCCGGCCAGCATGTACAGGCCGGCGACATTCTGGCGCGTATCCCGCGGGAAAGCTCCAAGACGCGCGACATCACCGGTGGTCTGCCGCGGGTGGCGGAGCTGTTCGAGGCACGCCGTCCCAAGGATCACGCGATCATCGCGGATACGAACGGCCGGATCGAGTTCGGTCGCGACTACAAGATGAAGCGGCGGATCGTGATTGCCCCCGGCGAGGAGGAGCAGGCGGACGGCAAGGAGCCGGTCGAGTATCTCATCCCGAAGGGCAAGCACATCTCGGTTCAGGAGGGCGACTATGTCGAGAAGGGCGACCTGCTGCTCGACGGCAACCCGGTGCCCCACGATATCCTTCGTGTCCTCGGTGTCGAGGAGTTGGCGAACTATCTCGTCAAGGAAGTCCAGGACGTCTACCGGCTCCAGGGTGTGGCGATCAACGACAAGCACATCGAGGTGATCGTTCGCCAGATGCTGCAGAAAGTCGAGATCGTCGATCCGGGCGAGACGACCTTCCTGGTCGGCGAGACGATCGACAAGGTCGAGTTCGACATGGTCAACGCCAAGGCGGTGGACGAGGGGCTCAAGCCGGCGGAAGCGCTGCCGGTGCTGCAGGGCATCACGAAGGCGAGCCTGCAGACGAGTTCGTTCATCTCCGCCGCGTCGTTTCAGGAAACGACGCGCGTCCTGACCGAGGCCGCCGTCAACGGCAAGGTCGATCGCCTCTACGGTCTCAAGGAGAACGTGATCGTGGGCCGTCTGATCCCCGCCGGTACCGGCGCGGTGATGAACGCCGTGCGGTCGATCGCGGCAGAGCGCGACAACGAACTCGCCGAGGAGATCGCCAAGCAGCTTGCCGCCGAGGAGGCTGCTGCGCAGGCTGAGATCGAGGAGGCTGGCGCCGCCGAATAGCGCAAACCCCGCAGACCTAAAACGTGGCGCGCCGGTGCCGGTAAAACCGGGACGGCGCGGTTGGGTTAGAGGAACCCCGTCTTGTGAAAAAAAAATAACAAGACACGCAAATTCTACAAATTTAATTGCCCGGGAATGGGTCCCGCGGGGGGCCCGCAACCACCCGATTTTTATGGGAATTCTCGGTTGACGCCTATGGGGCGCGTAAGTAGTATCCGCGCGCCTTAACGGGGCCGGTCGTAGACCTGCGCAGTCTAAACACTGCTCCTGGCAATACGAACCATATGCGCGAACGCTGACGGGCTAGCGAAAATTGCCCGTAGGGGCAGGACTGTTTTCTGTCCCGAGTTTGCTTTGTGCAGACGGTTCAATGTGTTTGGAACGGGAAGAATTTAAGGAAGCCACATGCCGACGATCAATCAGTTGATCCGCAAGCCGCGCAAGGCGCCGATCAAGCGGAACAAGGTTCCGGCCCTTGAGGCGTGCCCGCAGAAGCGCGGTGTTTGCACCCGGGTATATACGACCACTCCGAAGAAGCCGAACTCGGCTCTGCGTAAGGTCGCGCGTGTGCGCCTGACCAACGGGTTCGAGGTCACGAGCTATATCCCAGGTGAGGGTCACAACCTGCAGGAGCATTCGGTCGTTATGATCCGCGGCGGCCGCGTCAAGGACCTTCCCGGCGTCCGCTATCACATCATTCGCGGCACCCTCGACACGCAGGGTGTTTCCGACCGCCGCCAGCGCCGTTCGAAGTACGGCGCCAAGCGGCCCAAGTAAGCGAGGCTTAGAGATATGGCTCGTCGTCGCCGCGCAGAAAAACGCGAAATTCTCCCGGATCCCAAGTTTGGCGATCTGGTCGTCAGCAAGTTCACAAACAGTGTCATGCTGGATGGCAAGAAGTCCGTTGCTGAGCGTATCGTTTACGCCGCACTCGATGACATCGCCTCCAAGCGCGGCAGCGATCCGGTCCGTACGTTTCACGAGGCCCTCGAGAACATCAAGCCGCAGCTCGAAGTGCGCTCACGACGCGTCGGCGGTGCCACCTACCAGGTGCCGGTCGAGGTGCGCTCGGACCGCGCCCAGGCATTGGCGTTCCGCTGGCTGATCCAGGCGGCGCGCAGTCGTCCGGAAAATACGATGGAAGAGCGCCTCTCGCGCGAACTCCAGGATGCGGCCGAGAACCGCGGCAATGCCGTGAAGAAGCGTGAGGATACCCACCGGATGGCGGAGGCCAACAAGGCCTTCTCCCATTACCGCTGGTAGCTTGCGAAGCGATTTAGCGAACGAGAGAGCCCAGACATGTCCTCCAATCGTGAAACCCCCATCGAGCGCTACCGCAATATCGGTATTATGGCGCATATCGACGCCGGCAAGACGACCACGACCGAGCGCGTCCTCTATTACACCGGCCGGTCCTACAAGATCGGCGAGGTGCATGACGGTGCCGCGACGATGGACTGGATGGAGCAGGAGCAGGAGCGCGGCATCACGATCACGTCGGCCGCGACGACCGCATTCTGGAACGACCACCGCATCAACATCATCGACACGCCGGGCCATGTGGACTTCACGATCGAGGTCGAGCGTGCGCTGCGCGTGCTGGATGGCGCTGTCGCGGTGTTCGATAGCGTCGCGGGCGTCGAGCCCCAGTCCGAGACAGTCTGGCGCCAGGCGGATAAGTACAAGGTTCCGCGCATCTGCTTCGTGAACAAGATGGACCGCGTGGGCGCGGACTTCGACAACTGTGTCTCGATGATCATCGATCGCCTCGGTGCGACGCCGATCGTGCTGCAGCTGCCGATCGGCAAGGAGGCGGAGCTTCGCGGCGTGGTCGATCTCGTGAAGATGCAGGGTATCGTCTGGAAGGACGAGAGCCTCGGCGCCGAGTTCGAGTATGTCGATGTGCCCGCGGACATGGCCGATGCCGCCGCCGAATGGCGCGAGAAGCTAGTCGAGGCCGTCGTCGAGCATGACGACGATGCGATGGAAGCCTATCTCGAGGGCAACGAGCCCGACGAGGAGACCCTCAAGGCCTGCATCCGTAAGGCGACGCTGTCGCTCTCCGCGGTGCCGGTTCTGTGTGGCTCGGCCTTCAAGAACAAGGGCGTGCAGCCGCTGCTCGACGCCGTCGTCGACTATCTGCCCTCGCCGCTGGATGTCCCGGCCATCGCCGGTGTCGTGCCGGGCACCGAGGATGCGGTTGACCGCAAGGCGTCCGACGATGAGCCGTTCGCCGCGCTCGCGTTCAAGATCATGACCGACCCGTTTGTCGGCTCGCTGACCTTCGCGCGGGTCTATTCGGGCTCGGTCGAGGCCGGTTCGTCCGTGCTCAACACGGTCAAGGACAATCGCGAGCGCGTCGGCCGGATGCTCCTTATGCATGCCAACGACCGCGAGGACCTCAAAGTCGCGCGCGCGGGCGACATCGTTGCGCTCGCCGGCATGAAGAACACGACCACGGGCGACACGCTGTGCGATGCGTCCAATCCGGTCATTCTGGAGCGCATGGAATTCCCCGATCCGGTCATCGAGATCGCAGTCGAGCCGAAGACCAAGGCGGACCAGGAGAAAATGGCGACGGCGCTGCAGCGTCTGGCCCAGGAAGACCCCTCCTTCCGCGTGTCGAGCGACGAGGAGAGCGGCCAGACCATACTCAAGGGCATGGGCGAGCTGCACCTCGAGATTCTCGTCGACCGCATGAAGCGGGAGTTCAAGGTCGAGGGCAATGTCGGCGCGCCGCAGGTGGCCTATCGCGAGAAGATCACGAAGCCGGTCACGATCGACTACACGCACAAGAAGCAGACCGGCGGTTCGGGCCAGTTCGCCCGCGTCAAGATCGACTTCGAGCCCCTCGAGGCCGGCTCGGGTTTCGAGTTCGAGAGCTCGATCGTCGGTGGTTCGGTGCCGCGGGAGTTCATTCCGGGCGTCGAGAAGGGCCTTCTGTCGGCACTCGAGTCCGGCAGCGTCGCCGGCTTCCCGGTGATCGACTTCAAGGCAAACCTGGTCGATGGTGCGTCGCATGACGTCGATTCGTCGGTCATGGCCTTCGAGATCGCGGCCCGCGCGGCCTTCCGCGAGGCGCTCGAGAAGGGTTCGCCGCGGCTGCTCGAGCCGGTGATGAAGGTCGAGGTTGTCACCCCGGAAGAGTATATGGGCGACATCATCGGCGACCTGAACAGCCGGCGCGGCCAGGTCGGTTCCATGGACTCGCGCGGCAATGCCCGCGTCGTGTCGGCCATGGTCCCGCTCGCCAACATGTTCGGCTACGTCAACACGCTGCGGTCCATGAGCCAGGGCCGCGCCACCTTCACCATGGTGTTCGATCACTACGACCAGGTTCCGCAGGCGGTTGCGGACGAGGTCGTGGCGAAGATGGCCTGACACCACAACGAGTAATACACCGTCGCGAATAGTCAGCGGCGGCATCAGACGGAGACTGTGTAATGTCGAAAGAGAAGTTTGAGAGGACAAAGCCGCACTGCAACGTTGGCACGATTGGCCATGTTGACCACGGCAAGAC
>JAYPRP010000070.1:0-12243 GCA_038132575.1 Rhodospirillaceae bacterium
GACAGCACATAGACGAAGAACTCGTCCTGGCCGCGCGCGGCGCCGAAGGCGATGAGCAGGCCGGAAATCGTCGGCCCAATGATTCGGGCCATCTGGAAGCCGGTCGCCGACCAGGCGATGGCGTTCGCGAGATCGTCCTTGGGTACGAGGTTAGGGACGATTGCCATCTGGGCGGGCGCCTGGAACGCGCGCGCCACGCCGAACAGCACAAGCACGGCCAGGATCGCCCCGAAGTCGATGTTGCCGGTCCACGTACCCCATAGGAGCACCGCGGCACAGAAGGTCTGGAGCGCCACGCAGCCGAGGATGATCCGCATACGTGGCAACCGGTCCGCTGCGACGCCTGAGACGAGGAACAGCAGCGCGAAGGGGGCGAACTGGGCGAAGCCGATGAGACCGAGGTTGAGCTCGCTCGACGTCAGCCGGTAGACCTGCCAGCCGACCGTGGTGACCAGCATCTCGGTGGCGAGTATGCCCGCGACCCGCGTCGCCCAGAAGTAGCGGAAGTCGCGATGCCGGAAAGCGCGCGCGCCGGTGAGCTCGCTGCGCGGCGGAGGCGTGTCGGAAGTTGACATGGGCCCGGCTCGGGAAGGGTGGTGCCGGCTCGTGTCGGCGGTTCGCCCTACCTAGCGGGACGGCGTGGGCGTGTCAAAGCGGCGCGGTGAAGGCTATTCTTGGCGCCTTACTCCCGAACCCTGTGAGGCCGACATGACCGGCAAACGCATTTCCCCCGACCAACTCCGCAGCCACCGCTGGTTCGACGGCGAGACCATGCGCGCCTTCAGCCATCGCGGGCGGCTGCGCCAGCTCGGCTTCAGCCCGGCCGACTTCGACGGCAAGCCAGTGATCGGCATCCTCAACACCTGGTCGGATCTAAATACCTGCCACGGCCACTTCCCCGAGCGCGCCGAGCAGATCAAGCGCGGGGTGTTCCAGGCGGGAGGATTCCCGGTCGAGATGCCGGCGATCACGCTCGGCGAGATCCTGATGAAGCCGACGACCATGCTCTACCGCAACCTGCTGGCGATGGAGGCCGAGGAGCTGATCCGCTCCTATCCGGTGGACGGGGTGGTGCTGATGGCCGGCTGCGACAAGACCACGCCGGCCCTGGTCATGGGCGCGGTCTCGGCGGGCCTGCCGCTGATCTTCATGCCGGCCGGGCCGATGCTGCGCGGCTTCTGGAATGGCGAGACGCTCGGCAGCGGCACCGATCACTGGAAGTATTATGCCGAGTATCGCGCCGGAAACGTCGAGTCCTCGGTCGTCGACGAGGTGCTCGCCGGCACCGCCCGATCATCGGGCACCTGCATGACCATGGGAACCGCGGCGACCATGATGTCCATGGCCGAGACCCTCGGCCTGACCCTGCCGGGCGCGTCCTCGATTCCCGCGCCCGACGCCAACCACGGCGTCATGGCGGCCGCGACGGGCCGACGCATCGTCGAGATGGTCTGGGACGATTTGAGGCCCGCGGACATCCTGACCGCCGCCTCCTTCGACAACGCCATCACCGTCGATATGGCGATCGGCGGCTCCACCAACGCGATCATCCACCTGGTCGCTGTGGCCGGGCGGGCGGGCGTCGACCTGCCGCTCGCGCGCTTCGACGAAATTTCCCGGCGCACGCCCTGGCTCGCGAACATCCGGCCGTCGGGCGAATACCTGATGGAGGACTTCTACTATGCCGGCGGGCTCCGCGCGCTGATGCGCGAGTTGGGCGACCTGCTCGACGGCAGCGCGGCCACCGTCTCGGGCCGAACGCTGGGCGAGTCCTGGGCCGATGCCAAGCTCCACAACGAAGACGTAATCCGCCGCCGAGACAACCCGCTCGGGCCCGACGGCGGGACGGTCGTGCTCACCGGGACGCTCGCGCCCGACGGCGCGGTCATCAAGCAGACCGCAGCCGACCCGTCATTACTGAAGCACACCGGCCCGGCCGTGGTCTTCCATGACCGGGCCGACCTCGACACCCGGATCGACGATCCCGACCTGCCGGTGACGGCCGAGTCTGTGCTGGTGCTGCAGAATGCAGGCCCGGTCGGCGCGCCGGGCATGCCCGAATGGGGGCAGCTGCCGATCCCGAAGAAGCTGCTCGAGGCCGGCGTGCGCGACATGGTGCGCATCTCGGACGCCCGAATGTCCGGCACCAGCTACGGCACCTGCGTTCTGCACGTGGCACCCGAGGCCCATGTGGGTGGGCCGCTGGCACTGGTGCGAGACGGCGATCCGATCACGCTGGACGTCGCAGCGCGCCGGATCGACCTCGACGTGAGTGAAGAGGAGCTCGCCGCGCGCCGGGCAGACTGGACGCCTCGCAAGCGGATACCCGAGCGCGGCTACGTCTCCATGTATGCCGAGCATGTCACCCAGGCGAACCAAGGCTGCGACTTCGACTTCCTGCACGCGGGCGAGTTGATCGGCGAGCCGGAGATTTTCTAGGACGCTCCGGTCGATTTTTTCATCGGCCTTGGAACAGCTTCTCAAGCTCGGTCGTGTCCATTACCTCGCCGAGACGGGTGATTTGCCGGTTCACCGCAGGGTCGCGCATAAGCGTTGGCATGGCAACTTGTCCGCGGACGCTGAATGCCGCCTCAAAGGCGCTCTCGCCTTCGAAGTTGACGGCGTCTCGGGACTCGTTGCGGCATCGCACGACAATTAGCTCCTCGAAAAGGTCTGCCGCCTGTTTGGTTTCTGAGTTTCGCCGGTCCTCCTGGTTTCCGACCATGCCCCGAACGCCGGGGTGGACCGTAACGGCAGCGATGATCCATCGCACGAGATCCACCCGTTCACTCTCGGATATCGCGCGCACCAGGCATCGCGCCATGTCGTCTGTAAACGGTCCTGCATGTGCCACATTCGGTGCTGCCAGCGTCACCATTCCGCTGATGCTGAAAACGACCAGAACCTTGCGTATCGATTAGATCCTCCGCGCAATCGCGAGCGCGCAGCCCAGCACGGGCCGCGGATGGGCGATGGCAGGAATGCTCGTTTTTGGGCAATTCGATGGTGCCGCCGGAGTGAATTGAACACTCGACCTCACCATTACCAATGGTGCGCTCTACCCCTGAGCTACGGCGGCACGATGTTCGAAAACGCGGCGCGTTATGCCATGGGCGATCACCCGCAGCAAGGCCGTGGTTGGCGGGTGCCCCGGGCCGTGCAAAAATCCGCCCCGTTCGACCGTGAACTCTGATCGAGGCTACCGCTTTGTTCGACCGTTTTCGCAAGGAACTGCATCGTCACCGCCAGCGCCCCTTCCTGGAGCCCGTGGCGGCCGCCTGCGCACTGGTCGGGACGGCCGACGGCAAGGTGAGCTTTTCGGAACGCGCCCGGCTCGACGCCGTGGTCGAGAGCCTGTACGAACTCCAGCTGTTCGACCCCCAAGAGGTGGTCAACTCGTTCGACGAACATGTCGTGACCCTGGCGGCGGACGAACACAGGATCATTGATCAGATCGGTGCGGCGCTTGGCTTCGACTCCGACGCGGTTGCGGCCGCGTTCGACGCGCTCGCGGAATAGCCGCGCACCGGCACATGGGAGGACCAACATGCTCAAGCTCGTGAACCCCGACACCCTGCCGGCCCCGGCCAGCAACTACAGCCACATCGTCGAGGTGCCGGAAGGCGCGCGGCTCGTGTTTCTCTCCGGCCAGGTCGGGATCGACACCAACGGCAACTGCGCCGACGACTTCGCCGACCAGTGCAACCAGGTCTTCGCGAACATCAAGGCGGCGCTGGCGGCGATGGAGATGCAGATGTCTGACCTCGTCCGCCTCAACGCCTACCTGACGAATGCCGGCGACGTGGGGGCGTTCCGGGATATCCGCGACAGCTGGATGGAGGGGCACGCCGCGGCGTCCACCCTCGTCATGGTACCGGCGCTGGCCGCGCCCAACTGGGTGGTCGAGATCGAGGCGGTCGCCTCGCAGTCGGGATAGGGCGTGCGTGACCGACGAGCGGGATATAACCGAGCCGAAGCCCGACGCGAAAACCGGAAGCGAGCGGGCCCGCGCCGCGCGCCAGGCCGAGGCGCTGCGCGCGAACCTGCGCAAGCGCAACGCCCAGCGCCGCGAGCGCCAAGCGGAGACGCCCGACTCCGGATTGCCGGACGACGGCGCTTAGGCGTTTAACCAACTGAATTGTAATATCTATTTCTTATCCACCGGGTGCGCTTGAGGGGCGCCAGACCATCGGCTACAAGCGAAGGCAGGTCTGAGGTCTGCAGTCGCAGGTTCGTTCGAGGTTACCGGGGGGGGTTCCATGCCGATCATGCCCGATAGGTGGATTCGCCAGATGTCCCAGGACGAAGGCATGATCGAGCCCTTCGTTGACGAGCAGACCCGCGAGGGGGTCATCTCCTACGGCCTGTCCTCCTACGGCTACGACGCGCGGGTGTCGGGCGAGTTCAAGATCTTTACCAACGTCCACTCCGCGACGGTCGATCCCAAGAACTTCGACGCCGAGAGCTTCGTCGATCGCGAGACGGATGTCTGCGTGATTCCGCCCAACTCCTTCGCACTCGCCCGCACGGTCGAGTATTTCCGCATCCCGCGCGATGTGCTGGTGATCTGTCTTGGCAAGTCCACCTACGCGCGCTGCGGCATCATCGTGAACGTGACGCCGCTCGAGCCTGAGTGGGAAGGTCATGTGACGCTGGAGTTCTCGAACACAACCCCGCTGCCGGCGAAGATCTATGCCAATGAGGGGGCCTGCCAGTTCCTGTTCCTAAAAGGTGAGGGGGCGCCTGAGGTGTCCTATGCGGACCGCAAGGGCAAATACATGCACCAGCGCGGCATCACGGTGCCCAAGCTCTGATGCCGGCGGTCGGGCGCAGCAACCAGGACGACACGCTCTTGCCGCATTCCCGGTCTATCGGGCATGGCGTCTTCAATCGCAGCCGGTAACGAGACGAGATGGACAAGATCAGGATTCGCGGTGGTCAGACGCTGAACGGCACAATCCGTATCGGCGGCGCGAAGAATGCGGCCCTGCCGCTGATTGCGGCGAGCCTCCTGACCGACGAGCCCCTCGTGCTGTCGAACGTGCCGCACCTGGCGGATATCACCACCATGGCGAACCTTCTTGGCCAGCACGGCGTGCAGGTTTCGCTGGAGGGACAATCGGCCAACGGCGGCCATACCGGCCGCGTCATGTCGCTCACCGCCCGGACGATCACCAGCACGACCGCGCCCTATGATCTCGTGCGCAGGATGCGGGCCTCGGTGCTCGTGCTCGGCCCGATCGTCGCGCGCGAGGGCGAGGCCACGGTGTCGCTGCCTGGCGGCTGCGCTATCGGCACCCGGCCCGTCGACATCCACCTGTCGGGACTTGAGGCGTTGGGCGCCGAGATCGAGGTCGAGGCCGGCTATATCCGGGCCAGCGCGCCCAAGGGCCTGCGCGGTGCGCGCTACGTGTTTCCCAAGGTCTCCGTCGGGGCGACCGAGAATTTGCTGCTCGCCGCATCCCTCGCGCGGGGAGAGACGGTCTTCGAGAACGCTGCGCGCGAGCCCGAGATCACCGACCTGTGCGAATGCCTGATCGCCATGGGCGCGAAGATCGATGGTGTCGGCACGGCCACCCTCACGGTCGAGGGCGTGGATCGGCTGCACGGGGCGGAGCACGCGATCATGCCCGACCGGATCGAGGCCGGGACCTATGCCATGGCCGCCGCGATCACCGGCGGCACGGTCGAACTCGAGGGCGCGCGGCTCGACCATATCGAGGCGTCGGCGGCGCAACTGCGCAAGACCGGTACCACCATCGAGACCCGCAACGGCGGCATCTTCGTGAGCCGCGCCAACACCGATTTGCTCGGCGCCGATGTCGAGACCGACCCCTATCCGGGGTTCCCGACGGACCTGCAGGCCCAGTTCCTGGCGCTCATGACGACGGCCAGGGGCGCATCCGTCGTGACCGAGACGATCTTCGAGAACCGCTTCATGCATGTGCCCGAACTTCAGCGCATGGGGGCGGACGTGACGCTGCAAGGAAACACGGCGATCGTGCGCGGGGTGGATTCGCTGCACGGCGCGCCGGTGATGGCGTCGGACCTGCGCGCAAGCGCCTCGCTGGTGATTGCTGGCCTCGCCGCCGAGGGTGTCACCGAAGTACGCCGCATATACCACCTGGACCGCGGCTACGAGCGTCTCGAGGAGAAGCTCCGTCTCGTCGGCGCGGACGTCGAGCGCGTCGAGGACAGCTGATGCCCGTGCCCTTGCTGAAGCTCTCGGCGACGGACGAAAAGGACCTGGGCGTGATCTCGGGCGCGCTGCAGGACGCGATCATCCCCATTGGCGATATGTCCTACGAGCTGGCGGAGAAGGCCTTCGTGTTCGTGGCCAACCGGTTCCGCTGGGAACGGGAAGGCGCGGGACAAACGAGCGAGCGCGTCAATTCCGGTGTCACCTTCTCCAACGTGATCGACGTCAAGCGCAGGGGCATCGATTTCCGCGATCGCGGCGCGTTTCTGAATCTTTTGGCGATCTCCTGCGAGCCCGAGCAGGCCGCGGACGGCCCGAGCGTGCAATTGACCTTCTCCGGAGATAGGGCTATTCGGCTGCAAACAACCGGACTCCTCTGTCATCTGGAGGATTTCGGCGAACCCTGGCCGACCCAGTGGCGGCCCGAACACGCGGACCAGTAACACCTCTCCCTGTAGCTTGTGAGGATGCCGGCCCGGACCGTCGGGCGGCTGCGGATCGTCCGTGTTTATGGTCCCGATGGAAGGTGTGTCGTGGCGACAAAGACCGAGAAACTGATCCTTGCCCTGCCGAAAGGCCGGATTCTCGATGAAGTGATGCCGCTGCTCACCCATGTGGGCATCGAGCCGGAAGCCGCGTTCCACGACCCGGAATCGCGCCTGCTGCGCTTCGAGACCTCGGTGCCAGCGGTCGACATCATCCGCGTGCGCGCCTTCGACGTGGCCACTTTCGTTGCGTTCGGCGCGGCCCATTTCGGCGTTGCGGGCAGCGACGTGATCATGGAGTTCGACTATCCCGAGCTCTACGCCCCCATCGACCTGGATATCGGCAAGTGCCGGCTCGCGGTCGCGGCGCCCCAGTCGGTCGTCGCGGTGGATGATCCGGCACGGTGGAGCCATGTCCGCGTGGCGACCAAGTATCCCAACATGACCCAGCGGCACTTCGCCCGGCGCGGCGTCCAGGCCGAGTGCATCAAGCTCAACGGTTCGATCGAGCTGGCGCCGTCGCTAGGCCTGTGCCGGAGGATCGTCGATCTCGTCTCGACCGGTTCGACCCTGAAGGCGAATGGGCTGGTGGAGATCGAGACGATCGCCGAGATCAGCTCGCGCCTCGTGGTCAACCGAGCCGCCCTCAAGACCCGCGCGACGGAGGTCACCGGCTGGATCGACCGGTTCCGCGACGCGGCCCAGGACGCCCGAGATGTCGCGTAGGCTCGACGCCGCGCATCCCGATTTCGAATCGTCGTTAGCGGCGCTGCTGGCCGAGCGCCGGGAGGCGGCCGTCGATGTCCGCGCGGATGTCGAGGCCATCGTTGCCCGGGTGAAGAGCGAGGGCGACGCCGCGCTCCTCGACCTGACCGCGACCTTCGACCGCCTGACCCTCACCGCCGGCGAGCTCCGCGTCGGTGCGGACGAGATCGTGGCGGCGCGGGGTGCCTGCGACGCCGATGCGCTCGCGGCGCTCGAGACTGCGCGGGAGCGCATCACGGCGTATCACGAGAACCAGCGCCCCGCCGAGTTCGACTATGTGGACCCGTTGGGGGTCCGGCTGGTCAGTCGCTGGCGGCCGGTCGCGGCGGCGGGTCTCTATGTGCCCGGCGGAACGGCGGCCTATCCCTCCTCGGTGCTCATGAACGCGATCCCGGCACGGGTCGCCGGCGTGGATCGCATCGTCATGGTGGTGCCGTCGCCCGGCGGCGAGCTCAACCCGCTGGTGCTGGCGGCCGCGGATATCGCGGGAGTCGATGAGGTTTATCGCGTCGGCGGCGCCCAGGCGATCGCCGCCCTGGCCCACGGCACCGAGACCATCGCCCCGGTGGACAAGATCGTCGGCCCGGGAAATGCCTATGTTGCGGAGGCCAAGCGCCAGGTGTTCGGCGTGGTCGGCATCGACATGATCGCCGGCCCCTCGGAGATCCTCGTGGTCGCGGACGCCACCGCCAACCCTGCCTGGGTGGCGGCGGACCTGTTGAGCCAGGCCGAACACGATACGAGCGCCCAGTCGGTGCTGATGACGGACGATCCGGCGCTCGCCGACGCGGTCGAGGCGGAGGTGCTGTGCCAGCTCGATCTGTTGCCGCGCCGCGACATCGCGAGTGAGAGCTGGGCGCAGTTCGGTGCGACCATCGTCCTCGGCGATCTCGCGGATGCCGTGCCGCTCATCGACCGGATGGCGGCGGAGCATCTCGAGCTGATCGGGCCGAAAGCGGAAGCGCTGGAGCCCGCGATCCGGAACGCCGGCTCGATCTTCCTCGGCGCCTATGCGCCCGAGGTGCTGGGTGATTATCTCGCCGGCCCCAACCACGTCCTCCCCACGGCGCGCACCGCGCGCTTCTCGTCCGGCCTGGGCGTGCTCGACTTCATGAAGCGGAGCTCGATGTTCGCGGCCGACGCCGGGAGCTTCGCGGCGCTGGCAAAGCCGGCCATGACACTGGCCCGTGCAGAAGGTCTCGAGGCACATGCGCGCGCGATCGAGGTGCGGGTCGCGGGCGATGCCGACGAGAGCTGAGCGCCCGGAGCTGATGGCATGAGCGCGCCGGCCAGCCGGATCGCGCGGGTCGAGATCGACAACCCGGGGGTCGTGCGATACCACCCCGACGTCGAGCGCGAGATCGAGGTTGCCATCTACGATCTCGTCGAGAGCAACATGTTCGCGCCGGACGCCGCGCATTTCGGCTCGGTCCCCGAGGGCCCCTATGTCCTCGTATTGCGCGCGCAGGGGCGCCAGCTCCTGTTCGACATCGCCACGGAAGCCGGCGATGCGGTTGGTGCGCTGCCCGTGCCGATGACGCCGTTCCGCAAGACCATCAAGGACTACTTCACCGTCTGCGAGAGCTACTACGAGGCGATCCGCTCGGCCTCGCCGGCGCAGATCGAGGCACTCGATATGGGGCGCCGCGGATTGCACAACGAAGGATCCGACCGGCTGCGCGACATGCTCGATGGCCGCATCGAGATCGATCATGACACGTCGCGTCGGCTCTTCACGCTGATCTGCGCGCTGCACATCCGGGCCTGACCATGAACGGCGACCTTCCCGGCAGCGTCCTGTTCGCGTGCGACCGAAACTCCATCCGTTCGGCGATGGCCGAGGCGATCATGAAGCATCTGGTCGGTCACCGGGTCTATGTGGACAGCGCCGGCGTCCAGCTCATCGAAGCCGAGGCCGATCCGTTCGCCGTCGAGGTGATGCGCGAGATCGGCCTGGATATCTCGGGCCATCACACCAAGACCTTCGACGACCTGACCGACAAATCGATCGACCTGATCATCACTTTTACGCCCCAGGCGCAGCACCGGGCGGTCGAGTTCACGCGGACGATTCCCTGCGAGGTCGAGTACTGGCCGATGATGCATCCCGGCGATGTGAGCGGCGCGCGCGAGGCCCGGCTCGCGGCCTATCGCGAGACGCGGGACGCGCTTTTCGAGCGGATCAAGGCGCGTTTTCCGTCGCGCGACCGGTTCGCCTGACGCCCGTCCGGCCCCGAAAATCCGCGAAAACGCTTGAATTTCTGGCTGTTTTCGGGTTGCTTGCCCCATCCCGTGGCACCACGGGGGTCTGAATCAACAACGTGACGATGGGTATGGCTAAAGAAGACCTGCTCGAATTCTCCGGCACCGTGACCGAAATCCTGCCCAACGCGATGTTCCGCGTGGAGCTCGACAACGGCCATGAAGTCCTCGCGCATACTGCCGGCAAGATGCGCAAGCACCGCATTCGCGTTCTCGCCGGCGACAAGGTGAACGTGGAAATGACGCCCTACGACTTGACCAAGGGGCGCATCACGTTCCGCTTCAAGTAGGCGCGTGATCACTCCCGGCCCGCCGCCGATGATGGCGGGAACCCGGACACCCAACATGTTGCAAACCCATGGGGGCCAGCCGTGAGCCAGCGACTCGTCCTGGCATCCGCTTCGCCGCGGCGCCTCGACCTGCTCACGCAGATCGGGATCGTGCCCGATGCGGTCGTGCCCGCCGAGATCGACGAAACGCCGCGGGCCGGCGAATTGCCGCCCGCCCTCGCGCGGCGCCTCGCAACAGCGAAGGCCGACGCGATCGCGGCCCGGGAGGCCGGCAGCTACATCCTCGCCGCCGACACGGTCGTGGCCGTGGGCCGGCGTCAGCTCGGCAAACCCGCGGACGCCGGGGAGGCAAGGGCGTTTCTCGAGATGCTCTCCGGCCGGCGCCATCGGGTGCTCGGCGGCATTTCCGTGATCTCCCCCGACGGTCGCCGGTCCGACCGGCTCTCGACGACCATGGTCCGGTTTCGGCGTCTGCCCGAACCGGAGATCGCGGCCTACCTCGCGACGGATGAGTGGCAGGGCAAGGCCGGGGGCTACGGCATTCAGGGCGCGGCCGGTGCCTTCGTGCCGGATATCAACGGTTCCTACACCAACATCGTCGGCCTCGATCTCGCGATGGCGAAGGCCATGCTCGAGGGGCTGGGCTGGATGAACATCCAATAGGGACGGCATGGCCAAAACAAGCATCGTCATCGCCGGCGGCCCGGGCGAACTGCGCGGGGCGCTGATCCGCGCGGGCGCGGTCTGGGACGTCGTGCATCATCGTGACGCGGAGCCGAGCCTGATCGGCGCGATCTATCGAGGCCGGGTGCGCCGGGTTGATCACGGCCTGAACGGCGCCTTCGTCGACATCGGGACGGGCGCTGAGGCGTATCTGCGAGCCCGCGACGCGTCCGACCCTGCGGACCGGGCGCCGCGCAAAGCGCGGATCGGCGAGCGGGTGAACGAGGGCGCGCAGATCGACGTGCGTGTCGTCGCCGACGGCTTCGCCGACAAGGGGCCGCGCGTTGCGCGGGTGAGCCCCGACCCTGCCCGGGCGGACAGCAAGGCGCCGGCCTGTCTTGCGCCGCCGCCGACAGCCGTCGCCTTGGTCCTCGAGCGGTTCGCGGGCGAGGGGACGGACGAGATCGTCTGCAACGACGGCGCGATCGAACGGGCGGCCCGCGACTGGACGGCAGAGAACCGTCCCGAACTGAACGGAAAGATCGCCCGCGGGTCGGGCGACCTGTTCGCTGACCGGGGTATCGAAGAGGCGATCGAGGCCGCGCTCGCGCGCCGCGTGCGGATCTCCGGCGGTGCGGAACTCGTCTTCGACACGGCCGAGGCCATGTGCGTGATCGACATCAACTCCGCCGCCGCGCCGGGCAAGGCGGGCCGGGCCGGCCGGGACGTGAACCTCAAGGCCATGCCCGAGATCGCCCGCCAGCTCCGGTTGCGCAACATCGCCGGCGCCATCGTCATCGACGCGCTCAAGATGGGCGCCCGTGACGACCGCAACCGGGTACTCTCGGCGCTTCGCGGCTCACTCAAGGATGACCCGGCCTCCTGTCACGTCCTGGGGATCACCAACCTCGGCCTGATCGAGATGACGCGGACCCGCACCGGTCTTTCGCTCGCCGAACGGATGCTCGCGCCCGCCGCGTTGCCGGAACTGTCAGCCGATGCGGCTGCGTACGCCGCGCTCCGGACCGTCCTGCGCACCGCCGCCGCGACCCCGTCGGGCGGCTACCGGCTGCTGGCCGCGCCCGCCGTCGCCGAGGCGTTGGGTGGCCGCCTCGCTGCGGCCCGGGACCAGGCATCGCAGACCGTCGGCCGGCTCGAAGTTCTTTCCGAAGCGGACCGGACGAACGAACGATTCGAGGTCGTGCTAGGGTCCGGCTGACGTTCGATCCGCGCATTGCCGCACTCCACGGATATCCCCGCCCCGCCGATGGCCAAGTCCTGCCCCATCTGTTCGAAACCGGTCGTCGAGCCGCACCGGCCCTTCTGCTCCCAGCGCTGCGCCAACGTGGATCTGTCGCGCTGGCTCGGCGGCAATTACCGGATCCCGACCGACGAGGCGCCGACCGTCTATGAGGGCGGGCTCGACGATACGGACGAGGATCAGGGGTGAGTGCTGGACAGGCCGGATGAATTTCCGTATATCCGCGCGGTCCAACTGACCGGTGTGCCCAGGTAGCTCAGTTGGTAGAGCACGCGACTGAAAATCGCGGTGTCGGTGGTTCGAATCCGCCCCTGGGCA
>JAYPRP010000071.1:0-11905 GCA_038132575.1 Rhodospirillaceae bacterium
GTCGCGTGGAAGACCCGCGTGCGCGACGAGTCCATCGAAGGCCCCAACCCGTTCCGCTGGGAGATCCGCGACACGTCAGACTTCTTCGCCAGGAAGCGCGTGGTGCTGTTGTCCCTGCCCGGCGCGTTCACGCCGACCTGCTCGACCTACCAGCTCCCGGACTTCGAGAAGCTCTTCCCGGAGTTCCAGGCGAACGGCATCGACGAGATCTACTGCCTATCGGTCAACGATGCCTTCGTGATGAACGCCTGGGGCAGGCAGCAGGGGCTCGAGAACATCAAGCTCATCCCCGACGGCTCGGGCGAGTTCACCCGCAAGATGGGGATGCTCGTCGCGAAGGACAATCTCGGCTTCGGCATGCGTTCCTGGCGCTACGCCGCCATCGTCAATGACGGCGTCGTGGAGGCCTGGTTCGAGGAGCCCGGCTCCACCGACAACGCCGAGGACGACCCCTATGGCGAGTCCGCGCCGGAGAATGTTCTCGACTGTCTTAAGGCCCTCAACGCGGAGACCAGCAAGGCGGCCTGAAGCACACACACCCGCGAAACAGGATGCGCCCCCGGCTTCGGCCGGGGGTTTTTCTTTCTGGCGCACCCGATCCGCGACGCCGCAGCCTACGTAAGGAGCATGAGTGCATAATGCTGCTGCCCGCAGAAGGATCATTTCGTGAAGTCGATCACCGCCGCCATCCTTTTCGCCATCGTGTTCGTGCCGGCTGTGTCCGCCGACGACTACGAGCGCGGCCTTTCTGCCTACAACCGGGCCGAATATGCGACCGCACTGGAGCACTGGCAGAATCTCGCGGTGCTCGGCCACCAGAACGCTCAGTTCGGCCTCGGCATCATGTACAGCCTCGGACAGGGCGTCGCGCAGGATCTCGCGACCGCCGCGACCTGGCTGCACGTCGCCGCCGTACAGGGCCATCGTGGCGCCCAGCTCTACATCGGCCACGCCTACGAACACGGCCTGGGCGTTCCCCGGGACTACGCCATCGCGTACCGCTGGTATCTTGCCGCCGCCGAACAGGGCGACGCGAAGGCCCAGAACAACCTGGGCACCCTCTACGAGAAGGGGCTCGGCGTGCCGCGCGACTTCGACCTCGCCATCTACTGGTACGAGGAGGCGACGCGAAACGGCAACCGCAACGCGCGCGCCAACCTGGTGCGCCTCCACCAGGCGCGCACGGAATAGCCCCTAGCGCCGCCGCAGCATCCGGTCGTACATCGCGAAGATGTAGGCCCAGTCGCGATAGGTCGCGTTCTTGTCGTAAACGTCCCGGTCCGGGATGGCATAGCCGTGAGGCACGCCGGGATGGACGGTCTGGGCATATTCGCAGGCCTGGCCCTCGAACGCCGATGCGACACCCTCGATCGTCGCGGGCGGCGTGTAGTGGTCGCGCTCGCCGAAGCCACTGTAGTACATGCCGCGCACCCGGGGCGCCTCGGTGTGGGGCGAGTCCGGGTCGTCGGTGACGAGCCTCGTGCCGTGCAGGCTCGCATTGGCGACGAAGATATCCGGCAGCCCGCCGGCGACCCGCAGCACATGCCGCCCGCCCATGCAGTAGCCGACGGACCCGGCCGGACCCGGCCGCACCGCGTCGTCGTCGGCCAGGAACGCCATCAGCGCACGGGCATCGGCGACCGCCATCGGATCGGTCACGTGGGTCCGGTAGGCCTGAATTTTGTCCTGGTCGGCCTGGGGCAGGTCCTTGAGCGACGCCGTCGTCCCGTCTGGGTTCCGATAGTCGAAATGCTCGCCGCCCATCCTGTAGTAGATGTTTGGCAGCGCAACGGCGTAACCGACGCACGCGATTTGCCGGGCGATATCGCGCAGCTGCTCGCGGATTCCCCACACATCCATGAACAGTACCACGGGCGCATACGATCTGCCGCCCTCCGGATGGACGACGAAGGTCTCCATCGACCCGTCGTCTGTCGGGACATTCACGGTTTTCTCGCGCATTGCAGGCCCCCCTTCCACGAGAGGAGTTTAGGGGCCGCGCGGCCACGTGTCAGTGCGAGATGATCTCGTCGAGCCGACCCGGGAAGTTTTCTTCCAGATACGCGCGTACTCGACCGAGCGCCCGCACTTCAAGCTGGCGGACCCGCTCCTTGGTGATGCCGAGGTCCTCCGCGATCGCCGACAGGGTCTCCTTTTCCTCACCCAAGTACCTCCGGCGGACGATCGCCGCGTCCCGATCCTGCAGGTCGCCCAGCGCCATGTTCAGCCAGCGCGAACGGGCGCGGGCGCTGTCCGCGAGGGTCACCGATTCCTCTACCCCAGTCGCCTCGTCCTCGAGCAGCTCGAGCAGCGTCGTGTCGCCGTCATCACCGACCGGCATGTCGAGCGAGCTATCCTGGCCCGAGACCATGGGCATCAAGGCCGCGACGTCATCCCTGTCGGCATTGAGTTCGGCGGCCGCGTCCTCGACCGAGGCCGCCTCGATCCGCCGCATCACCGCGCGCAGCTCGAAGAAGAGCTTCTTGCGGTTGTGGGACGTGGCGAAGCGGACGATCGACCAGTTGTCGAGCATGTAGCGCTGGATCGCGGCACGCACCCACCAGCGCGCATAGGTCCCGAACCGGAAGCCGCGCTCCGGATCGAACTTCTGTGCTGCCTCGAGGAGCCCGAAGACGCCTTCCTGAACCAGGTCCTCGCGGGGCAGGCCATAGCGGGCATACTGGCCGGCCACGGACGCGACCAGGCGCAGGTAAGCCGATACCAGCGCGTCGAGCGCCGCCTGGCTTTGATTGTCCCGCCAGTCGCGGGCAAGCTCTAGCTCCTGCTCGCGCGAAAGGACTTCTCCGTCGAAGGCGCTGCGAAGGATGCTATCGGTGTTAAAGGCGACTCCGGTCATAGTTCGGCTCCGTGCTGCGTCGTATTACCTACGTCTACGCAGCACGGCCGTAATTGGATCGCCCCGGATCAGTCGTCTGACGCGAGAATCTCCGCCACAGGCACATGGCGACCCTCGGCGACCGACTTGATGCCCGCCTTGACCACGGCCAGCGACGTCATGGCGCTCTCGCCGCCGACTTCGGGCTCCACGCCGCCGGCGACCGCGTCCGACCATTCGATCAGCTGTTCGGCGATCGCATCGTTCTTCTCGACCGCGACGGGAGTCTGATCCGAGTCGCCCTGGTTCAGAGACCGCAGCCCGTCGAACAGGTTGTAATACGCGCTCATCTTCTTGCCGTAGATGTTCATCACGTAATACTCGGACGCCGAGGCGTAGCTGGTCGACAGGGTCGAGACCGCCCCGTTCTCGTGCTGCATCATGAGGGAACCAACATCCGGGTTGTCGCCCGGCAGGACGAGCTGAGCAGCCATGCCTGAAACGGTCTCGATCGGGCCGAGCAGCATGGTCAGCACATCCACATAGTGCAGCCCGATCTGCAGCATCACGCCGCCGGGCATGCCCTCGGCGGTGTAACGCCAGTGGCCGAGCTCGAACTTGCCCGCGCGGTCGCGGCTGATGTTGGCCTCGGCCTGCACCAGCGTACCGAATTCGCCCGCCGCGATCTTCTCCTGGATCCAGCGGAAATGGCTCTCGCGCCGGCGCTGGTAGCCGACGGACAGCACCACGCCGGCGTCCGCGCAGACCTTGGTGATCGCGCGCGCCTCGCCGATGGTATTGGCCACCGGCTTGTCGAGAAACACATGCTTGCCGGCCGCGGCCGCGGCCGCCGTCGTTTCCAAGTGCACATGGTTCGGCGTGGTGTTAATGATCGCGTCGATCGAATCGTCGGCCAGAATCTCGTCCAGGCTTGCCGCCGCGCCGCAGTTGTACTTCTCGGCGAATACCCGGCGCTTGTCTTCCGAGCGGGTGAAGCAGGACACGACCTCGACCCGGCCGTCAGTGCGACCAGCCGCGTCGGCCAGGACATCGGACCACCAGCCGAGGCCGACGGATGCAACGCGAAGGGATTTGCTGCTCATGGGGAACTCTCCTTGGTGGGGTGGCGGCGCCTGGGTATCAGCCCTTGATGCCGACGGCCTCGAGGGCCGCCGCAGCGATCTCCGCGTCCTGCTGCCAGTCACCGCCACTGACGCCGATGCCGCCGAGGCATTCGCCGTCAACGATGATCGGATAGCCGCCCTCCATCGCCGTCCAGCGCGTCGAACCCGCCGCCAGCGTCAGGCCGATGGCGTGCAGCGTGTCCAGGTCCTGCCCCTGGGCGCCCTGGGTCGTGGTGATGCGCTTGTTCGAGGACGCGGAGACCGCCTTGGTCGTGGACGAGTGCACGGTATGGAACCGGCCACCGTCCATGCGCTCGAGCACCAGAGGGTGGCCGCCGGCATCGACGACGACCACGGTCGCGGCGATCCCGAATTCCTCGGCCTTGGCAATGGCGGCTGCAAGCATGGCTTTCGCGCCCACGGTGGTCAGGCGCTTGGTTTCTGCAAATGACATTCTGTTCGTCCTCCCAGACGGTGCGCCAGGATGCTGGCTGATCGCGTAATCTTTCAGGTTTGTGTCTGTTAATCAGAGACAGTGCTCAGCCTAGGGCGGCGCATCCCGAAGAGGCAATCGCCGAAGCTCGCATTAATTTCGTTCTGGTTCCGTACATCTGCCTGCCCTAGCGGCCGGCCGTGTGTGTACGAAGGAACGATCGCACACACTCGATGGTGCGCGCCTTCAGCTCGGGCGGATCCGTCCACGGGAAGACGGTGATCTCCGCCTTCGGCGCGAGCGATGCCACGTCGATCGACGCCTGGAGCGGATGGGCCGGCACATCGTCGGGCAGCACCAGGATCGGCGTGTTGCATGCGCGGATGAGGTCGCGCGGCACGCTGTAGAGGAAGTCCGGGTTCACCCGGTAAAGCGCGTGCAGGTAGGCGTCGATCGTGTCCTGGTCTAGGTCAGGCCGGCGGCTGAGCAACTCCGGCGCCCAGACGTCACGCCCCGAGCGGTACATGACGTCCGGGTCTTCCGGCCAGTGTCCGACGGTTTGGCAGAAGACCGCGGCGGCGACGCGCTCGGGCGCGCGCTCGATCAGTTTGCCGGCAAAGCAGCCGCCGATACAGCAGCCCATGTAGGCAAATTCACCGATGCCGAGATGGTCCATCAGCCCGAGCTGGTCGTCGGCGAAGGCTCCCCAGGGATCGTCGGTGTCGAGCGGTCCCGTGCTCTTGCCCTCGTTGGCGTTGCGCTGGTCCATGGTGATGCAGCGAAAATCACCCTCGAACGCCTCCATCGCGTTGAAGACCGCGTTCGGCCAGTTGGAGACCCGGGAGTTGAGTCCGCCGCCCGGCGTAACGAGCAGCGGGAAGCCGGAGCCGGCCTCTTCGTAACGGACGCGGACATCGCCCTTTTCGTAATACGGCATGGTTGCGTCCTCCTCGCGTGACAGGTGAGGAGCAGCCTAGGGGCCGCGGGCAACACACGGCAAGCGGCGGGGCACGAAAAAGGGCCCGGCGGTGATCCGACCGAGCCCCTTCGAAACTGGAGCGGGAAACGAGATTCGAACTCGCGACCCTCACGTTGGCAACGTGATGCTCTACCACTGAGCTATTCCCGCATCGCGAAGCGGGACATAAGCGCAACCCGCCCCCGATTTCAAGTGTCGATGCATCGGTTTTGCGCAAAACCCGCATCGGCCGAGTGACTACACAGGGGCGGCCGAACCGGCTATATCCCCGCCATGACCGCCCCCCATGACGAGATCGAGGCGCCGCTGATCGCGCGACTGGACACGCTCCGCATCGCCGTCGAGATGCACCGGCACCCCGCGCTGCACACGGTCGCCGAATCCCGCGCGCTCCATGACGCCCTCCCTGGCGCCCATATCAAGAACCTGTTCCTGCGCGACAAGAAGCGCCGCCAGTGGCTGGTCACCGCGCGCCAGGATGCGACGGTCAATCTCAAGGCGCTGCGCCATGTGATCGGGGCGTCGGGCAATCTGAGCTTCGGCAGCGCCGAGCTGCTCGCCGCCTCGCTGGGCGTCGCCCCCGGCTCGGTCACGCCCTTCGCCGTGATGAACGACCCTGAGGGGATCGTCACAATGGTTCTCGACAGGGCAATCCTCGACCACGCGACGGTCAACGCCCATCCGCTCCACAACGAGGCGACGGCGGTGATCGACCGCGACGATCTTCTCGCCTTCCTCGAGGCCTGCAACCACCCGCCCGCGTTGATCGATCTCGACTGAGGCCCACAGATTGAACACCCCGCAATCGGGGGTTGATAGCGGCGCACCGAGGCTCCATCTTCTGGCCGAAGGTTAAGAAATAAAAAAATAACGAACAGAGTGACGACGATGGATCCGATCCAGCCCAACCCCAACGCCATGCCCCCTGGCACGTCCGGCGCGCCCGTCGGCATGGGTGAAGCCCAACCGGCCGGCCCGTCCGCGGTGATCATGGACGCCGACCAGAACAGCTTCGTGCGCGACGTCATTCAGGCGTCCCGCGAGTTTCCGGTGATCGTCGACTTCTGGGCGAGCTGGTGCGGACCGTGCAAGCAGCTGACCCCGATCCTCGAGAAGGCCGTTACCGAGGCCGGCGGCGCGGTGCGCCTCGTCAAGGTCGATGTCGACCGGGCGCCGGACATCTCCGCCCAGCTGCAGATCAAGTCGATCCCGACCGTCTATGCCTTCCGCGACGGCCAGCCCGTCGACGGGTTCCAGGGCGCGCTGCCCGAGAGCCAGGTCAAGGCCTGGGTGGACCAGCTGGTGAAGGTGCATGGCGGGGCGGGCGCCGCCGGGCCGTCGCCGCTCGACGAGGCGCTCGACGCCGCCGACGCGGCGATGGATGGCGGCGACATCAACAGCGCCGGCGCGCTCTACGCACAGATTCTGAACCAGGACCCGGAAAACATCCGGGCGCTAGCCGGCATGGCGCGAGCCTACATCAAGGGTGGCGCGGTCGACAAGGCGCGCGAGCTCATCGACGCGGCAAGCGAGGATGCCCGCGCAAGCGACGCACTCGCGGGCGTCATTTCAGCCATCGAGCTGGCCGAGGCAGGATCGGCGAACGCCGGCGAGCTCGACGCGCTCCGGGAGAAGATCGCCGCCGACCCGGCGGACCACCAGGCCCAGTTCGACTTCGCGGTCGCGGCCTATGCTGCGAGCGAGCCCGAGGCGGCGATCGATGCGCTGCTCGAGATCATCCGCCGGAACCGCGAGTGGAACGAGGATGCTGCGCGGACCGAGCTTCTCAAGATCTTCGAGGCCCTGGGGCCGACCGACGAGATCACCGTCGCGGGACGGCGCAAGCTCTCCTCGATCCTCTTCTCATGACCGCCGGGACTCCGAATTCTTCCACCGACTCGCCGCGGGGTTCGCTCCCGGCGGAGCTGCCGCTGTTTCCCCTCAACGGGGTCCTGCTGCTGCCGCGCGGCACCATGCCGCTCAACGTCTTCGAGCCACGCTATCTCGCCATGGTTGATGCCGCGCTCGCGGGCCCGCGCACGATCGGCATCATCCAACCGGCCGCCGACGGCACCGTCGGCCTCAGTGCGCCGGACGGCACCAACCTCTACCGCACCGGCTGTGCGGGCCGGATCACCGGTTTCCAGGAGACCGGGGACGGACGCTACCTTATCGAGCTGCGGGGCATGTGCCGCTTCAACGTGGCCGAGGAGTTGCCCTTGCGCGATGGCTACCGCTCGGTGCGTCCCGATTTCACGCCCTTCCTCACCGACCTCAAACCCGACACGGACGCCATCATCGAGCGCGATCGGCTGCTCAACGGCCTAAGGGGGTATTTCGAGCAGCAGAACATCGCCGCCGACTGGGATGCGCTAGTGAAGGCGCCGGACGAGCGGTTGGTGACGACGCTCGCCATGGTCTGCCCGTTCGACCCCGCCGAGAAGCAGGTGCTGCTCGAGGCCGGTAACATGGCCCAGCGCTGCAAGCTCCTGATCGGTCTCGTCGAATCCGCCTTGCGCGCAGACAACGACAACGGCACCACTGCGCTCAACTGAGGAGACATAATGTCAGACAGCAACCAGAACAGCGCTCAGCTCGACCCCAAGCTTCTGGAGATCCTGGTTTGTCCTGTGACCAAGGGGCCGCTCGAATACGACGAGGCGGCCCAGGAGCTGATCAGCAAGCAGGCCGGGCTCGCCTACCCGATCCGCGACGGCATCCCAATCATGCTGGGCGACGAGGCCCGCCAGCTCGACGCCAGCTAGTCCGACCGTCTTGTCCGACCCCTGGCCGATTGATCTTCGCTGGAGCAAGGCGACGAAGGCGCTGACCGTTGTCTTCGACGACGGCGTCGAATTCGTGCTGCCGGCGGAATACATGCGCGTTCACAGCCCCTCGGCCGAGGTCCGCGGCCACGGCGCCGCCGAGCGCCAGATCGTCCCGGGCCGGCGCCATGTGGGCATCATAAAAATTGAGCCGGTTGGCAACTACGCCGTGCGCATCCACTTTGACGACCTGCACGACACTGGGCTCTTCACCTGGGCCTATCTGCGCGAACTGGGCGAGAAGCAGGCCGAATGGTGGGCGAAGTACGAGCGCGATCTCGCGGCGCGTGGCCTCTCGCGCGATCCTTGAATTCCGAGGGCCCGAAGACCTAAAGCGCCTCGCCGCGGACCAGCCGGGGCAGGTCGCCTACTACGCCCATCGCGTGGCGCATGGAGAACTTCCGCGCCGCGGGGATCGCGTTGACGACCCCCATCCCGAGATCGCGAGCAATCCGCATCGGCGCAATGTCGTTCGAGAACAGCCTGGTCAGGTTATCGGTCACCACCGCCAGCAGCATGTTGTCGAACCGCCGCCAGCGCTCGTATTCGGCGAGGATAATCGGGTCGCCGATGTCGAGCCCGAGCCGGCGCGCATCCACGATCACTTCGGCGAGCGCCGCCACGTCGCGGATGCCCATGTTTAGGCCCTGGCCGGCGATCGGGTGGATTGCGTGGGCCGCGTCGCCCACCAGCGCCAGGCGTTGGTCGGTGTAGCGCGTCGCGTGGCTGAGGCCCAGCGGATACACCCAGCGCGGGCTTGCCAGCGCGATCTCGCCCAGGAAGCCGCCGACCCGCCGGCCCAGCTCGACGGTAAACGCCGCATCGTCGAAGGCCCGGATCGCCGGGACTAGAACGTTGGACTCGCTCCACACGATGGAGCTCGCATGGTGGAGCTGTCCGCCGTCAGCCGCGACCGGCGTGTCGAAATCGTTGAGAGGCAGGATCGCGAAGGGGCCACCCGGCAGGAACCGCTCGTGGGCGATGTTCTGGTGCGCACGCTCGTGGGCGATGGTGCACACGAAGCTCGACTGGTCGTAGCGCCACTCGGTGACGGGGATGCGCGCGTCGCGGCGCAGGGTCGAGCCGCGCCCGTCGCAGGCGAGCACCACCCGAGCGCGGACGATGCGCCCGTCTGCGAGGGTGACAGTGGCACCACCCTGGTCGCGGACGACCGTCCCGATGGTCGCGGGCGCAAACATGGCGATCCGGTCCGACGCGACCGCCTTCGCCAAAAGCGGGCCGCGGATGACCCGGTTCTCGACAATGTGGCCCAGCGGCGCGTCGCCGACCTCGGCATGGTCGAAGTGCAGGAACATAAGCGAATTGCCGTCGCTCACCCGGATCGTGTCGATCGGGCATGATTTCGGTGCCAGGTCCGACCACAGGCCGATCCCGTCGAGAACGCGGGCACTTCCGTCGGCGATTGCGGTCGTCCGCCCATCGAACGCCGCGTCGCTGAAGTTTGCGGGGTCGGCGCGATCGATCACCGCGACTTCAATTCCGGCACCTGCCAGCGCGTGGGCCAGGGTCAGTCCGGCCATACCGGCGCCGACAATCACCGCCTCGACGGTCTGGGTATCGCTGGGGCTCGCGTTCATCGATAAAACTTGGCCCGCGAACGCCGGGAAGTCCAGATCACGGCGAGCGAGACTCCTGCGGCACTTTCGCCGACAACGATTGCACAAAAAAAATGCACACAAAATAAAGTGCATAAAAATTAGTCATATTGATGGTTTAAATTCCCAGTTCTTGAAATTAAACGACTGTTTTTAAAACGTTTTACTGATTTCCTCGACTGGCACGGTGTTTGAAAGGAATAAAGTCGAGAACCGCAGCCGAATCGTCGGCTGTGGCCATTGGCTCGGCAGAAGGGGGCTTTTCATGAAGCTGGTAATGGCGGTGATCAAGCCGTTCAAACTGGATGAGGTGCGCGAGGCGCTGACCGAACTCGGGGTTCAGGGTCTGACCGCAATCGAAGTCAAAGGATACGGACGCCAAAAAGGGCAGACGGAGATATATCGCGGCGCAGAATACGCCGTGAGCTTCCTACCCAAGGTGAAGGTCGAGGTCGTCGTCGATGATGGCCAGGCCGATTCCGTCGTTGAGGCAATTTCCAAGGCGGCCAACACGGGCCGCATCGGCGACGGTAAGATCTTCGTCGTGGACGTTGCGAGCGCCATGCGAATCCGCACCGGCGAAACCGGCGCCGAAGCGCTCTAGGAACAAGGAGTTATCAAGACAATGTTTCGAGTGACGACCAAAACAGCGGTGGGCATTGGCGCGGCGTGCGCCGCGCTCCTCGCCGCGCCGCCGGCGATGGCGGCCGTCGAGGCCGAAACCGGCTATGTTTTCAACACCTTCTCATTCCTGTTCTCCGGCGCGCTGGTCATGTGGATGGCCGCCGGCTTTGCGATGCTCGAATCGGGCCTCGTGCGGACGAAAAACACGGCGACGATCTGCCTTAAGAACATCGCGCTCTATTCGATCGCGGGCATCCTATATTACCTGATCGGCTACAACCTTATGTATGTGGATGTCGGCGGGTTCATGGGGTCGATTTCCTTCCTCTACAACCCGAGCGACGCGGAAATGGCGCTTCTCGGCGCCGACGAGGCCACCGACGCGATGGTCGCGGCCGTCGTCGACAACAGCTACTCCGTTGCATCCGACTGGTTTTTCCAGATGGTCTTCGTCGCGACCGCGGCCTCGATCGTCTCGGGCACGGTCGCCGAGCGCATCAAGCTGTGGCCGTTCCTGATCTTCGTGGTCGTCCTGACGGCGATCATCTACCCGATCCAGGGCTCCTGGACCTGGGGTGGCGGCTGGCTGTCGGAGATGGGCTTCTCGGACTTCGCGGGCTCGACGATCGTCCACTCCGTGGGCGGCTGGGCCGCGCTGACCGGCGCGATCATCCTGGGCGCTCGCAAGGGCAAGTACGGCCCGGACGGCCAGGTGAACCCGATTCCGGGTGCAAATCTGCCGCTCGCGACCCTGGGCACCTTCGTCCTGTGGCTGGGCTGGTTCGGCTTCAACGGCGGTTCCCAGCTCGCGCTCGGCTCCGCAGCGGACGCCACCTGGATGGCCATCGTCTTCACCAACACGAATCTCGCAGCCGCGGGTGGCGTGGTGGCCGCGATGCTCATGACCCAGATCATTTACAAGAAGGTCGATCTCACGATGGCGCTCAACGGTGCGATTGCCGGCCTGGTGTCCATCACGGCCGGACCTGACCTGACCAACCACCTCATGTCGATCATCGTCGGCGCCATCGGCGGCGTGCTCGTCGTCATCGCCATACCGATGCTCGACAAGTTCAAGATCGACGACGTGGTCGGCGCGATCTCGGCCCATCTCGTGGCCGGCATCTGGGGCACCCTCGCCGTGGGCATCTTCGGCGGCGGCGATCTGATGGTTCAGATCATTGGCATCGTGGCGATCGGCGTCTTCGTCGTCATTACCAGCTCGATCGTCTGGCTGATCCTCAAATACACAATGGGGATCCGGGCCAGCGAGGAGGACGAGGCCCTCGGTCTCGACTCCGCCGAGCTGGGCCTCGAGGCCTACCCCGAGTTCGGACGCGGTTCGCAACGCGCCTGATCTCACCCCAACCTCCCAAGGGAACCGGGCCCGGCGGCATGTCCGCCGGGCCCGTTTTGTGTGGGGGATGGACGAAAATAGTAAAAACTGATGCAAATACGGGTTTTTTGG
>JAYPRP010000072.1:0-7743 GCA_038132575.1 Rhodospirillaceae bacterium
GGTTCGGCCTTCGCCGCGCGCGGGCAGGGGCTGCTGCCGCCCTACGACACCGCCGAGACCCTGCGGCGCCTCGAACAAGTCTGCGTACGCCTGAAGCCGAAACGCGTCATCTGCCTCGGCGACACGCTACACGATCTCGCTGGCGAGGCGCGCATGGCGGCCGGCGACCGGCAACGGCTCGCACGCCTTGTCGCGAAGCAGGACTGGGTCTGGATTACCGGCAACCATGATCCCGAGCCGCCCGCCGACTTCGGCGGCGGCGCAACAAATGAGTTTCGGATCGGCGACCTCGTTCTCTGTCACGACGTTGCCGAGCGGGCGCCGGACGCCGGGATCGCCGCCGGCGAGGTGTGCGGCCACTATCATCCCAAGGCCGCCGTGCGGGTGCGTGGCCGACGGATATCCGGGCGCTGCTTCGCGACCGACGGACAGCGCCTCGTCATGCCGGCCTTCGGCGCCTTCGCCGGTGGGCTCAACGCCCGCGAACCAGCGATCGCGAGTCTGATGTCGGGCCGGTTCCGGGTTTACCTGATCGGTCCGTCGGGTCTGTTCGCCTTCCGGCATGACCAGCTGCTACCCGATCCAAAGCGGGCCGCCTGACGTATTAGGTACATGTCCACAAACACTCCCGTCATCGTCTGGTTCCGCCAGGATCTGCGGCTCGCCGACAACCCGGCGCTCGCCGCCGCCGCCCAAATGGGCCAGCCGGTCCTGCCGCTCTTCATACTCGATGAGGAAACTCCCGACGTTCGGCCGGTCGGCGGGGCGTCGCGCTGGTGGCTGCACCACAGCCTGGAATCGCTGGCGGCGGGCCTGCGCAAGCACGGGCTGGAACTCCTCTTGCGCCGGGGCCGCGCGGCGGAGGTGGTCGCTGATATCGTGGGACAAACGGGCGCGGGCCGGGTCGTGTGGAACCGCTGCTACGAGCCGGGCGCGATCGCCCGGGACACCGCGGTCAAGGCGATGCTCAGGGACGCGGGCGTCGCCGCCGAGAGCTTCAACGGGTCGCTCCTGATCGAGCCCTGGAAGATCGAAACCAGGCAGGGCGGACCCTACAAGGTCTTCACCCCCTACTGGCGCCGCCTGCGCGAGCTGTATGATGCGCCGCCTGTTGCGATGCTGCCGGGGACGCAGCCGGCAGCGGAGCCGGCGCCCGGGGACGCACTCGCCGCATGGGCGCTGCTGCCGACCGCGCCGGACTGGGCGGGCGGGCTCCGCGAAAGCTGGGAGGTTGGTGAGGGCGCCGCGATGGCTCGGCTCGGCGATTTCCTCGACGACGCGGTCGAGCGTTATCCCCAGGAGCGCGACCGTCCCGATATCGCGGGCACCTCGCGCCTGTCACCCCACCTGCACTGGGGTGAGATTAGCCCGCACCAGGTATGGCGCGCAGCTGCTTCGTTTCTCGACAAGGGCGGTAAAGTGGCCACCGGCGCGGAGGCGCTCCTGCGCGAGCTCGCCTGGCGCGACTTCAACCACCACCTGCTGTTCCACTTCCCCGGGATTGCGACCGCCAACTGGCGCGAACGGTTCGACGGCTTTCCGTGGCGCGACGATCCCGAGGCTCTAGCGCTATGGCAGAAGGGCCAGACCGGCTATCCGTTGGTGGACGCGGGCCTGCGCGAGCTCTGGCACACGGGCTTCATGCACAACCGGGTGCGCATGATCGTCGGCTCATTCCTGATCAAGGACCTGATGATCGACTGGCGCGCGGGCGAGGCATGGTTCTGGGACACGCTGGTAGACGCCGATCTGGCCAACAATGCCTGCAACTGGCAGTGGGTCGCAGGCTCGGGTGCGGATGCATCGCCGTTCTTCCGTATATTTAATCCCGTCACCCAGGGTGAGAAGTTCGATCTGGCGGGTTCATATGTGCGGCGCTGGGTGCCCGAGCTGTCGGAGTTGCCCGATAAGTGGATACACAAACCGTGGGCGGCCTCTCCGGAGGTCCTCGATGCCGCCGGCGTCCGGCTCGGCGTGACATACCCGGAGCCCATGGTCGACCATGGCGTCGCCCGCGAGCGGGCGCTCAAAGCCTACCAGATGTTCCGGGGCAGCTGACAGGGGGTGTCCTTTTGCATTTTCATCGATCTGTCACTGTACGGTTACGTGAGGTCCATGCCCCGTCGCTAGACAGCGGTCGGAAACAACCTGATAGTCTCTTACCGGAGCAGAACCGATGAACCACCAGCCCACCGGATTCGCGACGCGCGCGAAAGCCTTCGAGGCGTCGGAGAACACGCCCGCGAACCTGTCCGGGACCCGGTCCTTTGAAGAGGTCGTGCACGCCCGCTATGTCGGACGCCGCGGCCGTCGGTGGTCGCGATCACCAAGGACGATGGCGGGGTAATTGGCAGCTAGGCTGCCGTTGCACGCAGTTCGTGGAGCAGCCAGAGCGCGAGCGTAAACAGCAGAACCGCGCCGGCCTGGTGGGTAGCAGCCGCATGCACCGGGACGACCAGCAGCAGCGTCGTGATGCCGAGCGCCACCTGCAGCCCCGCCATTGCGAGCAGGCCGTCCGCCACGCGACGCGCGCGCGGCGTGAGCGCCAGCCAGCGGCTCTGCCACCATAGTGCCGTCACGCCGATAAGGCTCGCGATCGCCAGAGCGCGGTGGTGGAACTGCACGGTGCCGTGATCCTCGAAGGCCGCCGCGGCTGTGGCGAAGTAGCTCGGTGGCAGGAACCCGCCGTCCATAAGCGGGAACGTGTTGTAGATGAGGCCGGCGTCGATGCCAGCGACGAAGGCTCCGGAGAGGACAGTCAGCGATACGAGCACGAGGACCGCTACCGCGATCCGCCGGACACGCGCCGCGATTCGGTCTGCCGCGACGGCGGTCACGGGGAGGGCGAGTGAGAGACCCGTCCAGATGAGCGCGGCGTAGATGAGGAAGGCGAGTGACAGGTGGGCTGCCAGCCGGTACTGGCTGACCTCGGGCACATCGACTAGCCCGCTTTGCACCATGTACCAGCCGAGCACGCCCTGAGCGCCGCCCAACACGAATAGGCCGACCAGCCGCAGCACCAGGTTCCTGCGAACACGCCCGCGGACTAGGAACCAGGCGAATGGAACGAAGAAAACGAGACCAATCAGCCGGCCCCAGGCCCGATGGATATATTCCCACCAGAAGATCGTCCGGAACTCCGCCAGCGTCATGCCGGCGTTGACCACGAGATATTGCGGGCTCGTCCGGTACAACTCGAAGGCTTCCGTCCACGCGGCCGCGCCGAGCGGCGGAAGGAAGCCCGTCACCGGGCGCCAGTAGACGATCGAGAGCCCCGATTCCGTGAGCCGGGTGATGCCGCCGATCACGATCATGGCGAGGACCATGGCGGCGCACACCAGCAGCCAGTACCCGATCGCGCGGTCGTTCGCGCGTTGGCGCGCTTTCGTCGGCTCGAGGCGGGTCGTTGCGGTCATGATCATACTCGGATGGCCATCGCTGGCGACAATCTGCGCCCTCATGAAGGGCGGGGCAAGCGACCGCGCCCATCGGTCGCAGGCCCATGCGTTCGGTTCGAAGTCGTCGGAGGGCGGGCGGCCCGCCCGGCCAGGCTTACTCGACGGTCCAGGTCTGGCCGCGCTGCAGGAGGCGGTTCAGGTCGGCCGAACCGCCGTCCTTCGATGCCTGCTCGATCTGCGCGTACACCGAGGCCTCGTAGGTCGGCGCCGGTTCGGCATAGAGAACACCGAGCGCGACCGGGAACTCCGGCGGGTCCATCTGGGCCAGCATCGTCGCGAGGCTGCGGTTGGTCTCGTCGTGGATCGCGATGTCGTCTTCCGTGACACCATTCTCGCCCAGGGTAACGACCTCGAGCCGCATCTCGTCCTTGTTCAGGACCAGGCCCTTCTGCTTGTCCTTGCCGAAGAGCAGCGGCTGCCCGTGTTCGACATGGATTTGCATCTCGTCTTGCACGCTCTTCTCGGTGAAGTGCTTGAAGGCGCCGTCGTTGTAGACGATGCAGTTCTGGAAGATCTCGACGAACGACGCGCCCTTGTGGTTGTAGGCACGCTTGAGGACCTCGGGCAGATGCTTCTGCAGAATGTCCGACGAGCGGGCGATGAAGGTGCCGCCGACGCCGAGCGCGAACTGGGCCGCTGAGACCGGGTTGTCGATGGATCCGACCGGCGTTGAGGGCGACTTGGTGCCGATCTTCGACGTCGGGGAATACTGGCCCTTGGTCAGGCCGTAGATCTGGTTGTTGAACAGCAGAATCTGTAGGTCGATGTTGCGGCGGATCGCGTGCATCGTGTGGTTACCGCCGATCGACAGCATGTCGCCGTCACCGCCGACGACCCACACGTCGAGTTCCGGGTTTGCGAGCTTCACGCCCGATGCCACCGCCGGAGAACGGCCGTGGATCGTGTGGAAGCCGTAGGTCTCCATGTAATACGGGAAGCGCGCGGCGCAGCCGATACCGGATACGAAGACGGTGTTCTTCGGGTCCGCCTCGAGCTGCGCGAGCGTGTTCTGGACACCCTTGAGAATCGCGTAATCACCGCAGCCGGGGCACCAGCGCACCTCCTGGTCGGTCGCGAAATCGCGGGCGGTGAGTTTTTCCGGGGGGCTTTGGACGTTCATTCTACTTCTCCAGCCGGGCGCAGATCGCGTCTTCAAGCTCGCCAATCAGGAACGGCTTGCCGTTGACTTTGTTGAGCCCTTCAGCGGGCAGCAGGTACTGGTCGCGCAGCAGGGTGCGCAGCTGGCCGTTGTTCATTTCCGGCACCAGGATATGGTCGAAGCTGCCGAGGAGCTCTTCCAGGTTGCGCGGCAGCGGCCAGATGTAGCGCAGGTGGACCTGCGATACGTCCAGGCCCTCGTCGCGCATGTTGTTGACCGCGCGGTTGATCGGCCCGTAGGTCGAACCCCATCCGACCACCACGAGCTTGCCGCCGGCCTCGCCGACATCGACCTGCTGTTCCGGGATGTCGTTGGCAATGCCGAGGACTTTCGCGGCGCGGACGTCGGTCATCTTCTGGTGGTTTTCCGGGTCGTAAGAGATATGGCCGCTATCGTAGGAGCGCTCGATGCCGCCGATGCGATGCATCAGGTCCGGCGTTCCCGGCTTCACCCAAGGGCGCGCGAGCGTCTCGTCGTCGCGCGTGAAGGGCTGGAAGTTTTCCGGGTCCGTGCGGAAGGTCACGTCGAACCGCTCGGCGTCGTCCGCGTTGGGAATGCGCCATGGCTCCGATGCGTTGGTGATGTAGCCGTCCGTGAGAACCATGACCGGGGTCATGAACTTGGTGGCGATCCGGACCGCCTCGATGGCGACCTCGTAGCCGTCGGACGGGGTTGAGACGGAGATGACCGGCATCGGCGCATCGCCGTTCCGGCCATAGACGGCCTGGTAAAGGTCCGACTGCTCGGTCTTGGTCGGCATGCCGGTCGACGGACCCGCGCGCTGCGAGTTGATCACGACCAGCGGCAGCTCGGTCGCGATCGCGAGGCCGATGGCTTCCATCTTGAGCGCGATACCCGGGCCGGAGCTCGAGGTGATGCCCAGCGCGCCGGCATAGGACGCGCCGATGGCGGCCGCGGCGGCGGCGATCTCGTCTTCCGCCTGAAAGGTAACGACGCCGAACTCCTTCATCCGCGCGAGCTGGTGCAGCAGCGAGGAGGCGGGCGTGATCGGGTAGGAGCAGAACGCGATCTTCAGATCGGCGAGCAGGGAACCGGCCAGCAGGCCGAGCGAGACCGATTCCGCGCCGGTGATGGTGCGGTACAGCCCGGGCTCGATCTTCGCGGGCTCGACGTCGAAATTCCCGAGCTCGGCGGGCATCTCGGCCGTCTCGCCAAACGCGTGACCGGCGTTCAGGGCGGCGATGTTCGCCTTGGCGATGTCCGAGTTCTTTGCGAACTTCGCCTCCAGCCAGTCGACAGATGCCTGCCGCTTGCGGCCGTACATCCAGTAGACGAGCCCCAGCGCCCACATGTTCTTCGAGCGCAGCGCTTCCTTGTTAGAGAGGCCGAACTCCTTGACCGCCTCGACCGTGAGCCGGGACATGTCGATCTTGACCAGCCGGTAGTTCTCCAGGCTGTTGTTTTCGAGCGGGTTCTCGTCGTATCCGGCCTTGGCCAGGTTGCGGTCCGTGAATGCACCCGAGTCCGCGATGACAATACCGTTCGGCTTGACGTCCTCGAGGTTCGTGACGAGCGCGGCGGGGTTCATCGCGATCAGAACATCGAGCTTGTCGCCCGAGGTCATGATCTTGCGGGCGCCGAAATTGATCTGGAATGCCGAGACGCCGAAGGTCGTGCCGGCGGGCGCGCGGATTTCGGCGGGGAAGTCCGGGAAGGTGGCCAGGTCGTTGCCGGCGATCGCCGCCGTCATGGTGAACTGGCTGCCGGTAAGCTGCATGCCGTCACCGGAGTCGCCGGCGAACCTCACGACCGCGGATTCAATTTCCTGGCGGTCTTCTTCCGGCCGATCTATGGCCGCTGCTTCAGACATCGGGTAGTTCCTTCCCTAATTCGACCGCTCGTTCGGTCTGTCGTTCCGCTGCAAAGTCAAAAATTTTTCAGGATGTGCGTAAGGAGTGTTGCGCGGCGCTACATTCATCCGGCTGCCGGTCCGTTTCAAGCACAAATTGGCGTCCTGCCAGCCGGGCTAAGGTATTTTGCCGGTCAGTCAAGAGCCGCAAGCATGCTGTCGATCGTGACAAACTTGCGGCGCGGCGCGCCGGGCTTTGCCGCCGCGACTTCCGCCGCGTCGATCGTCTGCCAGTCCTGGTAGCGCAGATGGCGCACCGAACGCTCGTCCAGCAGCGCCTCGAGCGCCTCGCGGCCCGGCTTCGTGCCGTCCGCGATGTCCTCGACGATCTGCGTCGCGGCAATGTCGCCGTCGGGCTTGTTCGTCCCGATCACGCCGGTGGGGCCGCGCTTAATCCAGCCGACGGCATAGATGCCGTCGCCCACCCGGCCCTCGTCATGCACGACGATGCCGTTGTCGGCGTCGAACGGCACGCCGGGGAAGGGGTCGGAGAAGTAACCAATCGCCGGGATCACGAGCCCGCATTCGATCTCGAAGAATTCGCCCGTGCCGACCGAGCGGCCATCCTCGACGCGGGTGTGCTCCATCCGGATGCCCTCGATCTTGTCGCCGCCGAGAATCTCGACTGGCTTGGCGAAGAAGGTGAAGTGGACACGCTTGGACTTGCCGGTGGGATCGACGTCGGGGAATTCCTTCATCGTCGCCAGGTTGCGTTCCTTCAGGCGCAGGTCGCGGTCCGACCAGTCGCCCGTCACCTCGTCGGGAATTTGGGCAGAGTCGATGACCGGCTGGCAGTCCTCGAGCTTGCCCATCTCGCGCAGTTCGACATTCGTGAACTTCGCCTCGATGGGACCGCGGCGGCCGACCATGTAGACATCCGCGATCGGCGAGGCCGCGATGGCGTCGGCCGCATGATCGGCGATGTCCGTCTCGGTCATCTCCTCCGGCGTCTTCACTAGCACGCGCGCGGTATCGACCGCCACGTTGCCCTGGCCGATGACGACCACGGTGTTCGTGTTGAGATCGGGTGCGAGGTCGGTGAAGTCCGGGTGTCCGTTGTACCAGCCGACGAAGTCCGCCGAGCCGAAGACGCCCGCCTTATCCTCGCCGGGGATGCCGAGCTTGCGGTCGCGCGGCGCGCCGACGGCGAGCACGATTGCGTCGTAGATATCCTGCAGCTCGGCGATGGTGACGTCGCGCCCGACCTCGACGTTTCCGAAGTAGCCGACGCCGTCGGTCAGGGCGGTCTTCTCGTA
>JAYPRP010000072.1:8100-11763 GCA_038132575.1 Rhodospirillaceae bacterium
TCGAGCGGGACGCGGGAACGGAAGAACGCGGGCAACGCGTCCCACTCGAACGAGTTTGCTAAGGAGACCGCGTCATGCAGCGCATGCGCTTTCGCAACAACCTGGCCGCCGCGGTGGCGGGTCTGATCGCCCTGACATCGGCATCGGTCGCCGGTGCGCAGCAGGATCCCATTCGGATTGGCGAGATCAACAGTTACACCGGCCCGCTGGCGTCGTTCACGGTGCCATACCGGAACGGCTGGCAGCTCGCGGTCGAGGAGATCAATGCGAAGGGCGGCGTGCTCGGGCGCTCGCTCGAAGTGATCTCGCGCGACGACGGTGCGAAGCCCGCCGACGCGGTCAAGTTCGCCGAGGAGCTGGTACGGCGCGAGAAGGTGGACCTCCTCGCCGGCACCTTCCTGTCGCATATCGGGCTCGCGGTCGCCGACTTCGCAAAGCGTAGCAAGGTTCTGTTCGTGGCCTCCGAGCCGCTGTCGGACGCGATCGTCTGGGCCAAGGGCAACGACTATACGTTCCGCCTTCGGCCCTCGACCTACATGCAGGCGGCGATGCTGGCCGAGGAGGCGGCGAAGCTGCCGGCCAGGCGCTGGGCGACTGTCGCGCCGAACTATGAATATGGCCAGTCGGCGGTGAAGGCGTTCCAGGACGTGCTCAAGGCACTGCGCCCCGACGTGGAGTTCGTCGAGCAGCAATGGCCGGCTCTTTTTAAGCTCGACGCGGGCGCGACGGTGCAGGCGCTCGCCCAGGCGAAGCCCGACGCGATCTACAACGTCACCTTCTCCATCGACCTGGCGAAGTTCGTGCGCGAGGGCCAGCTGCGCGGGCTGTTCAAGGATCGCGACGTCGTCAGCCTGCTCACGGGCGAGCCCGAGTATCTCGACCCGCTGAAGGGCGAGGCGCCCGAGGGCTGGATCGTCACCGGCTATCCCTGGCAGGGGATCGACGACCCTGCCCACAAGGCATTCCTCGACGCCTACACCAAGCGCTTCGACGACTATCCGCGTGCGGGCTCGATCGTAGGCTACAATACGATTCTGACCATTGCGGCCATGCTGGAGAAAGCGGGCTCGACCGACACCGACGCGATGTTGGCGGCGATGAAGAACCTCGAGCTCGATACGCCATTCGGCGCGATCACCTATCGCGCGCTCGACCACCAGTCGACGATGGGCGCCTATGTGGGCCGCACGGCAAAGGTTGACGGGAAGGGCGTCATGGTGGATTTCCGCTATGCGGATGGCGCCGACTATCTGCCCGACGACGCGACGGTCCGGAAGCTCCGGCCCGCCAACTAGCGTCTCCGGATATCCCGCGCGACCTGGCGGGCGGCGCCGGGTCTGGCCGCGGCGTCGGAGGGTAGATTGAGTTTCATTGTCGTCCAGGCGATCACGGGGCTGGCCAGCGCCGCATCGCTCTTCCTGATCGCGGTCGGCCTGTCCATCGTGTTCGGTGTGACGCGGGTGGTGAACTTCGCCCACGGCTCGCTCTACATGCTGGGCGCCTACCTGGCCTACAGCCTCTCGACCGCCATCGGTGACAGCTTCCTCGGATATCTCGCGGCGATGCTCGCCGCCGCGATAATCGTCGGCGGGCTCGGTGCCGTCATGGAAACCGGACTCCTCCGGCGCATCTATCGCGCGCCGGAACTCTTCCAGCTGCTGGCGACGTTCGGCGTCGTCTTGATCGTGCAGGACCTCACGCGGCTCCTCTGGGGGGTGGACGACCTGTTCGCCGGCCGAATGCCCGGGCTCGACGGATCGGTCATGCTGCTCGGGCATGCGTTGCCCGCCTACGATTTCTTCCTGATCGCGGTCGCGTTCCTGGTCCTCGGCGGTCTCTGGCTGACATTCCATCGCACGCGCTTCGGCGTGCTGGTGCGCGCGGCGACCGAGGACCGCGAGATGGTCTCGGCGCTCGGGATCGATCAGCGTTGGCTGTTCACCGGCGCGTTTGTTCTGGGGGCGACGCTCGCCGGGCTCGGCGGCGCGCTTCAGATTCCCCGCCAGGCGGCGAGCCTGTCGATGGACCTGAACATAATCGTTGATGCATTCGTCGTCGTGGTCATCGGCGGCATGGGCTCGATTATGGGGGCGTTCGTCGCGGCGGTGCTGATCAGCGAACTGCTCGCCTTCGGGGTCGTAATCTTCCCCGAGATCACGCTGGTGCTGATCTTCCTCGTGATGGCGGTCACCCTCGTGCTCAAGCCGAGCGGATTGTTCGGCCGCCCGGAATTCACGACCGCGGAGGACCGGCGCAACCCGGACCCGCCGTTGCGCGCGGGCGGGCTCGGCCGAGTATTCTGGTGGGGCATTATGGCTGTCGGGATCGTCGTGCCCATGCTGGCGGGCGAGTTCACCGTCGTCGTCCTGACCGAGATCGCGATCCTGGCCCTGTTCGCCGTGAGCCTGCACTTCCTCATCTGGGGTGGCGGGTTGATCAGCTTCGGACATGCCGCCTATTTCGGGCTCGGCGCTTACGGGTCCGGGCTCGCGGTCTACCATCTCTCGCTCGGAATGGCGCCCGCGCTGTTGCTCGCCCCGTTGGCCGGGGCCGCCGGCGCGATTCTCTTCGGGTGGTTCTGCGTGCGTCTGTCGGGCATCTACATGGCGATGCTGACGCTCGCATTCGCCCAGATCACCTGGTCGGCGGCCTTCCAGTGGATCGGATTCACCGGCGGCGACAACGGCATCCTGGGGGTCTGGCCCAGCGATTGGGCCGCCGATCCGCTGGCCTTCTACTATTTCGCGTTCATCGTGTGTGCGGCGGTGATCTGGGGGCTGCGTCACGCGGTCTTCAGCCCCTTCGGATACACCCTTCGCGCGACACGGGACTCGTCACTGCGCGCCGCATCCATTGGCATCGACGTGACCCGGCATCGCTGGCTCGCATTCACGCTTGCGGGCGCGGCAGCGGGTGTCGCCGGCGGCTTCTTTGCCTTCGCCAAGGGAAGCGTGTTTCCCGAGGTGCTATTCGTCTCCACCTCGGTGGACGGGCTGGTGATGGTCCTGCTCGGCGGGATGCAGGCGCTCGCCGGGCCGGTCCTGGGCGCAATCGCGTTCACCGGGATCGAGACCGAGCTGACGCGGCTGACCGAGCTTTGGCAGCTAGTGCTGGGTCTCCTGATCGTCCTGCTGGTGGTCGTCCTGCCGAACGGGCTGGCCGGCCTGTCGGCGCTGCTGCACCGGGGGGCGCCATGAGCGTCCTGGTAATCGAGAATCTCTCCCGTGCGTTCGGCGGTGTGCGGGCTGTCGACAGGGTGTCGTTCGCGGTCGAACCCGGCGAGCGCGTCGCGCTGATTGGGCCGAACGGGGCGGGGAAGACGACGCTGTTCAACTGTATCAACGGCCAGCTCAAACCCGACGCGGGCCGTGTTCTGATCTCGAGACACGATGCGACGGGGCGTCCGCCCCATCAAATCTGGCGCCTCGGCGTGGGACGCACGTTCCAGATCACGGCCACCTTCGCGAGCATGACCGTGCGCGAGAATGTTCAGCTCGCGCTCGCAGCGGCCGATGGAACCGCGACCGGTCTCGGCCGACGGCTGGAACGTTGGTATCGCGACCAGGCCCGCGAACTCGTCGAGATGGTGGGGCTCGGTCCGCGCGCCGACGACTGGACGGTGGAGTTGCCCTATGGAGACCTGAAGCGGCTCGAGCTTGCCGT
>JAYPRP010000073.1:0-11403 GCA_038132575.1 Rhodospirillaceae bacterium
GCCACAACGTCTCGGAGGACGAGGCGATGGATTATGTGGCCGGCTACACCATCGCCAACGATGTCTCCGCGCGCGACTGGGTGGGACCGATCTTCACCGTCACCAAGCCCTTCGAGGCGATCGCCGCCTGGGATCACAATATCCTGGGCAAGCAGTTGCCGACATTCTGTCCCTGCGGACCGGTCATCGTAACTACGGACGAGATCGACGATCCGCATGATCTAGACCTGACCGTGACCCTGAACGGCGAGGTGATGCAGTCGTCCAACACCGACGACCTGATCTTCAACCTACCGCAGATCATCAGCTATTACTCGAGTTTCTACCGCTTTAGCCCCGGCGACATCGTGACGACCGGCTCGCCCCCGGGGGTTGGCGTCGGCCGCAAGCCACCGGTTTTCATGAAGCCCGGCGATCTGATCGAGGTGGAGATCGAGGGGATCGGCAAGCTGAGCAACACCGTGGTGGCGGGCTAGCGATGCTGTTTGCGATCGCGCGGCGCGACAAGCCGGGGATGGGTGAAAAGCGCGTCGAACTCCAAGAGTCCCACGCCGCGTATCAGAAAGACTTCATGGACCGGATTACCTTCGGTGGCGGGCTCGTCGCGGACGGGACGGATGTCAACAATTTCGTCTCCGGGCCCGACGGCATTCGCGACGTGACAGGGAACATCCTGATCCTCGATGTGCCGGACCGGGCGACCGCCGAAGCCTTTCACGCCAACGATCCGTATACGCTGGGAGGCATCTTTGAGACGGTGATCATCGAGCCCTTCCTGCAGCGAGTGCCGCCGCTGTCCGGCGGATAGGCGCGCGCTTGCCAAATCAGCGAGTCCGGCGGTAACTGGGCGCCAGGCGGGGCCGATCACAGGGGGGGAGCCATGGGTATCGTCACCGACGTCATTCTGCCGCTCGCGCTGGCGTTCATTATGTTTTCGCTCGGGCTTGGCCTGACGCTCGACGATTTCGCGCGGGTTGTGCGAAAGCCGAAAGATTTCATCGTCGGCGCACTGTCGCAGATCGTCCTGCTGCCGGTCGTCGCCTTCGCACTGGTCAGCGTCTGGTCCCTGCCGCCCGAACTCGCGCTCGGCGTCATGATCATTGCCGCGGCGCCCGGTGGCGTCACCTCGAACATCCTGACGGCGTTCGCCCGGGGCGACGTCGCGCTGTCGATCTCGCTCACCGCCGTCATCAGCCTGCTCAGCGTGGTGACGATCCCCATCGTCGTCGTGTTCGCCTATGCGCATCTGGTCGGTGGCGAGGCCGGTGACGTCTCCGTCACCCGGACCGCGATCAGCGTGTTCGTGATCGTCACGGTGCCCGTGGTGCTTGGGCTGGCCCTGCGCCGTTTCGCGGAGGGTTTCTCCATCCGCTTCGAACCGTTCGCACGGCAGGTCTCCGCGCTGCTCTTCGTCCTGGTGCTGGCGGGCGCGATCTTCCAGGAGCGTTCGAACATCGTCGAGTATTTCGCCCAGGCCGGGCTGATCACCCTCGTCCTGAACCTGCTGATGATGGTGCTGGCCTACCTGGTCGCACGCGTGTTTGCGTCGGGCGTGAAGCAGCGTATCGCGATTTCCATCGAGTGCGGGCTGCAGAACGGCACGTTGGCCATCGCGGTCGCGACGCTGCTGTTCGGTGGCGGGCTCGCGACGGTCCCGGCGGCGACCTACAGCCTGATCATGTTCGCCACCGCGCTGATCTACATCGCCATACTGCGGCGCGGTGTATCCGCATGAGCGACGAAATCGACCTGACCGACCGGGGTGTGTTTGCCGTCTGGACGACGGACACGGTCCGCTACGGGGACCTCGACCCCAACCTGCACGTCAACAATGGTGCGATTAACCAGTTCTTCGAAGACGGGCGGGTCAACTTCCGCCAGGCGCGTTTGTCCGCGACGGACGGCGACAAGCTGACAGGCTTTGCGGTTGTGAAGTTCTCTGTCAGCTACCGGGCACCGGCCCACTATCCGGGAACGGTCGAGATCGGGACGGTGGTCACCCGCGTGGGCGGGTCGTCCTACGGGCTGGGGCAGGCGGTGTTCCAGGATGGGCGATGCGTGGCCACGGCCGAGGTCGTGACCGTGCATTTCGATCCCGAGACCTCGCGCTCCAAGCCGCTGCCCGACGATATCCGTACGGCGCTCGAGGGCGCGATGGCCGGTACGGACACCTGCTAGGGGGCTGCCAGGAGGCTGCTAGGCCGCGGCCTCGACGCTCCGGTCTCCCTTGAGCTGCGTGCGGTGCATCACGCGCCGCGCGCCGGCATCGAACGGGTCGCGCCGGTGCATGGTCGAGCGGTTGTCCCACATCAGCAGGTCTCCCGCCCGCCACTTGTGGCGATAGGTGAACTCTTCGCGCATGCAGTGGGTCCAGATGCGGTCGAGCAGCGCCTCGCTGTCCGCGACCGTCTCGCCGACGACCCAGGCGTGCAGGCGCCGTCCGAGGAAGAGGGCCGGGCGGCCCGTTTCCGGATGTGCCCGCACGATCGGGTGTCGCGCGCCGGGCGCGGCGCTGACATCGTCGAAGGGTTCGTGGTTCGCGCGCAGGTTCCCGGCGCTGTCGTGGCTGGAATCGTGGTTGAGCTCGCGACCGTCGATGGCCTGCCGGAGATCGGGCGGCAGCGCGTCGAGCGCCGCGTGCATGCTCATGAAACAGGTGTCGCCGCCGTCCGCGGGAACCTCGAGGCTGTAGAGCACACTTCCGGGCGGGGGCTGGTCGAGATAGGACATGTCCGTGTGCCAGGACGCCTCGCCGTCGCCGAGCACACCGATGGCGGTGCCGTCTTCCTGCACGTTCGAGATGATTAGTACCTCGGGGTGACCTTCGGGAGAGAAGGGCTCCCAGCCGGGGACCGTATCGAGGTCGCCGAAGCGTCGGCTGAACGCGCTCAACGCGTCGTCGCTGAGCGTCTGGTCGCGAAACACCAGCACCTGGTGCGTGACCCAGGCGCGGTGGAGCGCATCGACGGTGGCGTCGGGCAGCGGCGTTGAAAGGTCGAGCCCGCGGATTTCCGCGCCCAGCGCGGGCGCCAGCGGGATTGTTTCGAACGGCGTTGGATCGGTCACGGTTGTTGCTCCGCACGTTGGTTTGCCGGGAGAGTCTTGCGTCTTGTGACGTTCTGTCAACGGATTTGCGGCGCAGCTATTCGCGGTGCGGCTATCGAAACCGTGTTTCCGGATGGTATACAGCCGGTTTCTGAATTCGGAGGAGGATCAACGGTGGTTGCCAACAAACCCAAAATGACGCGCCCGACTGTCTACCAGTTCAAGCTGGGCGATTTCACGATTACCAACATCCTGGAGGGTTTTCTCCACCGGGAGGATATGCACCCGGTGCTGGCGACCAACGGTACGGCCGATGAGGTCGAGGCCATCGCGAAGGCGCACAAGCTGCCGTTCCCGCAGATGGAACACCAGTTCATCCCGACCCTTGTCGACACGGGTGAGAAGCTGATCGCGTTCGACCCCGGGTTCGGTGACAAGAACCCGGCCCAGGGGCATTACAACGGCCGTCTGGCCGACGCGGGCTACGACGTGAACGACGTAGACTATGTGGTGGTGACCCATTGTCACCCGGACCATATCGGCAACCTGACCGCGGGCGGCAATCCGACATTTCCGAATGCCGAAATCGTGTTCGGCGAGACGGAATTCGCCTACTGGAAGAAGGGCGAGAACATCCCCGATCACCGCCCGCCGACGCTGGAAATGTTCAACAATGTCTGCCTGCCCTTCGAGGACGAGGCGCGGTACGTGAAGCCGGGCGACGATATCGTCAGCGGCGTCACCGCGGTCGATGCCTTCGGCCACTCCGCAGGGCACATGGCCTACCACATCGAGAGCGGGGGCCAGCAGCTCATGATCATGTCCGACACGATCGCCCATTACGCGGTGTCGCCGGCCAACCCGGAGTTCCACTTCGGCATGGACGACGACCCGGTCACGGCCGTCGAATCACGCAAGCGCATCCTGGCGACCGTGGCCGACGACGAGATGCTGGCGATCGGCTTCCACATGCCGTTCCCGTCGGTCGGTTATATCGACCGCCATGGCGACGGCTATGTCTGGGTTCCGGCCGCCTACCAGCTGAACCTGGCCTGATTGGATATTCGGCGGTTCCGTAAACCGCCGGTTTCAGGGATCGGCCCCGGGCGCCGCCCGGCCGATTTTTGCTTCGGCGACGATTTCCGGGATGGCATCCGACTGGCCGATGGCCATGATGTGTACGCCCGATATGCCGTCGATTTCGCGCATCTGTTCGATCAGCTCGATGCAGATCCGCATCCCCTCGACGCGTTCGTCCGCTGCCGAGTCCAGCCGATTCAGAATCTCGTCGGGCATGATGACGCCCCACAGGTTGTCCCGCATCCAGCGGGCCGACTTCGCGGACCGCAGCGGGCCAATGCCGGGGAGAAAGAACAGGCGGTCGGTCACGCCGCACTCCCGCAGGCGGGCGAAATACCGGCTCAGCACGCCGATATCGAAGCAGAACTGCATCTGCGCGAACTGCGCGCCCGCGTTGACCTTTTCCATGAGGCGGTCCGGCCGCCAGGCGGGGGACGGGTCGATCGCCGTGTCCGCGATCCCCAGGAACAGGTTCGGGGTTGCACCGATCTCACGGTCCGACGGCAGCTTGTTCTCGTCGCGAATCCTGCGGGCCGTCTCGACGAGTCCGAGCGTGTCGAGGTCGAAGACGGGCTTGGCGTCGGGCTGGTCCCCGGCCTTGGGGTCGTCGCCACCCAGTATCAGGACGTTGTGGATGCCGAACGCTCCGGCGCCGAGCAGATCGCTCTGAAGCGCCAGGCGGTTGCGGTCGCGGCAGGTGAACTGAAGGACGGGCTCGATGCCGTTCTGGACGAGAATCCCGGCGGCGGCGAGGCTCGCCAGATGGGGGCGCGCACCCGCGCCGTCGGTCACGTTGATCGCGTCCACGCAGCCGCGTGCCGGCTCGGCCTTGGCGAGGAGTTCCGCGGCATCGCAGGACAGGGGCGGAACCACTTCGGTCGTGACGGCGAACTCTCCGGCGAGAAGATTTCGCACCAGGGCGCTTTCCGCGGGCAGTGGGCGTGTGGGGCTCACGGGTTCAGGCCGCCTTCCGGGTCACGACATAGGATTCGTTCGTGAACCACAGTCCGCCGTGTTCCTGGAGAACCTTCTGCGTCGCCTCGAGGTAGCCGCCCGCCGAAACGGCGGACGCGATCATCTCGTCCTCGATCTGATAGACATAGATCGCCGCATTCCACGCCGCGAACAGGGTCGAGGTGCCGATGCTCGCGTCGATCTCGTTCGGCAGGGTGTGCATGTCGTAGCGGAAGAGGGAGCGCTTGTCCGAGTAGGTGTTGAAGCGCAGGTCCCGGCTCGCCTTTCCCATCGCGGTCCGCAGGGTTTTCATCAGCAGGTGCCGGTTCGTCTGCTGAAGTTCGCGGCCGGGCCAGATTGCCTGGATGATATCCAGACCCGGGTCGTGGCCGTGCGAATGCACGCCCAGCATTCTCCCCCCCGGCGCGAGGGAGCGCGCGAGCGGTTCGAGGACCTTGTTGACCTTGAACTCGGCGTCCATGCGCGCCCGGTAGGGCTGTGAGGCGATGACCAGATCGTACTGTCCGTCGGTGCGGCCCGGGCGGGGGATGATGGGGTCGACGAAGAATTTCTGATCCTTGCGGTAGAGCACGACGACGGACGGCCGCACATATTGCGGATTTCCGGTCTCCGGCGAGGTCTGGACCTGCCAGCCGTCGCTCAGGACGGGATAGAGCGCCTGGATCTGCTCGTCGAACTCGTGTGCGCTCGACCCTTCGAGCGCGATTTCGTGCCAGTTCAGTGCCGCCGCCGCCGGGACGCTTCCGGGCATCAGGCCGGGCGCCTCGCGATAGTAGAGATTTGTCACGACGAGAACCGTCGCCGGATGCTCGAACAGCCGGTCGGGAACCTTCTCGAGGCTCAGGCGAACATCCTCGAGGCTGATTTCCTTGCCGACGACGAGGAACGGAACGGTAGGATGGCGCCGGTGCATGTCGCGCAGGACGCGTGAAATCACCGTGCCGTCGCCCATGCCCGCGTCAAACACCCGAAGTGCCGGCAGGCGCGGCTTGATCTGGTCCAGTTCCGCGCTGATGCGCTGGGAGATCGCCCACTTCTCGGAACAGGTGTTCACGAACATCAGGTATTTCTGGCGATTGTCGTAGAACCTGAAGTTCTGCTGCCGGTTCCCGCCGTCCGTTGCCTGGCCCGCCGGCTCGCCTGTTTGCGCCGGCTTCGTGGTCTTCCGCTTCCGTCTCGGCTTTGACGCGGGTTCAGATGTTTTGCCCGCGTCGTCGAGGGCTTCGTTTCCGCTCGTGATAAAGGCCCGAACACGGGTCATTGTCTTGCTGGTCACGCCGCTCCCGTCGCGCAATCTTCCGACGAATTTTCCGTCGTTGACGGCCATTCGTCCAAAGGTCGACTCCGCCATGGCGTGGGTCCGACAGTAGATCTCGATTTCCTCGAGCAGGGCTTCGACATCGTCCATGCATCCGCACTAAACCGTCTGCGGGGCGTAATCAATAAAAATCCCAAAACGGTATTTTCGTGAAGAAATGGGAATAATCCCACATGGGTGAGCAGAAAAATGGGACGCGGTTTGGGAGCTCTGGCGGCGCGTCAGCCGGCGTCGAAGATCCTGCTCACGATCAGGAAGCTGACGACGGAGACGCTCGCGGTGAGCACGGCGCCCCAGACCATGTCCACCACCGACATGACAACCGGCCAGCCCTGCAACGTGGCAAGGTTGGTCAGGTCGTAGGTTGCGTAGGCGACAAGGCCGAAAAGCGCGCCGAAGAGGGCTGCCGTCAGCCACGTGCCGTGGTGCAGGGCCGGGAAAAGCACGAACACCAAGATGCCCACGACGTAGAGCGCGTAGAACAGACCGGCGACGCCGAAGTTGGGCGCGGGACGCAGCAAATCACCGATCTGCTGGACGTAGAAGCCTCGCGCCACGACGCCGAGCCAGACTCCGTCGATGATGAGGAAAACGACCAGCGTTGTGCCGTAGGCGGCGAGATACTTGGTGAGCATCGAAATCTCCGGTTTGGTTGCAATCGATTACGTGTCTTCGGGCGCTGCGGATCACTGAACCCGCACATGATTGCCCCGGTCTGAGGCCACGATAGGCGCCGGAGTCCCGCTCCGGCCATTGACCGAGGGGTGTGCCAGCGCCTAGTTATTTTCCGATAGTGAAACTTGCGTTGCCGGAGGGGTAAGTGTCTGAAGTCTATGTGGCGAAGGTGGACGAGCTGGCCGACCGTGAACGGCGGATCGTGGTCGAGGGCGGCCTCGAAATCGGTGTGTTTCGGCTCGGAGACGAGTTCTTCGCCTGGCAGAACGACTGTCCGCACGCTGGCGGGCCCGTGTGCCAGGGCCGTGTGATGAACCGGGTGAACGAAGTGCTCGATGCCGAAAAACGCGCGCATGGCTACGAGTTCGTCGAGGAAGATGTGCATATCATCTGCCCGTGGCACGGCTATGAGTTCAATATTCGCAGCGGCGCGCATCCGGGCGACCCGACCACCCAGTTGCGCGGATATCCGGTGTCTGTCCGTGATGGAGCGGTCTATGTCACCGTCTGACACCGAATTTGCGGGCCTGGCCGCCGCGGCGTCGCGCGCGGGGAACGACCTGCTCGCCCGCGGGGAGACAGCGGACATCCCCGATGCAAGCGTGCAGGAACTCCTGACGACCGCGACGCGCCTGTATGCTCGCAAGACCGATGAGGAGGCGCGCGGATTCTCGCCGCTTGCCGACGGTCAGACGCTGACCGCGACGGACGTGGCTGTCACGGTGACGGCGCTGATGCAGGCGGCCGATCTCAATCTTTTCGACCTGGCGATGTGGGCCGGTCGGGCCCAGCCCGCCGGCGGAGGAAGCGATGGCAATGGATAAAGACTTCGAGCGAACCTATCCCGAGATCGACGACTGGACGGACAGTCGTGAGCTGCTGGCAAATGCCCGAAGGCAGGCGGACGAACGCAAGCTGGACGATGTGTTCATCGTTGATATCGATTCCCACATCAGTGACGGTGGCAACTGGCCCGAGATCATGGAGTATGTGGAGGATCCGGTCGTCCGCGAAGCCGCGTCGGCCTTCGGCGACGGCACGAAGCGCGGCGCCTTCCTGAACGGCACCAACGGGCTGCAGTGGCAGAACGTCTGGGGCCGGATCCCCCACGGCCAGGGCCTGAAAGAGCCGCTCGATCCGGGCGAACTCTCGCGCGAGACGGTTCTCGCGCGCCGCTGCATCGATCAGATGGGGCTCGATTACCAGGTGATGTTCCCGAACGCGATGCTGTTCCTGGGGATGCACCCGGTGCGCGAGATGGAGATCCATCTGTCCACCGCCTACAACCGCTGGCTGGTCGAGCGTGTCCTGCCCGAGGATCCGCGGATCAAGGCCATGATGTATCTGCCGTTCAACAACCCGGTGGAAGCGGAGGAAACGGTCAAGCGCTTCCTCGGCAAGCCCGGGGTCGCGGGCTTCCTGGTCACATCGTCACGCCACAAGCCGGTACATGCGAACGAATATATGCGGCTCTACGGGATGCTCGAGGAGACGGGGCAGGTCCTCGGCTTTCATACGCACCTGAACTGGCAGGACGAGTACACCTCCCAGCTCAATCGCTTCATCTCGATGCATGCAATTTCCTTCGTGCTGTGCAACCTCGTGCACCTCACCAACTGGGTCATCAACGGACTGCCCGAGCGTTTTCCGAAGTTGAAGGTGATGTGGATCGAGAGCGGGGTTGCCTGGCTGCCCTTCATCATGCAGCGGCTCGACCATGAGTACATGATGCGCACATCCGAAGCGCCGCTCCTGAAGAAACTCCCGAGCGAGTACATGCGCGACATGTTCTATACGACCCAGCCGCTGGAGCGCACCAACGAGACGCTTCTGGCCGCCTCGATGGAGGCCATGAACGCCGAGACACAGATGCTGTTCGCGTCCGACTGGCCGCACTGGGACTTCGATCTGCCGGCCACGATCTGGGACCTGCCGTTCCTCGACGAGACCGCGAAGCGCAACATCCTCGGTTACAACGCGGCGCGGATTTTCGACCTCGAAATCCCGGAAAAATACCGGGCGATGGCGGCGGAGTAGCGCGCGGCTGCGGTTCATTTTCCGGTTGCGGGCGACGCGGAATCCGATGCTAGGGTTTCTCTGTCGTTCAACAACTGAAAGGAGGTGATCCGATGTCGAGTGAGATGATTGGCATGATGTTCAACCCAGCGTGTCGGGTTCGAACTGTGGAGCAACCTCTGCAGGCCGGATAGAGACACAGGTCTTCAAGGACCATGGGCTGGCATGATGCCCGCTCACGGAGCCGCCCTTCGGGGCGGCTCTTTCCGTTTCGGGGGATGTTTCGAGGCTGGTCGCGCCGTTCTAGAGGCTGTCCGCGACCCCGGTGAGAATCCGCACCACGTCATCCACCGCGGTGATCATGGCGTCGTGGCTGGTGTCGAGGGTCTCGGCCCGCCAGCCGGAATGACCCTCGAACGCCGCCACGTTCGCGTCGAACGTGGAATTGGGATAGCCGGTTGCGCGCACATAGGTGCGATTGGTGATCGCGTCGATGGCGCCCGTGATTTCCGCCCGGTCTTGGAACGTCTTGGCCGACTGGATCGTCATCCTGGACTTGATCCACGCCGCATCCCCGGGATCGGTCACGCCGATCAGATCCGGGGCCGGCGGCGGCATCCGCCACGCATCCGGGTCGGAGGCGATTTCCGCCTCGATCATCTCGCGCCGCCAGTCCGGCAGCATGTCGTTCTGGGATAACCCGTCGGCAGCGATGAAGGCGTTGATATAGACCAGCGCGGCGATCCGCTCGGGCATGCGGTCGGCGACGCTGGTCGTCACCATGCCGGCGTAGCTGGCCCCGACGAGGATGACGTTCTCGAGGTCTTCCCACTCCAGGACATTCGCGATGTCGGTCACGTTGGTCTCAAGGCCGACCTCCGGGCTGAGCAGGTGCGAGCGCTCACCGAAACCGGTCATGGTCGGGGTGAATACTTCGTGACCGGCGGCGCGCAGATGCGGGGTAACGCGCGACCAGCACCAGCCGCCGTGCCAGGCGCCATGAACCAGAACGAAAGTCGCCATCGTGATCTCCGTGCATTCACACCAACGAGAAACGGGTACCCGACTATCTGATCCAGCCGTTTCTGAAAACTCGCTCCGAGGCATTCCGGGAGCTTTAGGCGAAGACCACCGTTCGGTCGCCGCGAAGGAGCACGCGTTGTTCGATGTGGTAGCGAACGGCGCGAGCCAGCACCACGCTCTCCAGATCACGGCCGATCCGCTCCATGTCTTCCGGAGTGTGCGCATGGGTGACCCGGCTCGTTTCCTGCTCAATGATCGGGCCCTCGTCTAGGTCCGGCGTCACGTAGTGCGCGGTCGCGCCGATCAGCTTTACGCCGCGCGCATGCGCCTGGTGGTAGGGTTTCGCGCCCTTGAAGCCCGGTAGGAAAGAGTGGTGGATGTTGATGCAGCGGCCGTTCAGGAAGGCGCACATCTCGGGCGTCAGTATCTGCATGTAGCGCGCGAGGATTACGAGATCGGCGCCGGTCTCGTTGACCAGCGCCCGGATCTTCGCTTCCTGCTCGACCTTGGTCTCTGGCGTGATCGGTAGATGGTGATACTCGTGGCCATAGAAGTCGGCGAGGGGCTTCTGGTCAGCGTGATTGGAAATGATGCCCGCCACCTCCAGCCCTAGCGATCCCGTGTTGGCGCGATACAGGAGGTCGTTGAGGCAATGCCCAGGCTTCGAGACTAGGATCATTACCCTTGGCTTCGCGTCGATGTCGTGAAGTGACCATTCCATGGAAAAGCGCGCGGCGATCGGGCCGAAGGCTGTGGACAGGTTTTGCATTTCTGGGGTGGCGTCGCCGGCGCCGAAAACCGTGCGCATGAAGAACTGACCCGACAGGTCGTCGTCGAACTGGGCGGACTCCTCAATGTTGCAGCCCTGTTCATTGAGAAAACTCGCCACGGCTGCGACAATCCCCATCCGGTCAGGACAAGAAAGCTTCAGGATGTATGTCCGCGCAAATTGCGGAGATGGGTTGACTTCGCTCATGGGACTGGACCGTGGCTCTGCTGACAATCGCGAGCGGTTTTTAGTCGGTCACGCGCTCGATGAACAGGGGAATTAACGGCTACCGATCGCTCGGCGAGGCGAGATCGATCTCCTCGATCCAGTACTGGCGCGACAGCCAGCGCACACCCGATGGGCGTACACGGACCAGTTTCGTGGTCGAACCCTCGGTTCCGCGCTGCACGCCGACCTCGTTGTAGACGTTGGAGTGGAAGCGCTCCGGCGGGAACTTGGCGGTGACCAGAAGGTCGAAGCTGTCGGCCTCACCGTTCAGTGC
>JAYPRP010000074.1:0-10982 GCA_038132575.1 Rhodospirillaceae bacterium
TACGGTGCGTGTCGGCCCTCACATGCGTACCGAGATTACCGCGTCGGGCGAGGGCGCACGGATCGGCGACGGGGAGCGTGCGGCGCTTGCGGGTGAAGTCGCATCCGACAAGCTCTATCCCAGGACCGCGCATGCCTATTTCACGAATTCCGTTGCCCGGCGTCTGGGTGTCGCGACCGATGTTTCACACGACATGGACTCGGTGGTCTTCGCGGCACAGTTCCCGACAGCGGACTAACCGCGTACCGCCCGGCGGGCGCGTCAGCCCGTCGGCGCCTCGTCCTTCCACTTCTCCGGGCGCAGTGCGAGCTGCGCCAGGCCTTCCATGTCGGCAGCCTCCTCGGCGGGAAAGTTCAACTCGACCGTGATGCCGTTCGGGTCGCGCACGAAGACCTGGTACAGGTCGCCTTTGCTCGCCTGCTGCTGGAGATAGGTAATTCCGCGCTCCTTGAACCTGCCGGTCATTTCCTCCCGGTCGGCGGCGCGGAACGCGATATGGTGAATGGGCCGGCTGCCTTGCGCAATCTCTTCCGGTGTTGCGTTCGGGTCGGGGGCCGGGCGCGCCTCGTCGTCGGGGCGTGGCGGGACGATATGAATGACGTCACGGTCGCCCAGATACAGCCATGTGACCTCGACGTCCGGACCGAAATCCGGGTGGGGGCCTTTCTCGAAGCCCAGATTGTCGATGTACCAATGCACCGTCGCCTCATAGTCCTGGGCGACGACGAGGAAATGCTCAAGATGGGAAATGCCCATGGTACTGCCTCTGCGATCCGGTCGGTGTCGTCAAATATAGAGGAAAGTTGCTGCAAATTGAATGCGTCTGAAGCGGCGGTTTCAGGTGTGACAGCGCCCCGTATTTCAAATCTCTGAAAGCCGTGCGCACGTTCTTCCGGCCGTCACGGATTCGTCACGCGACGGCACTTGCCGACGCGCAACACCCCGCATATATTCCGCGCCCGAAATCACCCGATGTTGCAGTTTCAGTGTGTCAAGGGAGTAGAGCGCCATGTCGTCCAATATGCTTTCTCCGGATTACGAGCCGGCTGACAACGAAGACTTCATGAACCCGATGATGCAGGAGTTTTTCCGCCAGCGCCTGGTCGCCTGGAAGGAAGAACTGCTCCATGAATCCGGGATGACCCTCCAGAACATGCAAACCACGAGCATGCAGGAACCCGATGTTGCCGATCGCGCATCGCTGGAGAGCGAGCGCGCGCTCGAACTGCGGACCCGTGACCGCGAGCGCAAGCTGATCTCCAAGATCGACGCTGCGCTGCGGCGGATCGAGACCGGCGACTACGGCTATTGCGAGGACACGGGTGAGCCTATCGGTGTCAAGCGCCTGATCGCGCGGCCGATCGCGACCTTGAGCATCGAGGCGCAGGAGCGTCACGAGCGCATGGAGAAGACTCACCGGGACGAGTAGTACAGCGTACCGGCGATCGGCCGGCCTCATCTGCATGAAAACATGGCGCCCGTTCCGGTTCTCCCGTCACGGGCGCTTGTGCATGTGTCCCCAAATCCTGCTAGCGTTTGACCAAGCGCGCCCGGTCAGAGGCGTGCGGCTCAAATTTGCGGCGGGAGGCGACGCGATGCGCGCGATGGTCGTCAGGGAATGGGGACAACCCTTCACGCTTGAGGAACGCCCGGACCCGGAACCGGGTCCCGGTGAGGCGGTCCTGAAGGTCCGCGCGGCGGGGGTCGGCCTGACCCTCGTGACCATGCGAACGGGCGTGTTCGGCGGCGAGGCGCCGCGGGTCATGGGCCACGAGCTGGGCGGCGATATCGTCGCGGTCGGCGAGGGCGTGACCAACGTCAAGACCGGGGACCGCTGCGCGGTCTATTTCTATCTCAATTGCGGCCATTGCCGCTGGTGTCATGGCGGCCGCGAGACCCTGTGCGAGAATCACGGCGGCTATGTCGGGGTTCATGTCGATGGCGGCTATGCGGACTACGTTTGTCTGCCGGCCGGCAATTTCCTGCCGATCCCGGAAGGGCTCGACTATGAGGGCGCGGCGATCGCCGCTGACGCGGTGAATACCAACTGGCACTGCATGCGCGAACGCGCGCAGATTTCGCCCCATGACGATGTGTTGCTGATCGGCGCCGGCGGCGGCGTCGGTGTACACGGCATCCAGGTGGCCAAGGCGTTCGGGGCACGGGTGATTGCCGCCGATATCTCGGATGAGAAGCTGGATTACGCGAAGCAGTGGGGCGCGGACGAGGTGATCAACGCGCGCGCGGTAGACGATCTGGCTGCGGCGGCGCGTGCGCTCACCGACGGTAAGGGGGTCGAGGCCTCCGTCGATTATGTCGGGGCGCCGGAGACCTTCGGCGCGGCAATCGATGTGCTGACGACGGCCGGGCGCGCCGTCGTGATCGGCGCCAAGCCGGGCAATGTCGAAGTCAACCCGATCAATTTACTGATCACCGAGAAGATCGTGACGGGCTCGCGCCATTCCACGCGCGCGGAATTGATGGAGACCATGGAGGTGATGGCCAAGGGAACCATCAAATCGGCCATTGGCAAACGCCTACATTTCACCGAGGTCGAGACGCTGTTTGAGGACCTGCAGGCCGAGACCCTGCTCGGACGTGGCGCGCTGACCTACGACGACTGACGAACGAAAAAGAAAATATGAGAGAGCAAACAGATGGTCGATTTTGCACTGACAAAGCGACAGATCGCACTGCGAGACAAGGCGCGGAAGTTTGCGATTGAGGAGATTATTCCGGTTGCAGAGGCCGGCGATCGCGAGCCCGACCCGGCCAAGTCCTTCAACTGGGATGTGATCCGCAGGGCCGACAAGCTCGGCCTGCGCACCCTGTCGGTACCGAAGGAGTACGGCGGCGGCGGCGCCGATGTGATGACGCTCTCGATGATCGGCGAGAACCTCGCCTATGGCGATCTAGGCATCGCGGTGGCGTTCGATCAGACCTGGAAGATCATGACCATGATCAGCCACCTGACGACCGCGCGCCAGCGCAAGAAATGGCTGCCGCGGGTCATGGACGATCCGACATGCCTGCTGGCGGCTGCGGCCACCGAGCCCCTGTCGGGCAGCGATTCGATCCTGCCCTACAACAAGCCCGACGGTGGCGTGCGGATGACCGCCAAGAAGCGCGGGGACAAGTGGATACTCAACGGCGAGAAGCGGTACATCTCCAACGGCGGGCTCGCCAAGGTGATCTATGTGATGGCCCGCACGGATATGCGCAAGCCGCCGCTCAAGAGCATGACCGGCTTTCTTCTGACATCCGACACGCCGGGGTACTCGGTCACCGAGATATGGGACAAGCTTGGCCAGCGCAACGTCGCCAACGGCACCATGGTCTTCGACAATGTGGAGATTCCAGAGGCCGACGTGATGGGCACGCCCAACGGCGCGCTCGGCGAGCTCGGCGCTCTCCTCACCAGGTTCGGCTCGAACATCCAGGCCGGGGCGACGGTTCTCGGGGTAGCACAGCGCGCGTACGACGTGACCCTGCAGTACGCAAAGCAGCGGGTGCAGGGTGGCAAGCCCATCTTCGAGCACCAGATTCAGGCACAGCGGCTCGCGCGCATGCACATGCTGATTGAATCCGCGCGTTTCTATCTATGGTATTCCGGCTGGGCGGCGAATTCCGGAACGCCGGACGCGGCCGCTGCGTCCCTGTGCAAGGTCAACGCTGCGGAGAACTCCGTGAAGGTTCTCATGGAGGCCTTCGAGCTGTGGGCGGCGACGGGCTATATGAAGAAAAATCCGATCGAGAAACTGCTGCGCGACGGTCTGAGCTTCGTGCATTCCGATGGCACCAACGACGTGCTGCTGCTCAAGGCCTCGAAGCTGCTGGGCGAGATCAAGCGGGGCGACCCGCGCTACAGCCCGCGGGTCGAACTGGCCGCGAAGGGCCGCTAGGCGGGCCGGGCGAGGGGAAGAGGACGAAATGGATGTACCGGTCGTGACCCGCGAGCAGATGCTTGCGAACAGCGTGTCCCGCGCGTCGGAAATGAAGGGTTCGCCGCTGGCATTCCTGGATATGCGGATGCCGGCCCATGAGCGCGAGAACATCAACATCATCGGGCTGAACGTGACCGAGAATGTGGATGACCCTGCGCTTGCGCCGATTATCAAGGCGCCGGCCCACGGCTTCAGCATCGGGTATATCCGCGCGAAGGACGGCTGTGGCGCCGCGCTGCACGCCCACGAGACCGAAGAGGTCTTCGTCCCGATCCGCGGCCGGTGGGACATCTACTGGCTCGCGGGCGACGAGGAACTGTCGGTTACGCTCGATGTAGGAGACGTCGTGAATGTGCCGATCGGCATCTACCGCGGGTTCCGGTGTGCGTGCGACGACCCCGATGCACTGTTGCTCGCCGTCGTCGGCGGACCCGACCCAGGAAAGCCGAACTGGCACCCGTCTGTCATCGAGGCGGCACGTGAAACGGGTCTTTCCGTCGACGACGAGGGCAACCTGATAGGGTCCGGCTAGGCGCCCGCGTCTATTCGGGGTCAGGCTGCGAGATCAGCGGCGCCTTCACTGGTCCAGCCGGGAACGCGCCCCAGAGCCTGGGCTTCTGCGATAGGGAAATTCAGCTCGACCTTGATGCCGTTGATCGGCTCGCGCATGAACAGCTGGTAGAGGGGGGCGCCGTCCGCATGGCGCTCCGAGTAGGTGATTCCGTTTGAATCAAGTCGTTCGACGAACTCCGCCATGCCTTCGCAGTTGAAGCAGACATGGTCGATCGTGCCGCCCCCGTTTCCGGTCGCGGCGCCATCCTTTTCGGCGTCATCCGGTGTCGCCAGGTAACGCGCCTGATGCGCGGACTGCTGGCGCTGCCCGATGTGAACGACGTCCTGATCGCCGATGCACAGCCAATGCACGGGAAACCCGAAGTCGGGATGGTCCCCCTCGGTGAACCCGAGATTGTCGACCCACCAATCACGGGTCCCGTCGGGGTCGTCGGTAAGGATAAGGATATGTTCCATGAATCGGACACCCACAACAGCTTTCCTTTTTTCACTCGTTCAAACTGCCGTTTATACGCGGCACCGTGTCATTTGGATCATCGAATATGGATTATCGATAATCGTGAACAGGCCCGTGCTGGTCAGCTTTCGAGCAGCTCGGCGAGCAGCGCGTTGAATTGCTCTGCCGCCTCAAACTGTGCCCAGTGTCCGACGTTGCGAAGCACCAGGAAGGGGGCATTCGGGTCCAGCGCCCTGACGCACTCGCGCACCCCTTCCAGGTCGGGGTTGAGTGTGGGGTCGCGGTCACCATAAATAAACGCGAGCGGGCAGGTCGGATTCCGGAGATTGTCCGCGGTGATTGTGCGTCGCGCGATGCCGCGCGAGCGCAGGCGTGTCCGGGCCATGTTCTCCATGTGGAGTGCCATTGCGAGGTCATCGATGGCATCGGGTGCGTACACCATCAGCTTCTCGAGGTTTGCGCGGTAGATCGGCGCTTCCTCTTCCGGAGCCAGCCCCTCCGGGACGGGCGCCAGGTCGTTGGCTCTTCCGGTTGTTGCGAGCCCGAGGATCGGCGTGCCGACGATGGTTAGGCGGCATATGCGGTGCCCCAGGCAGCGCGCGATCGGCGCACCTACGATGCCGCCGAACGAGAATCCCACGAGTTCGAACGGCGCGCCGCCCGGGACCGCCGTCTCAAGCCCATTGGCAAGAATCTCGGCGAGGCTCTCCGCGTCATAGGGTTCGGGCGGGTCGGCCGAATCTCCGCATCCAGGGAGGTCTGCCGCAATAACTGTGCGGGAGTTCGCGAAGTGCGGAATCGTGCGTACCCAGTGGTTCCACGCGCCAGATCCGCCATGCAGGAGGACCAGCGGCGACTTCGCACTTTCAGACGGGCCCCAGGCGCGCCATACCAGATCGCCCGTGCCGCACGGCGTTCGAATGATCCGGCAGCGGTCCGCGAGGTCGTCGAGAATGGCGCGGGCGTCGGGTGCGTTTGTCATGCTGGCACGTGTTCGCTACGGGGGACAGGCGCGGTCCGGCGCCGCGTCGCCTGTCATAGGAAATGATCGCCAAGAATAGCGATATCCGTGCGCCGGGGCACGGTCGGGTTCCGGAGCTGGCTTTCGGTTTTGAATGCGCATGGAAAAAGAGGCCGGCTCCTGCCTGGAAACGGCCCCTTCGCTTGCGTCCTCGGGCGCCCTGCCGTGGGGTGGCGCGCGCGGCGGGGAAGGGCATGACGCCCGGTTGCGCTGAAGGAGTGGCAGTTACGCGTGCTTCTCGTTGCGTTGTCGAACGGCCTTCTGCCGTACGCTCACGAGGATCATGAATTATGCTTAAGAAGGGGTTAAGGGCACGCTGGACCGCGAACGGAACGTTGTTCAGTCGTCGGGCTTATCCGCCCGGTCGTCATCCGAACCGATGGGGGCTGTGTCTGCGCTCCCGCCGTCCGTTGCCGCCGCCTTTTCTGCCTGAATGCGTTCGTACACTTCGTGGCGATAGACGGAGACGTCTTCCGGGAAGGTCAGGCCGAGCTTGATGGACTTGCCGCGCACATCGACGACCGTCACCTCGATGTCGTCGTTGATGATGATCGAATCACCGATTTTCCGCGTCAGATAAAGCATGTCCCCAACGGCGGCCCGTTCATGCCGGTCCTTCTTGACCGACGCGGCGCCGCCGCATCTCCCTGCGATATAAATCAGCTTATACCGCTTTACCGTTTGTTAACAGCGCGCCGTGATTCTGGCCGGAATAGATAAAGTTTTCGGCAAATGTGCCGTATTTGCGTGTTCGGAACTGCCTGCCCGGCACGCGCTGCCAACGGATCTGCGCATCGATTTCAACAACTTGCCGGAGCTCCAGATGATGACCAGGAAGATGTCTTAGTAGTCCCACCGCACCGAGATCATTTCCCAGAACGTCGCCCATGACGACACGCCCGGCCACAGGCCCAAGGACCTGAAGCAGGCGAGCTTCCAGGACCTCGTACGCAAGGAGGGCAACCTCGCCGGCTTCGCGCCGACCCGCACTAGTGGCGCCCGTCTGTTCCACCTTCAGCCCGCCATATTCATTGCGCCAGCGATAATACGTCTGCTCGGAAACGCCGATCTAGCGGCAGACCTCGCCGACCGTACCGCCCTGCGCCAGAAGCACACCCGCTTCCCGCAGATGGTTGATGATCTGGTCGACCGAAAAACTTTTCTTCGGCATCTCTGCTCCCTTCAAGTTGGATACCGACGCCAATTCTCTAACTCAGCAGGTGGCCCCGGTTAAGGTGGCAGGTCACGGGCGTGGGCATCCCGAAGGAAAATCTAGAACACATCTGCGAGCCGTTCTTCACCACCAAGGGGTTAGGTGCGAGGACCGGCCTCGGCCTTTCGACCGTTTACGACATCGTCAAGCAGACCGGCGGCTATTTTTGCGTCTAGTTCGACAGCGGTAAGGGGACGTGCTTCACCCTTTACCTGCCGGCCCATGCCCAGGAGGCGGTTGCGGCCGCGAAGCCCGAGGCGGCCGAGGCACCGAGTGCGGCCGAGACGACAGGTGCGGGTACGGTTCTGGTGGTCGAGGATGAGGACGTCGTGCGACTGTTTTCCGCCCTGGCGTTGCTCGCGAAGGACTACAAGGTTCTCTAGGCGCGCACCGGCGACGCTGCGATGGAGCTGATGGGCGTCGTCGAGGGGCCTATCGACCTGTTGATCACCGACGCGGTGATGCCAGAGATGGACGGGCCGACCCTGTCAAGAATGTCCGCGACGAGAGGCCCGAGATGCCGGTGATCTGCATCTCTGGTTTCGCCGAGAAGACGTTCCGCAACCGTCTCGGCGAGGGCCAGGACATCCACTTCCTGCCCAAGCCGTTCTCGCTCACCCGGCTCGCCGGCAAGGTCAAAGAGGTGATGGAGCGTGTGCCCGCCTGACGGCGGAACCCAATCCCCGAATCAAATCGCCGCGTTATAGTTCTCGCGCTCGTTCATACAGTCCGCTCCGCGCAACTAAGGCATGGATTTCCGGTATTCCGAATGAGAACAAAAAAAGAACTTTACAGAGAGAACAAACCGCGTACATTGATGCTCTGACCCACGGTCCGGTGATGTCTTGTCCGTCGTGGGGGCCTGATCAAGAAGGAGCGATCAATGAGCAGCACACAGCTTCGTGTCGTCGAGGACAGCATGAACACCGAAGACCGTAACAAGGCCCTGGACGCCGCGTTGAGCCAGATCGAGAAGGCCTATGGCAAGGGCTCGATCATGCGTCTCGGCGACAATAACGCCGTCGAGATCGCCGCCATTTCCACCGGCTCGCTCGGCCTCGACATCGCACTCGGGATCGGCGGCCTGCCGCGCGGCCGGGTGGTCGAGATCTATGGCCCGGAAAGCTCGGGCAAGACCACGCTTGCGCTGCACGTGATCGCCGAGGCCCAGAAGATCGGCGGCACTTGCGCCTTCGTCGATGCCGAGCACGCGCTCGACCCGACCTATGCCCGCAAGCTCGGCGTCAACCTGGATGATCTGCTGATCTCCCAGCCCGATGCTGGCGAACAGGCGCTCGAGATCGCCGACACCCTCGTGCGCTCCGGCGCGATTGACGTGCTTGTCGTCGACAGTGTAGCGGCGCTGGTGCCACGCGCTGAGCTCGAGGGCGACATGGGTGACTCCCTGCCGGGCCTGCACGCGCGGTTGATGAGCCAGGCGCTGCGTAAGCTCACCGGTTCGATTGCGCGCTCTGACACGACGGTGATCTTCATCAACCAGATTCGCCACAAGATCGGCGTCATGTTCGGCAGTCCCGAGACGACGACCGGCGGCAACGCGCTCAAGTTCTATGCCTCGGTCCGGCTCGATATCCGCCGCATTGGCTCGCTCAAGGACCGCGACGAGGTGGTCGGCAACCAGACCCGCGTCAAGGTGGTCAAGAACAAGCTGGCGCCGCCGTTCAAGCTGGTCGAATTCGACATCATGTACGGCGAGGGTATCTCGAAGATGGGCGAGTTGCTCGACCTGGGCGTTCAGGCCGGGGTCATCGACAAGTCCGGCGCATGGTTTTCCTATGGCGACGAGCGGGTTGGTCAGGGCCGCGAGAACGCCAAGATCTTCTTCAAGGAAAACCCCGAGATCGCGGCGGAGATCGAGCATAAGATCCGTACGAATGCCGGCCTTATCTCCGAAGTGATGATGGGCAACCCGGAAGACTTCAAGGACGGTGAGGAGGCGAACAACGCGCCCGCGAACTCGGCCGAGGGCGACTAGAGCTCGCCGCCACGCAACGCCGTACCGGCGTTGCGTACAACACGAATATACCGAGGGCCTCTCCCGATGGCGGGAAAGGCCCTTTTCCTTCGATGATAGCGCAATGCCGGCGGTCTCGACAGGCCTCCGGGCGCACGGTAAAACCGCTGCCGCACTTCGTTTCGATCGGCTCGGCAGAAATGGCAACAACCAGCGACATCCGCACCGCGTTTCTCGATTATTTCGCGCAAGACGGGCACGAAATCGTCGATTCCTCGCCGCTGGTGCCCCACAACGACCCGACCCTCCTGTTCACCAATGCCGGCATGGTTCAGTTCAAGAATGTCTTCACAGGCACCGAGAACCGCGCCTACAGCCGCGCAACGACCTCCCAGAAGTGCGTACGGGCGGGCGGCAAGCACAACGACCTCGAGAATGTGGGCTATACGGCCCGTCACCACACCTTCTTCGAGATGCTCGGCAACTTCTCCTTCGGCGACTATTTCAAGGAACACGCCATCGAGCTGGCGTGGAACCTGATCACGCGGGAGTATGGACTGCCCGCCCACAAACTGTTGGCGACCGTCTATGCGGATGACGATGAGGCTTTCGATCTCTGGAAAAAAATCGCGGGCCTGCCCGAAGACCGGATCATCCGTATCGCGACCCATGACAATTTCTGGGCAATGGGTGACACGGGTCCCTGTGGGCCCTGTTCGGAGATTTTCTTCGATCATGGAGAGCATATCCCGGGCGGACCGCCGGGCAGTCCCGACGAAGACGGTGATCGGTTCATCGAGATATGGAACCTCGTTTTCATGCAGTACGAGCAGGTCCATGCGGGCCTGCGCGAAGACCTTCCCAAACCGTCGATCGACACGGGCATGGGGCTCGAGCGCATTGCCGCCGTTCTCCAGGGCAAACATGACAACTATGACATCGACCTGATGCGCGGGCTGATCGAGGCCTCCGCCCGCGCCGCGAACGTGGACCCGGACGGGGAGGGCGCGGTCAGCCACCGGGTGATCGCGGATCATCTGCGGGCGTGTTCGTTCCTGATGGCTGACGGTGTGCTGCCCTCGAACGAGGGGCGCGGCTATGTGCTGCGCCGGATCATGCGCCGCGGCATGCGCCACGCCCATCTGCTCGGCTGCCGCGAGCCCCTGATGCACCGGCTCGTGCCGGCGCTCGTGTCGGCGATGGGCGACGCCTTCCCCGAGCTTCGCCTGGCGCAACCGCTGATCACCGAGACTTTCCGGCTCGAGGAGGAACGCTTCAAGCAGACCCTCGAGCGCGGCCTAAAACTTCTCGAGGACGAGACCGACAGGCTAGGCGACGGCGGCGCGCTGCCGGGCGATGTCGCGTTCCGTCTTTACGACACCTATGGCTTTCCCCTCGATCTCACCGAGGACATCCTGCGTGGCCAGGGTCGCACGGTCGATACGGCCGGCTTCGAGGCGGCAATGGATGAGCAGCGGGCGGCGGCGCGTCGCGCTTGGTCCGGGTCCGGCGACTCGGCGACCGAGGAGGTCTGGTTCGACATTCGAGAGGAGACGGGCGCTACCGAATTCCTCGGCTACGACACCGACACGGCGGAGGGCAAGGTGACCGCGATCGTGGTTGAGGGCGCGCGCGTCGATACAGCTGCGCCAGGCGAGGAGGCGGCAGTTATCGTGAACCAGACGCCGTTCTACGGTGAGTCGGGCGGCCAGATGGGCGATGCGGGGGTGAGGTTCACGGCGGGAGGTGCCGAGGTTGCGGTCGCGGAGACCCAGAAGAAGCTGGGTGACCTGCATGTC
>JAYPRP010000075.1:0-10950 GCA_038132575.1 Rhodospirillaceae bacterium
CCCGAGGCACTAAAGGGCCTTTGGAACAGAGCAACCCGAAGGGCAGACATCACGGACCTTCGGTTCCATGACCTCAGTCATGAAGCGACAACACGGTTCTTCGAGAGAGGGCTAGGCGTGATCTGACGGCCGGGACGACCCACGCGCATGTTTCATGGGAGATCAACAGCCCCGCCCACGGACGGGTAGCCCTCGGCCTCGAGACAGACAACCCGATCATCTAGGCCGCGCCTATGCGCGGTGCAGCGCGCAGAGCTTGTTACCGCTAGGATCGCGGAGATAGGCGAGATAGATTTGCCCACCCGCCGCACTTTCGCGCCAGCCCGGCGGGTCCTCGATGCTGGTGCCGCCGTTGGCGACGCCGGCGGCATGCCACGCATCCGCGATTTCGGGGCTGTCGCAGGTAAAGCCGATGGTGCCGCCGTTGGCGCCGGTTGCCGCCGCGCCGTCGATTGGCTTCGAAACCCCGAACGCGCCGGTCGCGGTCCGGTACCAGATGCGTCCCTTAGGATCGATCTTGCCCTCGGGCACGCCGATGGCACCAAACACGGCATCGTAGAACTTCTGCGCGGTCGGAATATCGTCCGTCCCGATCATGATGTGTGAAAACATGGTTCTCTCCTCCTCCCACACGGGGGCAATTGTTCATCAGGGGCCGACGCTAGCGCCTATCGCCGCTGCGATACAGCCCGATCAGCCTCCGAAGCGTGGCTCGGGCACGCCGCGGATGCCGAGCCCGGTGACCTTGAACAATGAGCCCGCGCCGAACTGGGGCCTGTCCTCCACCAAGGAGGTGTCGTGGTGGGCCGCGCCCAGATGGTCGATCCGGCCCATGGTGGTGACGTAGATATCGTCGAGATCGTCGCCGCCGAGCATGACGCTGGTGACGTTACGCACCGGCATCCCGATCCGCCGCTATTTCGCGCCGTCGGGCGTGCGCCGCACGATCTCGCCGGTGCGAATCTCCGCGGTCCACACACAGCCATCGGCGTCCACGGTCTAGCCGTCGCAGATGGCCGGGCTGTCCTTCGCAGAGGCGAACGCCCGCTGGTTGGACAGCGCGTCCGTCTCGATGTCGTAGTCGTAGGCCCACATGGTGTCCTGGAAGGAGCAGGTCACATAGAAGGTCCTGTCGTCGGGGGACCAGCTCAGGCGGTTGGTGCAGATGATGCCGCCGCCGATCTGCTTGACCGTCAAATCCGTATCGAGCCGCCAAAGGCCGCAGATCGTAAGATATTCCTCGTCGTCCATGCCGCCGGCGATGAAGCGGCCGCGTCGGTCCACCTTGCCATCGTTGAGCCGCGTGCGAGGCTGGTCGGCCTCGACATGCGCGATCAGCTCGAGATCGTGCTTGTCGAAGTCTTAGAAATAGAAGCCGTCGTCCACGGCCATAACCAGGCCGCCGTCCTTGCGCACGGCCAGCGCGCCGATGTCATGACCGGGGATGGAGCGGGTCTCGACCGCGCCCGTACGCGGGTCCATGCGGAAGACGTTTTCCTTGTTCTTGCGTCGGCCGGTGCCACCCACCCAGAAGAACATGCCGCTCTCGACGTCCCACAGCGGGCTCTCGCCCAGATAGTTCTCGCAGGCGACGAGGCATTCGATCTTGTAGGTCATGGCTTTCGGGTCCGGTCTAGGCTGAAGTTCCGCCAGCTTAAACCAGGCGGATGCGGCAGTTATGGAAGCCCGCGTATGGAAATGCCAGGCGCGACTCACTAACCTTCCCCTACCCTCAGGAGGACTTGTTTCATGGGTGAGTTTTCCATCGGCCAGTCGCCGACCCGGCTCGAGGATGCGCGGCTGTTGCGCGGCGGGGGCCGCTACCTGGCCGACATCAACGCTGACCGCCAGCTCTGGGCGGTGATCCTCAGATCGCCCCACGCGCACGCAAAAATTCCTTCGATCGATACCACCGCCGCGGCGGCGATGCCGGGTATCCACGCGGTCCTGACCGGCGCGGACTACCGGGCCGACGGCATGGGCGTCGTACCCTGTATGGGGGCCTACAAGCACCGCAGCGGCGCGCACATGTACGTCCCCGACCGGCCGGCGCTCGCCGTCGATCGGGTGATGCATATCGGCTACCCCGTGGCGATGGCCGTCGCCGACTCAGAGCACCAGGCCCGCGACGCGGCCGAGGCGATCATGGTCGAGTACGAGCCCCTGCCTGCGGTGGTCTCCTGCCGGGAGGCCTTCGAGGACGGCGCGCCCCAGCTCTATGACGACTGCCCCAACAACGAGAGCTACTTCTATGATGTGGGCGACAAGGACGGCACGGACGCGGCCTTCGCCGAATCCGACCATACCGTCTCCCAGCACCTGGTCATCAACCGGATCACCGCCAACGCTCTCGAACCGCGCGGCGTCTTGGGCGAATGGGACGCCGGCACCGACCGGATCACCATCCGCTGCGGCTTCCAGCGCCCCTGGCTTTTCCGCAAGTCGCTCGCCGAGCAATCCTTCAGGGTGCCGGAGACGCGCATCCGGCTGATCACCGACGATATCGGAGGGTCCTACGGCCTGCGCGGGTCGATCTACCCCGAGATGGTGCTGATGCCGTGGGCGTCGAAGCATGTGGGCCGGCCCGTGCGCTGGATGGCCGACCGGACCGAGGCGCATCTGTGCGACGACGACGGGCGCGACAACATGGTCGATGCCGAGCTCGCCTTCGATAACGACGGTACCTTCAAGGCGCTGCGCATCCGCAGCTGGGGCAACCTCGGCGCCTTCCCGTCCTACCGGGGCGCCGCGCCGCCCGCGGTCCACATCGGCACCGCCATCGGCCCCTACACCACGCCGGTGGCCTATGCGGCGATCTCGGGTATGCTGACCAACACCCACTGCACCTCGCCCTACCGGGGCGCGGGTCGGCCCGAGGCGTCGTTCATGATCGAGCGGCTGGTCGAGCGGGCGGCGGACAAACTGGGCATGGACCCGGCGGAAATCCGGCGAAAGAACATCATCGCGCCCGACGCCATGCCCTACGAGACGCCGCTCACCTACACCTATGACTGCGGCGAGTTCGAGAAGAACATGGACATGGCCATGGAGATGGCCGACTGGGCCAGATTCGAGGAACGCCGGGCCGAGGCGGCGGCGCGCGGCAAGCTGCGCGGCATCGGCATGTCGAACACGCTCGAATGGGCCGCCGACAACACCACCGAGACGGCGGAAATCCGCTTCGACCCCTCGGGCGACCTGACCTTCGTCGCCTCGACCGTCACCCACGGCCAGGGCCACCGGACGATCCAGACCCAGATCCTGGTCGATCTGCTGGGCGTCGAACCCGAGCGGGTCGGGGTGCTCCAGGGCGACACGGACATCGCGGCCTTCGGCATGGGCACGGGCGGGTCGCGCTCGACCATGATGACCGGCTCGGCGATGGTGCTCGCGTCGCGCAAGATCATCGAAAAGGGCAAGCGCCTCGCCGCCCACCTGCTCGAGGCGGCCGAGGGCGACATCGAGTTCGCCGACGGCAAGTTCACGGTCACCGGCACCGACCGCGAGGTCGGCATCCACGAGATCGCCGAGGCCGCCTTCCGCTCGAACGAGCTGCCCGACGATATCGAGCCGGGTTTCTACGAGACCGCGACCTACAACTCCAAGACCGGCGCGTTTCCCAACGGCTGCCACATCTGCGAGGTCGAGGTGGACCCGGACACCGGCGTCACCGAGATGGTCGGCTACTGGGTGGTGGACGATGTCGGCACGATCATCAACCCGATGCTGGTGAAGGGCCAGATCATGGGCGGCATCGCCCAGGGCATGGGCCAGGTGCTGATGGAGGACAAGACCTACGACTCGGAGACGGGCCAGCTTCTGGCCGGCTCGTTTATGGACTACTGCATGCCGCGCGCCGACGACTTCTGCCATGTCGAGTTCGAGGAGAACGAGGTGCCTACGCCGACCAACCTGCTCGGCGCCAAGGGCGCAGGCGAGGCCGGCACCGTGGGATCACTGTCAGCAGGCGTCAACGCCATCGTCGATGCGGTGTCGCATCTCGGCGTCGAACATATCGACACGCCGTGCACGCCGCTACGCGTCTGGGAGGCGATCCGCGACGCCCAAAGGAAGGCGGCATAGCTTGCAAGGTCGCGTGCGCGACCCTATTTCGCAGATAAGCCATTCGAACCGAGGAGACCCTAAGATGACCGAAACCGCATATCTCGCCGGCGGCTGCTTCTGGGGCATGCAGGACCTAATCCGCCGCCTGCCCGGCGTCGTCTCGACCCGCGTCGGCTACACCGGCGGCGATCTGGAGAACGCGACCTACCCCCATGTGTGTTCCGGCACCACGGGCCACACCGAGGCTGTCGAGGTCGTCTTCGACCCCGAGCAGGTGAGCTACCGAGATCTCCTCGAGCTGTTCTTCCAGATCCACGACCCGACCACGCCGGACCGCCAGGGCAATGACCGGGGCACCCAGTACCGTTCCGCGATCTTCTGGCACGACGAAGCCCAGCGCGAGACGGCCGAAGACACCATCGCCGACGTCGAGGCGTCGGGCCTGTGGCCGGGCAAGGTCGTCACCGAGATCGCCCCGGCGGGCGCGTTCTGGGAGGCGGAGCCGGAGCACCAGGATTATCTCCAGCGCATCCCGCACGGCTACACCTGCCACTTCGTGCGGCCCGAGTGGAAACTGGCGAAGCGCGACGCGGCCTAGGCTCCTAGAACAATTCGCCCTGGTCCGGCGGTTCGTCGGCCAATTTGTGAGGCGTGAGCAGCTCGGGCCCGTCGTTGCGGATGTCGTTGACCGCGCGCCCCACCGATACGACCCCTACAGCATCCTCGGGCGCGGGGCGCAGGAGTTCGCCCGCCGCCTCGCGGTCGAAACGGTCGTCCGCGCCACTGCCGAGCCAGGCGTCGAACCCGTCGGGCTCGAGGATCACCGGCATGCGGTGATGGAACGGCCGGAGCGTCTCGTTGGCCTCGGTGGTGACGATGGTCGCGGTCTCGAGTTCCGAGCTGTCGGGCCCCAGCCACGCCTCCCACAGGCCTGCGAAGCTGATGAGCCCGCCGTCGGGCCGGGAAATCCAGACCGGTTGCTTGGGGCCGGTGCCCATCGCCTGCCACTCATAGAATCCGCTCGCCGGGATGATGCAGCGCCGGCGGCGGAACGCGGCGCGGAAGGACGGCTTCTCCGCGACCGTCTCGGCCCGGGCATTGATCATCCGCGCGCCCATGCCCGGGTCCTTCGCCCAGGACGGCACGAGCCCCCAGCGGAAGGCCGCCGGGACGCACGTCAGCGCATCGCTCGCGGCCGCGCCTTCGCGCGACCCGGCGCGGATGATCGCGACGATGTTCTGGGACGGCGCAATGTTGTAGCGCGCGGGCAGTGTTAAGGGCTGGCTCACGACCAGCCCATAGGCCGCGTGCAACTCTTCCCAGGTGTGAAACAGGCCGAATCGTCCGCACATGGGCGAATACTACTCCGGTTCGGGGCGGGTTCGAGCGCCGGTCCCGTTTCGTTCTCCGCTAAACTCCCGAGTCGGTTTTCTGCCCACCACAAGATTTTGGGTTTTGCGGCACAAACCGGGCACAAAGGTGGCGGTCCGATCGGGCGGCCGGAATCTCGAAACCTGCAAGTATCCGCGATTCCGGGGCCTTACGATTGACTCGCGCGCCCCAAAGATTATAATGTTCCCGTCTTGTTCACGGTGACAACGCGCCAACATCTGGTGTTAACTTAAGGTTACGGCTCTAGATGTTGTGGGTTTTATACGTTTTCCACGGAAAACTGCCCACAAGCTGTGGAGCACCTGGATTGTCGCGTGGAGGGGGCCTTAATTCATGGACGGAACGACTGCGATTCCGACTGCAAGCAGCGTTGTGGAAAAAACGCTGAAATCGGACGAAAACGAAGACATGGACCTGCTGGAATCGATCGAACTGGACGCGTCCGACGCCGAACCCGAGGCGAAAACGGATGTGGATAACGACCTCGTCGGCAAGGACGACGAGACCGCGAACGTCTACCAGACCGATCGCGTCCGCATCCTGATCGACCCGTCGCGCGACGAGAACCTGACGGCGTTCGGCAAGGAGACCCTGGAAGACCGGTATCTCCTGAACGACGAGAAGGGTTCACCGCAGAAGCTGTTCGCCCGCGTCGCGTGCCACTACGCCGACGATTCGGCGCACGCCCAGCGCATTTACGACTATATCTCGAACCTCTGGTTCATGCCGGCGACGCCGGTGCTGTCGAACGGCGGCACCCAGCGCGGCCTGCCGATCTCCTGCTTCCTCAACGAGGCCTCGGATTCGCTCGAGGGCATCGTGGATCTGTGGAACGAGAATGTCTGGCTCGCGGCTCGCGGCGGCGGCATCGGCAGCTACTGGGGCAACCTCCGCTCGATCGGCGAACAGGTCGGCCACAATGGCAAGACCTCGGGCGTGGTGCCGTTCATCCGCGTGATGGACTCGCTTACGCTGGCCATCAGCCAGGGCTCGCTGCGGCGCGGCTCGGCGGCGGTCTACCTGCCGATCGACCATCCGGAGATCGAGGAATTCATCGAGATTCGCCGGCCCACTGGCGGCGACCCGAACCGCAAGGCCCAGAACCTGCACCATGGTGTGCTGGTGTCCGACGCCTTCATGCGTGCGGTCGAGGCCGACGAGGACTGGGCGCTGGTGAGCCCCAAAGACCGCGCGCCGATCGCGACGGTGAAGGCGCGGAGCCTCTGGATACGGCTGCTGACGGCGCGGATCGAGACCGGCGAGCCCTACATCGTCTACTCCGACACGGTGAACAGCAACGTGCCCGAGCATCAGAAGCTCGCGGGCCTGACGGTCAAGACGTCGAATCTCTGTTCCGAGATCACCCTGCCCACCGGACTCGATCATCTCGGCAACGACCGCACGGCCGTGTGCTGCCTGTCGTCGCTGAACGTCGAGAACTTCCTCGAGTGGAAGGATCACCCGACCTTCATCGAGGACGTCATGCGCTTCCTCGACAATGTGCTCACCGACTTCATCGAGAACGCGCCCGACAGCTTCTCCAAGGCGAAATACTCGGCCATGCGCGAGCGCTCGGTCGGCCTCGGCATCATGGGCTTCCATTCCTTCCTGCAGGACCAGATGGTGCCGTTCGAATCCGCCGTCGCGAAGGCGTGGAACAAGAAGATGTTCAAGCACATCCGCGAACAGGCGGACGCAGCGTCCAAGACGCTGGCTGCCGAGCGCGGGGCCTGCGAAGACGCCGCCGACTACGGCATCGACGAGCGCTTCTCGAACAAGATGGCCATCGCGCCGACGGCGTCGATCTCGATCATCTGCGGCGGCGCGTCGCCGGGCATCGAGCCGATTGCGGCCAACAGCTTCACCCACAAGACCCTGTCGGGCTCGTTCAACGTCCGCTCCAAGGCGCTGCGCAAGCTGCTCGCCGAGAAGGGCAAGGACACGGACGAGACCTGGTCGTCGATCACGACCAACGAGGGCTCGGTCCAGCATCTGGACTTCCTGACCCAGGACGAGAAGGACGTGTTCAAGACGGCCTTCGAGATCGACCAGCGCTGGGTCATCGACCTCGCCGCCGACCGCGCGCCCGAGGTCTGCCAGTCCCAGTCGCTCAACGTCTTCCTGCCGGCGGACGTGCACAAGCGCGACCTGCACCATATCCACTTCCAGGCGTGGAAGAAGGGCGTGAAGAGCCTCTACTACTGCCGCTCGAAGTCGCTGCAGCGCTCCGAGAGCGTGGCGGCGCTGGTGCCGGTGACGGGCGACGACGAGGCGGACCGCGCCGCGGCGAGCCGCAACGACTACGAAGAGTGTCTCGCCTGCCAGTAGGCACGTTACGAAATACTGGTGCGTGCTGCCCCGGGCCTGTTGGTGCCGGGGCCTCGCATCCGAGGGAGAGGGAAAAGGAATATGTCGCTTCTCGAAGAGCGCGTTCAGTACAAGCCGTTCAGCTATCCGTGGGCCTATGACGCCTGGCTGATGCAGCAGCGTGTCCACTGGCTGCCCGAGGAAGTGCCGCTGGCCGACGATGTCAAGGACTGGCACCGGACGCTGTCGAACGCCGAGCGCAACCTGCTCACACACATCTTTCGCTTTTTCACCCAGGCCGATGTGGAAGTGAACAACTGCTACATGAAGCACTATTCGCAGGTGTTCAAACCCACCGAGGTGCAGATGATGCTGGCGGCGTTCTCGAACATCGAGACGGTGCACATCTCCGCCTACTCCCATCTGCTCGACACCATCGGGATGCCCGAGACCGAGTACTCGGCGTTCCTCAAATATCAGCAGATGAAGGACAAATACGACTACATGCAGGAGTTCGGCGTCGAGACGAACCGGGACATCGCGCTGACGCTCGCAATGTTCGGCGCCTTCACCGAGGGGCTCCAGCTCTTCGCGTCCTTCGCCATCCTCATGAACTTCCCGCGCTTCAACAAGATGAAGGGCATGGGCCAGATCGTGACCTGGTCGGTGCGCGACGAGAGCCTGCACACCCAGTCGGTGATCAAGCTATTCCGCACCTTCATCCACGAGAATCCGGAGATCTGGGACGAGGAATTCGAGCGCGAGCTCTACGTGTCCTGCGACACGGTTTTGACCCACGAGGACGCCTTCATCGACCTCGCCTTCGAGATGGGCGGGATCGAGGGCCTTGAGGCACGCGAGGTGAAGCAGTACATCCGCTACATCGCCGACCGCCGGCTCTCCCAACTCGGCCTGCAGCCGGTGTACCGGATCGAGAAGAACCCGCTTCCCTGGATGGAGGAGATGCTCAACGGCGTCGAGCACACCAACTTCTTCGAGAACCGGGCGACGGAGTATTCCAAGGCGGCGACCCAGGGAAGCTGGGAAGAGGCCTTCGACTAGGGGCACCTCCCATTCGTTCGTCATGCCCGCGAAGGCGGGCATCCATAAACGCCGTGCCCGCCAGAGCTGGCACCCAAGGCAATGGGTTCCCGCCTTCGCGGGAACGACGATCTGGTTGATGTCCATGCGCGTGCTACTAATCGCCCCATGACCACCGACCAGGCCATCATCTTCGCGATTCTCGGCCTGTCCCTCGTGTTCTTCATGTGGGGCCGCTGGCGCTACGACATCGTCGCGTTCACGGCACTCATCCTCGGCCTGATCGGAGGGGTCGTGCCCACCGACCTGGCGTTCCGCGGCTTCGGCCATCCCGCCGTGATCACAGTCGCGGCGGTGCTGGTGATCAGCCGCACGCTCCAGGTGTCGGGCGTCATCGACCTGATCGCAAACGCCGTCGTGCGGCTCGCCAAGGGACAGGGCGGCCAGATGACGGCCCTGTCGGGTATCGGTGCAGTCCTGTCGGCCTTCATGAACAATGTGGGGGCGCTGGCGCTGCTCATGCCGCTGGCCCTGCGCCTGACCGAGAAACCCTCGGCGGTGCTGATGCCGCTGTCCTTCGCAACTATCCTGGGCGGCCTTGTCACCCTGATCGGCACGCCGCCCAACATCATCGTCGCGACCTTCCGAACCGACGTGACTGGCGAACCGTTTGCCCTGTTCGACTTCGCGTTCGTGGGCCTGCCCATCGCGCTCATCGGGCTTGTCTTCGTGCTCGTGGTCGGCTGGCGACTGATCCCAACGGAACGCACCGGGCGGCGCTCGGCCGAGGAGATGTTCGACCTCGATTCCTATGTGATCGAGGTCTCCGTGAACGAGGATTCCGATTTTATCGGCAAGACCGTGCGCGAGCTCGAGGCACTCGACGAGGACCGCTCGATCGTGGTCGGGCTGCTGCGCGACGATACCCGCCGGTTGAGCCACATCTGGGGCGAGCGGTTGCGGGCCAGCGACCTGCTGCTGCTGCGCGTCGATCCCGCGAGCGTCGATGAACTGGTGCAGAAGGCGGGCCTCACCCTGACCGGTGCCGAGCGGCTCGCCGAGGAGAATATCCGCTCAGACCAGGTGGCGACCATGGAAGCGGTCGTGCAGACCGGCGCACGCATCGAGGGACGCAGCCCCCAGACACTCGGCATGCGGCGGCGCTTCGGTGTCGCGCTGGTGGCGGTGGCACGTGAGGGCCAGCCGATCCGTGAGCGCCTGGCCCGGACCCAGTTCCGCGCCGGCGACGTGCTGCTGCTCCAGGGCGACGAGGAGGAACTGGCCGACGCGGTAGCCGAGATGGGCTGCCTGCCGCTCGCCGAACGGCGGTTGTCCGTCGGCCGCCCGCGCGCGGTTCTGATCCCGGCCCTCATCTTCACCGCCTCGGTCGTTTCGACCGTGCTCGGCTGGACGCCGGTGCATGTCTCATTCGCGGCGGCCGTCATCGCGCTGATCCTGCTCAACCGCATCAGTGCGAACGAGGCCTACCAGACCATCGAGTGGCCGGTGATCGTGCTGCTCGGCGCGATGATCCCCCTCGGCAACGCCCTGCAACTCACCGGCGGCACGCAACTCATCGCCGAGAGCATCGTCGGACTGTCCGGCGCAATTCCCATCTGGGCGGTCCTGACCATCGTGCTGGTCGTGACGATGACCCTGTCCGACCTGATGAACAACGCCGCGACCGCAATTGTGATGGCGCCCATCTCGGTCGCCATCGCCGGCCAACTCGGTGTCAGCCCCGACCCGTTCCTGATGGCGGTCGCCATCGGCGCCTCCTGCGCCTTCCTGACACCCATCGGACACCAGAACAACGTGCTGGTGATGGGACCCGGCGGCTACCGGTTCGGGGATTACTGGCGGATGGGACTGCCGCTGGAGATCATCATCATCGCCGCCGCCGTGCCCCTGATCCTGTTCTTCTGGCCGCTGTAGGCTCGGAAGAATTCGTCATACGCGGACTTGATCCGCACATCTCACGAGAATCCTCATGCTGAGCCTGTCGAAGTATGAGGATGTCGCCTTCTCCTTCGACAAGCTCAGGATGAGGGCTCCTTGAAGCGCCACCGTGACAGGCCGCACCCCGACGACCCAGACTCCGCGCAGGCGGGAGGACATGCCATGTAGACTATCCATATCAGCCCC
>JAYPRP010000076.1:0-10864 GCA_038132575.1 Rhodospirillaceae bacterium
GTTGCGACCCGACAAAAGTGAAGTCTGGCACATTCCGTTACCGCTGGACGCCACCGACGTTATGCATAACAAGTCAATGTCTAAGGGAGACGATCAGTGAAAGCACGTAAGCATCTTGCGACTGTTGCCGCTGCTGGTGTGTTGGCCGTGGCGGCTGCCGCGACCACGACAGCTGCTGTGGCAGACACCTTCACGCTGCGTATCGCAGCCGGACACCCGGCAGCGCCGCTCGCCACAGTTAACCAGCTCAACAAGACCTTTGTTCCGAACGTGACCAAGCGCGTCGCGGCCGAGACCGAGCACAAGGTCCGCTTCATCGAGGGCTATGGCGGCACGATCGCAAACCTCTTCGAGGTTCTGGAATCGACCCAGAAGGGTCTCGTCGACATCGGCGCCATGTGCTCCTGCTTCGAGCCGACCAAGCTGTTTGTCCACAACCTGAACTACTTCAACCCGTTCATCTCGGGCGATCCGAAGGTCATGGGTCCGACCACGCGTCAGATCCACAAGGAGTTCGACTACTTCTACGACGTCTTCTCGGACAAGTATAACCAGACCTACATCGCGAACGGCGCGTTCGACGATTACGGCCTAGGCACGAAGTTTCCGTGGACGAAGATGGAAGAACTCAAGGGTGTGAAGATCGGCGCCGCTGGCCCGAACCTTCCCTGGCTCGACTATGCTGGTGCCGCGAAGGTCCAGACCAACCTGAACGAAGTCTACAACGCGTTGCAGTCCGGCGTGTTCAACGGTGTCGTGATTTTCCCGGCTCCGTATTACGGCTTCAAGTTCGGCGAAGTCGCCAAGTATTATACGACCATGGGCTGGGGCTCGGTTTTGGCTTACCCGGTGACCGTCAACAACGACACCTGGGCGAAGCTGCCTGACTCCGTGAAGAAGATCATCATGGAAGAGACCGAAGTCTACAACGTGGCCGTTGAAGATGAAGGCGTTGCCAAGTTCACCTCCGCTCTCGAGAACCTCAAGAAGCAGGGCGTCACCGTCCGCGACCTGGGCGACGAAGAGCGCGGCAAGATGGCCCGAGCGATCGAGCCGTGGGTGAACGAGAAGGCCGCTGAGTACGAAGCACAGGGCGTTCCGGGCAAGGCGACCTTCAAGCGCCTGATGGAACTCTCTATCGCGAACGGCGCCAAGCCGGTTCACAAGTACACGATCAACTAGGTCGAGCGTCTCGACCCTGTAAAAGGGCGGCCTCCGGGCCGCCCTTTTTCTTTGTCAGCTGACAGGACGAAACAGAAAGGGCGGCCCGAAAGCCGCCCTTTCCCATCGATGTGTCCGGAACGGCTACTCGGCGGCGTCGGTCGCCCCGATGCCGATGTTCCGGCCCGCATAACGACGCAGGCGCAGATCCGCCTGCTCCTTGTGCCCCCAGAAGCGCTCGACCTCGCACAATCGCGAACAATAGTCACCGACCAGCGCGCTCGCCTCTTCCGTGATCTGCTGGTAGGTGCAGGTCTTCATGAACTTGCCCACCCACAGGCCGCCGGTGTAGCGGGCAGCGCCCTTCGTCGGTAGTGTGTGGTTGGTACCGATGACCTTGTCGCCATAGGAGACGTTTGTCTCGGGACCGATAAACAGCGCACCGAAGTTGGTCATGTTATCGAGGAACCAGCGCGGGTCCTCGGTTAGGATCTCCACATGCTCGTAGGCGAGCCTGTCCGCCTCGGCACGCATCTCCTCCCGATCCCCGCACAGGATGATCTGGCCATAGTCGCGCCATGCGACCGACGCCACATCCGCCGTCGGCAGTATCTTCAGCTGGCGTTCGATTTCCGCCGGAATGGCGTCGGCGAGTTCACGCGACGTGGTAATCACGGCCGCTGGCGAATTCGGGCCATGCTCGGCCTGTCCCAGCAGGTCAACCACGACCATCTCGACGTCGGCCGTGTCGTCGGCAACCACCAGCACCTCGGTCGGGCCGGCGAACAGGTCGATGCCGACCTTGCCGTAGAGCTGGCGCTTGGCCTCGGCGACATAAGCGTTACCCGGCCCGACCAGCATGTCACATGGGGCGATCGTCTCGGTGCCGATGCCCATCGCCGCAACGGCCTGCACACCACCCAGGCAGTAGATCTCGTCCGCGCCGGCGAAATGCATGGCCGCGATCGTTGCCGCATGCGGGCCGCCTTCGTTCGGCGGCGTGCAGGCGATGACCCGCGGCACACCCGCGACCTTGGCGGTCACGATGGACATATGCGCGGAAGCCACCATCGGGTAGCGCCCACCCGGCACGTAACAGCCGACGCTGTTCACCGGGATGTTCTTGTGGCCGAGGGTCACGCCCGGAAGCGTCTCGACCTCGACATCCTGCAGGGCATCACGCTGAATTTGCGCGAAATTGCGGACCTGGGCCTGGGCGAACTTGATGTCCTCGATCGTCTGCTCCGGCAGAGAATCGACGAGTTCCTGAATCTGCGCGTCCGACAGCCGGAAGCTCTCCGGCGTCCACTTGTCGAACTTCTCGGAAAGCTCACGAACGGCCGCATCGCCGCGGGTCTTCACGTCGCCGAGGATACCCTCGACGATCTCCCGCACCTTGGCGTCTGCCTCGTCGCTCGCCTCGGAATCCATGCCCTGCTTCAGGAACTCGATGGCCATATCACTCTTCCTCGTGTGGGTATGTTTTGCGGTGTCATAAAACAGAGTGGGCGGCCCCGGCAACCCCGGCACCGGCCGTTCCGAATTGTTGATCCGAGGTCGCTACTTGATGGCCTGCGGATTGATCGGCGAACCCACACCGCGCGTGATCGGAAGCGGCGGTGCGACGAACATGAACTCGTACACATTGTCCTCCGCGCAGTCGTTCGCCAGGTCCTTGAGATAGAAAATCTCGCCCATGGTGATGCCGATCTGCGGGATCACGATCCAGTGCCAGGGCTGGAAGACGTCGTCCGTCTCGTTCGGGATGACCTCGCAACCCCAGGTGTCGGCGCAGATGGCCGCAATTTCCATGTCGTGCATCCACTCGCAGGTGTGGAACGAGACGCCCGGCGCCTCTCCGCCGGCGTAACCGCCCCAGACACCGGACTCGAGACAACGCTCCATGTGCCCGGTGCGGTAGATCACGAAGTCGCCGCGCTTGATCTCGACGCCCTGCGCCTTCGCGCAGGCATCCAGATCCTCCGCGTCGATCGCCGTCCCGTCGTCGAGGGAGTCGACGCCGGCCCAGCGCGCGATATCGAGCAGCACGCCGCGGCCCACCATCTTGTTGCGCATCTTGTGGATCGCGTTCTTCTCCGCGCCGTTCGCGCCGACGAGCGTGGCGTCGTAGCCGTTCCACATCTTGTCGCTGTTGAAGACATGCGCGAGCGAGTCCCACTGGGTGCCGCACTGCAACGGCAGAGATACCGCGTCGTCAGCGTACTGGCTGGGATACTTCTTGCCGGGAACGGTCTGCTTGCCCGCGACCGCGTCGGTCCCGGTCGCGAGCATCGTGTGGATCGGATTCCAGCGTCCGCCGAACAGGCCGTTCTGGGGACCGTCGGAATCGAAGTTCAGGCCGAGCGCAAAGACCTGGCCCTTCTTCACGAGCGCCGCGGCCGCCTTACGCTCCTCGTCGCCCACATAGTTGATGGTTCCCCACTCGTCATCGGGGCCCCATTTCCCCCAGTTCTTGCACTTCTCCGACATCTCCATGATCTTCGACATGTCGAAACGGTATTCCGGGTCGTCGTAACGGTGCATCCGGGCTCTCCCCCTAATTTCTCAGCTATTCCCGCCGCGCGGGCCGATTTTCTTATTGTGGAACTATAGCAAAGCAACAGGGCCACGCTCCATTGGAACGTGGCCCCGCTGACGGCGTTGCCGTGAACTCTACTTGATGGCCTGCGGGTTGATCGGCGAACCCGTGCCCCGGGTGATAACCAGCGGCGGCGCGCAAAGGAAGAACTCGTAAACGCCGTCCTTCGCGCAGTCCTCAACCAGCTCGCGCAGGTACCAAATCTCGCCGTGGACGATGCCGATGTGCGGGATCGTCACCCAGTGCCAGGGCTGGTTCACGCCTTCGACGCTCCGGTTGGGGCGCACTTCGATGCCCCAGGTATCGGAGCAGATGCCGGCGATCTGCTTCTCGTGGATCCAGTCCACAGTCTCGAAGCCAAGGCCGGGCGCATCGCCGCCGGCGTAGCCACCCCAGTCGCCGCGATCGAGGCAATCCGCCATCTGGCCGGTGTTGAAGATCACGAAATCACCGCGGCGCACCTCGACACCCTGCTTCTTCGCGGTGTTCTCGAGGTCGTTGATCGTGATCTCGTAGCCGTCGGCGAGCCGCTCCTTGCCCTTGTAGCGGGCCACATCCAGGAGCACACCCCGGCCGACCATCTTGTCGGCGAAGTTCTCGATGCCGTTCTTGTGGGCGCCGCGCACATCGACCAGCGTGGCGTCATAGCCATTCCACATCTTGTCTTCAGTGAAGACGTGGGCCAGCGCATCCCACTGGGTCGCGGCCTGGGTCGGCAGGTTGATCGCATCGTCCGCGTAGCGCATGCCCGCCAGCGGCTCCTGGATGCCCTGGACCGCGTCGGTGCCGGTCGCGAGCATCTGATGCATCGGGTTCCAGCGGCCACCGAAGAGCCCGCGCTGCGGACCGTTCTCATCCAGCTCTAGTCCGAGGCGGAAGACCTTGCCCTTGCGCACCAGCTGCGCCGCGTTGGCGATGTCCTCGGGCGTGATGTAGTTCAGAACGCCCAGCTGGTCGTCCTTGCCCCACTTGCCCCAGTTGTTCAGCTCCTTGCACTTGCGCATCACGTCCGCTTTTGTGAGCAGCTTCTTGCCCTTGCGCGTCGTCTTCTTTTTTGTGGCCGGTTTGCGTGCGGTTGCTTTCTTCGCCATGTCGTCCCTCGCCTCTAGGTCGTCTGAAACCAGTTGTTCTTGTGCCGAATTTACGCCCGGCATGCAGCTCGGTTATGGTCGCACCGTTTTCGGAATGCAACCCTGCATTCCGCAACATCGGACGACATCGCGTTGGAGAGTGTGAAATGAGTGAAACCGCCGCAGAAGAGACCAAATCGCCGTCGCTGCGCCTCGACGGATTGGTCGCCGTCGTCACCGGCGCGGGGCGCGGCCTCGGCCGGGGGATCGCGATAGCGCTGGCCGATGCGGGTGCGGAGCTTGTGCTTGTCAGCCGAACCCAGAGCGAACTCGACGAGGTCGCGGAACGAATCCGGGAAGCCGGCGGCACGGCAAGGACAATCGTCTGTGATGTCACCGATGCGGCAAAGGTTACCGAGCTGATCGAGGGGATCGAGCGGATCGATATCCTCATGAACAATGCGGGCGCCAACATTCCCGAACCGTTCGTTGACGTGACCGAGGAACATCTCGACACGTTGCTCAACCTGAACGTGAAATCGATGTTCCTCGTGGCGCAGGCCGCGGCGCGCCGGATGCTTGCCGGCGGGCGCGGCGGCTCGATCATTCACATGTCATCGCAGATGGGGCATGTGGGTTCGCCCAATCGCACTAACTACTGCACGACGAAACATGCGGTCGAGGGCATGAGCAAGGCAATAGCTGCCGAACTTGCGCCCCACAACATCCGCAGCAACTGCATCGGCCCGACCTTCGTCGAGACGGAGTTCACCAGGCCGATGTTCGAGAATCCCGAGTTCAAGCAGTTCGTCATGGACCGGATTCTGATGGGCCGACTGGGCAAGATTTCCGACGTCACGGGCGCGGTCGTTTTTCTCGCATCTCCGGCCGCCGAGCTGATCACGGGTGCAAGCCTCACGATCGACGGCGGCTGGACGGTCGTATAGCGGGGAACTTTACCGAGAAACCGGGATTGTCTTCTGCGCGAGGCACAGCTTGTTTTGCGGAAATCACGCGACTGTTGCTACCAGTCGGCCGCGTTTTGCTGTAAAAGATGACCAATTCTTTGACCTGATCGCCACGAAGTCAGTCACCGAAAGGGTAACGATATGGGCGCGCCGGCACGCAACGAGACCTACAATTATCCGCGCTTCAAGATGAGCAACTACGAGCTCGGCTATTTCCCCGGCCCCAAGGCCGGCGAAGAGGTCAACTACGACTACACGCTGACCGATCTCGACGGAAACGAAGTGTCGCTCAGCGACTACAAGGGCAAATGGCTGGTCATCGAATCCGGCAGCCTCACCTGCCCGATGTACGTCAAGAACGTGAAGCCCTACGCCAAGCTCCAGGAGAAGTATCCGGACGTCGAATGGCTGGTGGTCTATGTCCGCGAGGCCCATCCCGGCGAGAAGGCGAAGCAGGCGACCTCGATCGACGAGAAGATCGAGTACGCCAAGCGCAACCGGGACGACTACAAGGAAGAGCGCAAGATCATCGTCGACAATGTCGAGGGCAAGTGGCACCACGAGTGGGGCCTGCTCCCGAACACGGTCTACGTGATCAATCCCGAGGGGAAGGTCATGTACCGCGCCGACTGGTCCTTCGCGCACAATGTCGACCGGGTTCTGCAGAACCGCGACAAGGTCGACACCAACGAGCATATCGCCATCATCGGCGCGGCGCCCTGGATCACCATCCCGGTCACGCTCAAGGGCGGCTGGGTTGCCCTCTACGACATCCTGATCATCTTCCCCAAGGTCTATTACGAGCACTTCAAGCTCGACATCAAAACCTGGTGGGCGAAGCGCAAGGCACGCAAGCAGGCCGCATAATCGCGGGAAGCACGATCACGAAACGAACAGGCCGGGCATATCGCCCGGCCTTTCTTTTCACAGGATCAGTATCGCGCGAAAATCGTTCACGTTCGTGCGCGTTGGCCCGGTCATGACCAGATCCCCTATGGCCGCAAAAAGGCTGTAGGCGTCGTTGCGCGCAAACACGTCGGCCGCCTCGAACCCGGCCACACGCGCGCGCTCCAGGCTATCCGGCGTCACCATCACGCCGGCATTGTCCTCGACGCCGTCGATCCCGTCGGTGTCGCACGCGATGGCGTAAATGCCGTCGGCGCCGGCAAGCCCGTCGGCAAGGCCGAGCGCATACTCCGCGTTGCGCCCGCCGCGTCCGTCGCCGGTCACCGTCACGGTTGTCTCCCCGCCCGACAGGATGACCAGCGGCCGGTCGCCAGAGCGCTCGCTGCGCAGCCTCAATGCCAGTTCCGCGTGTTCCCGGCCGAGATCGCGCGCCTCTCCCTCGAGATCGGCACCGAGGTTCACGACCCGGCAGTCCGCCTGCCGCGCCGCGGCATCCGCGGCGGCGATCATCTCCGCCGGCCGGGCAACAATCAGGTTCTCGACCCTCTCAAAAACCGGATCACCGGGTTTCGGCGTTTCACCGTGCGGACTATCCAGCAGCCGGGTAACGGACTCGGGAACCGCGATTGCGTCACGCGCGAGGATTTCCAGCGCCGCCTCCCGCGTGCTCGGGTCCGGGACCGTCGGCCCGGACGCAATCACGGACGGATCATCACCGGGCACATCCGAAATCATGAGGCTGACAACCCGTGCGGGCGCCGCTGTCCGTGCGAGCCGTCCGCCCTTGATCGCTGAGATATGCTTGCGCACGCAGTTCATCTCGTCGATCGGTGCGCCGCTGCGCAGCAATGCGCGATTGATTTCCGCCTTCTCGTCTCTGGTGATCCCTGCGGCCGGCGCGGCCAGCAGCGCCGATCCCCCGCCCGACATCAGGCAGATCAGGAGATCGTCCGCGGTCAACGGCGCAATCAACGCCTGCAGACGGTCCGCAGCCTCCGCGCCGGCAGCATCCGGCACCGGATGTCCGGCCTCGATGACCTCGACGCGCACACAGGGCGCACCGTGACCATAGCGGGTGACCACGGAACCCTCGATCCGGTCGAGCCACCCCTTCTCGTGCGCGACCGATTCCACGGCCAGCGCCATCGCGGCCGATGCCTTGCCGGCGCCCGCCACGACGACCCGGCCCGTCGGTCCCGGTACCGGCACATGCGACGGGACGCAACGCAGCGGATCGGCAGAGGCGATGGCGGCATCGAACAACGATGCCAGCAATGCCCGGGCACTCGTCGCTTCCGTTGAATTGCTCACATGTCCCCTCTTGCGATCACCTGTCAGCCCGATATTATCCCGCGCGAAGCCTATCGGCGGCCAAACAAGAAACAAAATCGCACATATGCCGTGATGGGGGTTCCGATAGGACCGGCGTCTTTAACAAGGCGCGGGCAGCATGGTTGCCTGCCCATCCGGTTTGTTCGTCGCCTCCCAACAAACAATAAATGTAGAAATCAACAAATGAAGGAGCGGAATCATGCAAGGAGCCGACACGGCTTGGATTCTGACTTCGACGGCACTGGTTTTGTTCATGACGCTTCCCGGCCTTGCCCTGTTCTATGCAGGCCTGGTGCGCGCGCAGAATGTGCTGTCGGTTCTCATGAACTGTTTCGCCATCGCGGCGACGGTTTCCATTCTCTGGTTTGCGATCGGATACTCGATCGCGTTCGGTGACGGCAACGCCTGGTGGGGCGGTCTCGGAAAGTCATTCCTCTCCGGAGTCGGCATCGACAGCATCTCGGGAACAATTCCCGAGACCCTGTTTTTCATGTTCCAGATGACATTTGCCATCATCACGCCCGCCCTGATCGTCGGCGCCTATCCCGAACGTATCCATTTCTCATTCGTGATCGCCTTCTCCCTGGTCTGGGTCGCAATCGTCTATGCCCCGGTGGTGCACTGGGTTTGGGGCGGCGGATTCCTGGCCGAAATGGGACTGCTCGACTTCGCGGGCGGTGTCGTCGTCCATGTCACCGCCGGTGTTTCCGCACTGGTGCTGGCCATGATGCTCGGACCGCGTCGCGGTTTCCCCAACGAGGTGCAGCCGCCGCACAGCCCGGGCCTGACGATGATCGGCGCGGCAATGCTCTGGGTCGGCTGGTTCGGCTTCAACGCGGGCTCTGCCCTCGCCGCCGACGCGGCCGCGGGCATGGCCATGACGGTCACGCACATCTCTGCAGCGGCTGGTGCCATCGCCTGGTCGGTCATGGAGCTGATCCGTTATCGCAAGGCGAGCCTTGTCGGCGCCGTGACCGGCATGGTCGCGGGTCTCGCGACGATCACACCGGCGTCCGGCTCGGTGGGTCCGGTCGGTGGTCTGGTACTCGGCCTCGCCGGCGGCGTGGTCTGCTACGCGATCACGCAGGCCGTGAAGCAGCGGTTCCGGATCGACGACTCGCTCGACGTGTTCGCCGTTCACGGTGTCGGCGGTGCGCTCGGCACCCTGCTGACGGCGTTCTTCGTGTCAGTGGCGCTGGGCGGCAATGGCCTGGCCGAAGGCATGACGATGGGCAGCCAACTCGGCGTCCAGGCGCTCGGGATCGTCATCGTCGCCGTCTGGTCCGGTGTTCTCACCGCGATCATCGCGACGGTGCTGAAGATGTTCCTGACCTTCCGCGTCGACGAGGAGACCGAAGTCCAGGGCCTCGACCTGTCGCTGCACGGGGAGCGCGGCTACCACAATATGTAGCTCGCACCCTTTGACTTAACTGCGGGGCGGTGCATGCCGGTCGCGAGCGCCGCCCCCAAACGACACAGGATCAGACATGAAATTCATTGTTGCGATCATCAAGCCGCACAAACTCGACGACGTGCGGGAGGCCCTGGCAGGGGTCGGCATCGAGGGCATGACCGCCAGCGAGGTCAAAGGCTACGGGCGCCAGAAGGGCCAGACAGAAATCTACCGCGGAGCCGAATACCAGGTGAACTTCGTTCCCAAGGTGAAGATCGAGGTCGCCGTCGATGACGATGTCGTCGATAATATCGTCGATGCCATCCGGAACGCGGCGAACACCGAGAAGATCGGCGACGGGAAGATCTTCGTGCTCGACCTTCAGTCCGCCGTCCGCGTGCGCACCGGCGAGACCGGCTCGGACGCCCTCTAGGGCATGCTCTTTGGGCATGCGGCCGGCTAGAGTTCGCCGAGCCCCGAGTTCTTCTCAAGAAGCTTGATGGCTGCGGTGAGGTTGTACTCGCCGTAGCCGGCTTCGACCGTATCCATGAACATCTGCAGCATCGCGGCGCCGATCGCCAGCGGAACACCTGTATTTGAGCCGGCATCGCAGATCAGCTTCGAATCCTTGACCATCTGCTCTGTCGAGAAGAGCGGCGAAAAGTCCCGCGCCTTCAGCGGCGCGAGATTATACTGCACATAGGGTGATGCGGCGGCGCTGGCCCCGATCACATCGAGCATCTGTTCCCAATCGAGACCACCCTTTCGCCCGAGCGTGAGAGCCTCCGCAAGCACGGCACCGGTGGTGCCCACAAGCAGGTTCACGACCAGCTTGAGATAGCGGGCCTGCTCCTCCGTCCCGAGATAGAAATGCTGCGCGCCCATCACAGCAAAGAGCTCCGCGCACCGTTCGGCCGCCTCCTCCGGGCCCGAAACCATGATGGTGAGATTGCCCGCCTCGGCGAGCGCGGTGCTACCGGACACGGGTGCTCGCAGGTAGGCAATCCCCGCGTCTGTCGCTGTCGACGCAACCTCGGCCGAGGTCTCGGGCGAGACGGTGCTCATGTCGACATAGATCGTGCCGGAGGAAAGGACGGAAAAGATACCGTCATCGCCCATCGTGATCGCTTTCAGAACCGCATCATTGGGGATCATCGAAACGACGATCTCGGCGCCCGCCACGGCATCTACGTTGGAACTCGCCACCCGTCCACCGGCCGCAGCCACCGCCTCGGCATTCGACGTAACGGGGTCGTACACCGCCAGCGCTGCGCCAGCATCCAGCACACGGCGGCTCATCGGGCCACCCATTTTCCCGGCGCCGATCCAGGCAACGCTCGTATCTGCAAGGCTCAATCTATATCTCTCTCTCGATAGAAAACTGGCGCCACCACGATGGTGACGCCGGCATGTCTGTTCGTCGCGATGCCGCTAT
>JAYPRP010000077.1:0-10204 GCA_038132575.1 Rhodospirillaceae bacterium
CTCGTAGACCGCCTTGTAGAGCCGCTCACGCTCCTTCTCCGAGTTGAACCGGCGCATCCAGACGAATACGGAATCGTCGGTCTCGCCGTGCCAGGAACCGCAGATCACCATGCCCTTGCCGATCTGGAAGGGCGCGATCTCCTCTTCGAAGATCTTGAGCCACTCCTTCATCTTGTTGCGGCGGATCTTGTATTGTCGGAGTTCAAAGAATGCCATTGCGTAACTCTCCTGGGGATTTGCCGCGGCTTCAGACCGCGGCCTCGTTGTTGTCTGTCGTCTTGACCTTGCCGTAATGGGTGAAGGTGTTGGTCATGTACCAGTTGAAAACTCCCAGTAATTCTGGGTCGGATGTTTCTGCGGATTGTCTGCGTCCGTGCAGGTCGGCAGGCTTTCTCCGACGGCATCGAAGCCGGGATTCACGATGCCGGTAAAGCCGACGCCTTCCCAGATGTTCCGCCATTCCTCGGCGAGAGCCTCTATCGCGACCGGATCGCTCGTGTGCGCGGCCCCGACATCGACGAGCGAGAGTGCGCGGAGCGGCAGATCGCGTGACTTGCGTCTGAACTCGGTTTCCATCGCCAGGGACATTCCCATCTCCGTCATTGTGCTCGAAGTACAGAATCTTCGGCAGGCCTGAGCGCCGCCAGTGCCGCGTTACATGATGTTCAGTTAATCCCCAGGAACGACAGGCCCAGGTAGGACTTGATGAAGCCCGACACGAACAGGAGCAGGTAGAGGGGTGCCATGGCGCCCACGATCGTCGGCTCCATCACCCGGCGGAACCGCGACTTCGGACGGGTCGTATCGTTGATCTTAAACGCGCAGAAGATCACCGGATAGGTCATCAGGATCAGTACTACGAGCCCGAGGTTGATAAGGATCGTGCGGAACACGATCGCCGGCACCCAACGGGTCTCCGGCCAGGACATGAACAGCAAAATTCCGATGCCGAACAGCCAGAAGCCGATGCCGTAGGCAATGAACGATGCCCGGTAGCCGCGCTTGCCGAGATAGAGATCGAGGAGGAAGTGCCAGAGACGCATGGTTTGTTCGGTCAGGCCGTGACGTTGTTGTCGCCCGATACCTTGAGCTTGCCGTAATGGGTGTAGGACCGGGCCATGTACCAGTCGAAATACTCCCAGTAGGTCATCGGTTCGTACTGTGGTGGGTTGTCGTCGCTCACGCAGGTCGGCAGCGCGTCGCACGGCGTGTCGAAGCCGGGGTTCACGAAGCAGGCGAAGGAATAGCGGTCGTTCTCGGTCGGCGGCACCACCCGGTGCGGCGTCGCGCGGAACCGGTTGTTCGTCCAGCGCTCGAAGAAGTAGCCCATGTTCACCATCACCGCGCCCTCGGGTATGTCGGGCCAGAACCATGTCTCGCCGTCGGCGTCGAGGATCTGGATGCCTTCCTCCTTCGCCGGCGGCAGGTAGGTGTTGAAGCCGGTGTCGCAATGGGCGTTCGACCCCATCTCGCCGTCGTCGAGGTCGTTCTTGGGCGGGTAGTGGGCGACCCGGAAATAGGTGTAGCTCTGCTCGAAGTAGGGCGCGAAGAAATTGGCCTCCAGTTCGAGCGAGCGCGCCCAGACCGGAAGAAGCGATTTCCCCAGCTCGGTGATTCGGCCCATGTAGTTCTGGGCCGTCGCCTTGAAGCCGGGCACCACGTCTTCCGGCAGCCAGGGGCAGGGGCCATAGAATTTCTTGCCCGCGATGACATCCGGATGGTCCGCCGGATAGTCGGTCGCGAGGACCAGGCACTCGACCGTGTTGAGCTTCTTCGAGTTGTGGAACCGCGAGTGGGTCGTTAGCCCGCCGCGCGCCGGGACGTAGCCCTTCTGGTCGTGGGTGACCTTGATCTGCATCTTGGTTTCGAGGGGCAGGTCGTGGAACTGCTTCGCCGCGTCGTGCATCCCGTCGATCAGCTCGGGCGCGAGCCCGTGGTTGACGATGCACAGGAAGCCGAGGCTCTCCCAGACGTCGCGCCACTGGCGCGAGACCTCTTCGATCGCGGCGGCATCGCCCATGCGCGCCTTGCCAACATCAATGACCGGCAGCGCCTTACGCGGCACGTCCCGAACGGAACGGGCGAACTCGGATTCGTTGTGAGCGAGTGACATGGCGGTTCCCCTCTGCCCGGACTATAGCGTCAGGCCGTAAGCTCGCACCAGACGGGGGTGTGGTCGGAGGCCCTCGTCTTGCCGCGCGGGCCCTTGTCGATCTCGCACGCCGTCAGCCGGTCGGCGGCCTGGGGCGAAAGCAGCAGGTGATCGATGCGGATGCCGTTGTCCTTCTGCCAGGCACCGGCCTGGTAGTCCCAGAACGAATAGACATGGGTCTCGTTGTGGAGTGTCCGCCAGGCCTCAGTGTAGCCGAGGTTCAGGAGGGTCCGGAACTTAGCACGGGTCTCCGGTTTGAAGAGCGCGTCGTCGGCCCAGGCGGCCGGGTCATAGCAGTCGCCATCGGCCGGGATGACGTTGTAGTCGCCGCCCAGCACCACCGGTTCCTCGGTCGCGAGCAGGGCCGTCGCCCGTCTGGCCAGCCGGTCCATCCATTTGAGCTTGTAGAGATACTTGTCGCTGTCCACCGGGTTGCCGTTGGGCAGGTAGATCGAGGCGACCCGCACGCTGTCGTTGCCGGCCTCGACCCACGCCTCGACATAGCGGGCCTGGTCGTCGTCCTTGTCCCCGGCGAGGCCGGTCGAGACGTCGCTCAGCGGATGCTTCGAGAGTATCGCGACGCCGTTGTAGCTCTTCTGGCCGTGAACGGCGCAGTTGTAGCCGCGCTGCTCGATCTCCATCGCCGGGAAGTTCTCGTCGACCGTCTTTATCTCCTGCAGGAGCGCGACGTCGGGCTTCGCCTCCTCGAGCCAGTCGAGGACGTGGGGCAGGCGCGCCTTGATCGAGTTGACGTTCCAGGTGGCGATTTTCATATGTCAGTTATGCCTGATCGAACGCGTGCTGGAAACGTTGCTTGGGCAGGACAGAGGCGCCAAACACAATACAGTCGTCACCCCGGCGAAGGGCGGGGTCCATGGACCGGGAACGATCCCGGTCTGGCACGGAGTTGATGGATTCCCGCCTTCGCGGGAATGACGAATACTGGATGCGTCTAATAGACCGAGAAGGACGAGCCGCAGCCGCAGGACGAGGTGGCGTTGGGATTCTCGAGTGTGAAATGATTGCCGCCGAGAGATTCGACGTAGTTGAGGACGCTGCCGTCGATGAACTCCAGCGAGGCGTCGTCCACGACCACCTTCACGCCGTCGGTCTCGAACGTCCGGTCGTCGTCGTTCACGGCGTCGTCGAAGTCAAAACCGTAGGTGAAGCCGGAGCAGCCGCCGCCGTTGACGACAATGCGCAGCATCAGCCCGTCGCGATCTTCGGCCGCGAACAGGCCGTTCAGCTGGTTGACCGCGCTTTGACTGAGGCCAACCCCTTTGGGGGCGGAGTCGATTTCAACGGTGTCCATGTCGTGCGTGTCCGTCATGCCAACGTAACGATATCAGCTATTTAGTCATGGCGCAGGGATTGTCAATTTTCCGTTGCAATCACGGGGCGCACACGTACCTTGCCGCAGATGTCGTCCGCCCCCGCAGATTTGCGAAACTCGCCCGCCGGACCCGAGCATTTCGGGCCGGTCCTGGCGTCCTATGCGTGCGATCCGCTGGCCACACGCGGCCGTCTGCACGTAGAGGCGGAGAGCGGCTACCGGAGCTGCTACCAGCGTGACCGGGATCGGATCATCCATTCGAGCGCTTTCCGGCGGCTCAAGCACAAGACCCAGGTCTTCGTCTATCACGAGGGCGACTACTACCGGACCCGGCTGACCCACTCGCTGGAGGTCGCGCAGATCGCACGGACCGTGGCCCGGGCGCTGGGCCTGAACGAAGACCTGGCCGAGGCGCTGGCGCTCGCCCACGACTTCGGCCACACGCCCTTCGGGCATGCGGGCGAGGAGGCACTGGATGCCGCCATGGCGCCCTTCGGTGGGTTCGATCACAACGCCCAGACCCTGCGCATCCTGACGAAGCTCGAGGAGCGCTACCCCACCTTCGATGGCCTCAATCTGACCTGGGAGACCCTCGAAGGCGTGGTCAAGCACAACGGACCGCTGGCGGGCCATCACGCCGAGAGTGCGTGGGCCATCCCCGTAGCGATCGAGGAATATGTGGCGGATCATGATCTCGAGCTCGACACGTTTGCCGGCGCCGAGGCCCAGGTGGCGGCGATCTCCGACGATATCGCCTACAACAGCCATGACATCGACGACGGGCTGCGGGCCGGCCTGTTCGATCTTGATGACGTGGCCGACGTTCCGCTGGTCGGCCCGGCGTTCCGCCATGTCATCGAGAAGCACGGAGATCTCGACCGGCCGCGGCTGATCCACGCCGGAATCAGCCAGATCATCGGGACCATGGTCTCGGATGTGCTCTCGGAGACCCGTCGGCGGATCGCCGAAGCCGATGTCGGATCACCGGAGGAGGTGCGGGCACTGGACCATGCGGTCGTGGCGTTCTCGCCCGAGGTCGCGGCGGCCGACCATGCCGTGAAGACGTACCTGTACGAGAATATGTATCGCCATCACCGCGTGAATCGCATGACATCCAAGGCCAAGCGCGTGGTCTCGGAGATGTTCGAGCTGCTGTTCCACGAGCCGGAGCTGCTGCCGACTGAGTGGCGGGCCCGGGCCGAAGCGAAGGACGAGTCCGGGCGCGCCCGGATGATCGCGGACTACATCGCCGGCATGACCGACCGTTACGCCCTGGAGCTGCATCGCAAGCTGTTCGACCCGGAAGTTCTTTGATGAATGTTTTCAGCGCCTTCAAGGCGATCGTTGAATCGGAAATTGAATCTCTCGTCGCCGACGGCACGTTGCCGGCGGGCACCGACGGTACGCGGGTCAGCGTCGATCCGCCGCGCGATCCGAGCCACGGCGACCTGGCCACCAACGCCGCGATGGTGCTGGCCAAGCCGGCGGGCCTGAAGCCACGCGATCTGGCCGAGACGCTGGCCGAACGGTTACGAGCGCAGGATACGGTCGAGACTGTCGATGTCGCCGGTCCCGGGTTCATCAACCTGCGGCTCTCCGACGATTTCTGGCGGGCCCGGCTGGCCGACATCCTTGACATGGGCACCGACTACGGCCGGAGCGAGATGGGGCAGGGGCGGCCGGTCAACGTGGAATACGTCTCTGCGAACCCGACGGGGCCGCTGCATGTGGGCCACGCGCGCGGCGCTGTCGTAGGCGACGTGCTGGCCGCGCTCCTGGACAAGGCGGGTTACGCCGTCACCCGCGAATACTATATCAACGACGCCGGCGCCCAGGTGGATGTACTGGCCCGCTCGGCCTATCTGCGCTACCGCGAGGCGCTTGGTGAGGATATCGGCGAGATTCCCGAGGGCCTGTATCCGGGCGACTACCTGATTCCGGTCGGGGCCGCGATCGCCGCGCGGGACGGGGATAAGTGGCGGGACGTCGCGGAAGAAGCGTGGCTGCCGGAGTTCCGGGCGTTCTCGGTCTCCGCGATGATGGACCTGATTCGCGAGGATCTGGCGGTTCTCAATATCCGGCACGATGAATTCTCGTCCGAACGCGCGCTCGTGGACGCGGGCGGCGTGGATGCCACTCTCGCGACACTTGATGCCGAAGGATTGATTTACAAGGGCGTGCTGGAACCGCCGAAGGGAAAGCTTCCCGATGACTGGGAAGAGCGTCCGCAGACGCTGTTCCGCGCGAGCGACTTCGGCGACGATACGGATCGCCCGCTCAAGAAATCGGATGGTTCCTGGACCTATTTCGCGAGCGATCTCGCCTATCACCAGGACAAGTACCGGCGCGGGTTCACGCGGCTGATCGATGTCTGGGGGGCGGATCACGGCGGCTATGTGAAGCGCGTCGGGGCCGGGGTGAAGGCGCTGACCGACGGCAAGGCGGAAATCGATGTGAAGTTGTGCCAGATGGTGCGGCTGCTCGAGGACGGCGAACCGGCCAAGATGTCCAAGCGGGCCGGCACCTTCGTCACCCTGCGCGACCTGGCCGATGCCGTCGGCAAGGACGTGATCCGCTTCATCATGCTAACCCGCAAGAACGACGCGCCGCTGGACTTCGACCTCGTGAAGGTGCGCGAGCAAAGCCGCGACAATCCGGTGTTCTATGTGCAGTACGCTCATGCGCGCACCCATTCGGTGGCCAACATGGCCGCGGAAGCCTTTCCCGATGCCGATTTCGGCGTGGAAGCGCTTGGCGGTGCCAATCTCGCTCGCTTGACCGACTCAGATGAGCTTGCGTTGATCCGGTTGCTGGCGGCATGGCCTCGCACCGTGGAAGGCGCGGCGGGGGCCCATGAGCCGCATCGCTTGGCGTTCTATCTCTACGACCTTGCCGCGGCGTTTCATGCGTTGTGGAGCAAGGCCCGCGGAGAGCCGGGCTTGCGGTTCGTCGTCGCGGAGGACCAGGAGGTTACACGCGCCCGGATGGCCCTTGTGCTCGCCGTTCGGGCGGTCGTCGCATCGGGACTGGAAATCATGGGAGTGACTCCGGTCGACGAATTGCGCGAATGAGGCGTTCATGACCGAACCCGAGATACTCGGACCCGGGGAATACTACGAGGAACCAAGGCCGGGCATGAGCCCGCTGGCCAAGGCTTTTGCGGTCGGTACGATTGCGGTCGGTGCCATCGCGCTCGCCGGCGTGGTTTGGTTCGCCTACCAGCAGGGCATCCGGTCCGGTGCCGAGGACGCGGCCCCGGTGATCCGTGCCGACGAAGAACCCATCAAGCGCGAACCGGAGAATCCCGGCGGCCTCGACGTGCCGCACCAGGACAAGCTCGTTTTCGGCCGGCTCGCGCCGGGCCAGATCGAAGAACCGGTCGAACGCCTGCTGCCGCCACCCGAGGAGCCGGCGGAACGCCCGCAGCCTGCGGTCGAACCACCGAAGCCTGAGATCTCGGCGGAACCGGCGCCCGAATCCGTCCCCGGACCCGTTGCCGAGAACGTGCCTGCAGCGCAGTTCGTGTCCGTCGAACAGATGGCGGCACCGGAACCCGCGCCCCCGGAACCCGAAGTCGCGTCTGCGCCGCCACCGCCGCCTCCGCCGGCGGCCCCGGCACCGGCCGAGCCCGCTCCTGTTCCGCAAGCCGCCGCGACAAAGCCGATACCGGCACCGGCCGTCAAACCGGAGCCTGCCACGCCGGTAACCGGCGGGGGATGGCGCGTCCAGTTGGCCGCCGTCTCGAGCCAGGACCGCGCCCGTTCGGAATGGAGCCGTATCCAGTCGCGGAACAACGACATCCTGGGATCGTTGGATCTCAATGTTCAGAGCGTGAAGCTCGATCGCGGCACCTTCTATCGCATTCAGGCCGGGCCGCTTGCCGACAGGGCTGCCGCGAGCAGCCTGTGCGGCCAACTCAAGAGCCGCAACCAGGACTGTCTGGTTGTTGCACCCTGACCGGCGCGCATGAACGGGCCCAATGCCGTCCTGTTCGGCGTATCAGGAGCCGCGCTGACACGCGATGAACGCGCGTTCCTGCGCGACGCCGACCCGCTGGGCTTTATCCTGTTCGCACGGAACCTCGGTAATGCAGACGATATCCGGCACCTCACGTCCGATCTGCGGGAGACGGTCGGGCGAGGCGACGCGCCCGTGTTGATCGATCAGGAGGGGGGGCGCGTCATGCGGCTGCGCCCGCCGGACTGGCCGACGGCACCTGCAGCGGCGGAAATCGGCGCGCTCCATACACGCAATCCTGACGCGGGACGCGAGGCCGCCGAGACACTCGGGCGGATGTTCGGTGCGTTACTCAACGGCCTCGGGATCGACGTCGATTGCGCCCCGGTGCTCGACCTTGGCCTTCCCGAAACGACGGATGCCATCGGCGACCGCGCATACTCCGCCGATCCGGAGACGGTCTCGGTCCTCGGTGGCGCCATGGCGCACGGGTTGATGCGCGAAGGGTGTCTGCCGGTCATCAAGCACATGCCCGGTCACGGCCGGGGTACCGTGGACAGCCACAAGGAACTGCCACATGTAGAAGCCGATCTCGAGACACTGCGCGCCACGGATTTCGCGGCGTTTCGCCCACTTAATGATCTCCCGCTCGGGATGTCGGCGCACGTCGTTTACGACGCGGTCGATCCGCACAATCCGGGAACGGTCTCCCGGGCCGTGATCGACGACCTGATACGCCGCGATATCGGCTTCGACGGGTTTCTCTTGACGGACGACATTGCCATGGAAGCGCTCTCCGGCACACCGGGTGAACGTGCTGCGGCCGCGCTGGCGGCGGGCTGTGATGCGATTTTGCACTGTTCCGGTGTTCTGGCAGAGATGGAAGACGTAGCCGGAAACGTATCGGCGCTGTCACAATCTTCCGTCGGACGCTGGACACGGGCCCGCGCGGCAACACAAAAGCCGGAAGGGGCGGATTTTCGGGAACTTTCCGTTGCCCTGACTGCGCAACTCGAAGGAACGTGAGCGGGTGAACATCGACGACATTCTCTTTCTCGCTTCGATCTGGGTCATCCCGGTTCTGCTCGCGATCACCCTGCACGAAGCTGCCCATGGCTGGGCCGCATCGAAGCTCGGGGACGACACGGCAAAGAACCTGGGTCGGGTCACATTCAACCCGCTGGCGCATATCGATCCGTTCGGAACGATCATCCTGCCCGCGATTCTGATATCGGCCGGCGGCATTCTTTTCGGCTGGGCAAAGCCCGTTCCGGTCAATTTCGGGCGACTCGGGCGTCCGCGAAGGGACATGGTGCTGGTCGCGGCGGCCGGTCCGGCCGTCAATATCGGGCTCGCGATCGTCTCTGCGCTGGCGCTTCATTTGCTGCCATTGTTTGGCCCAGACGTCGGAGAATGGGTCGGACGAAACCTGATTAACTCCATAAATATCAATTTATTGCTGGCGATTTTTAACTTGATGCCGCTGCCGCCCCTGGATGGCGGTCGGGTGGCCGTCGGGGTGCTGCCGCGCCCGCTCGCCTACCGGCTCGCTCGGCTCGAGCGCTACGGTTTGTTTATTCTGATCGGGCTGATCTTTATCCTGCCGCTGCTGGGACGACAGCTGGGCACCGACCTCAACATCTTCCGTTGGCTGGTGCTGGGACCGCTGGATTTCCTGCGCAGGATACTGTTGCAAGGCGTCGGCCTGATATGAGCGAGACAACCGAAAGCTTCGAGCAGCCCGTGCCGGATCATCTGGCAGCACAGGGCGAGGCGGGAAGCAGCCACTCACTGGTCGTCAACCTTGAGGGGTTCGAGGGGCCGCTGGATCTGTTGCTAGCACTTGCGCGCGACCAGAAGGTCGACCTCACAAAGATTTCCGTGCTCGCACTCGCCGAGCAGTATCTCGACTTCATTCAAGCCGCACGCAAGCTTCAGCTCGAGATCGCGGCAGACTACCTCGTGATGGCGGCCTGGCTTGCCTACCTGAAGTCACGGCTTTTGCTGCCGGTCGAAGAAAACGAGGAAGAGCCGACGGCTGCGGAAATGGCCGCAGCGCTGCAGTATCAGCTGCAGCGGATCGAGGCGATGCGCACCGCCGCCGAAGCCCTGTTTGCCCGCCCGCTGCTGGGCCGCGATGTCTTCGACCGGGGCGCTCCCGAGGGCATTCGCGTAATTACCCACCCGGTCTATGACGCCTCCCTGTTCGAGATGCTCGAGGCGTATGGCGCGATCACCCGGCGTGGCAAGGCCGAGACCCTGACGATCGAGCAGTTCGAGCTGTTCTCCATGGACGATGCGCTGGGCCGGTTGCGGGGCGTACTCGGCAGCGCACCCGAATGGGCGACACTTTCGAGTTTCCTGCCCGAGGGACTGCGCGAGGGCCTGCCCAGGCGTTCCGCGATCGCGGCGACCTTCGCCGCCAGCCTTGAGCTTGTCCGCGACGGGCACGCCCAGATTCGACAGGACTCAAAGTTCGGGCCGATTTTCTTCCGGCGCCGCCCGGGTGCCGAATTGCCAACGCCAGCGAACGAAGGGGGCGAGACCCTTGACGATCAATCCTGAACTGGAACCCGATGAACACACCGACCTGCTGCGCCTTGCGGAGGCGGTGCTGTTTGCCGCCGTCGAACCGCTGGACGAAGCATCGATTGCCGCGCAGCTTCCCAAGGGCACGGACATTCCAGAGCTGCTGGACGAGCTGCGGCGACTCTATGCCGGGCGCGGTGTGAATCTCGTCAATGTCGCAGGCAAGTGGGTGC
>JAYPRP010000078.1:0-10064 GCA_038132575.1 Rhodospirillaceae bacterium
GAGCACACGCATTTCTGCCTCCGTTACGTTTTGAAACCTCCACTAGAAAAAGACAAAATGGTTAACTCAAGGTTACCTAAAGTAAAGTTATGCAAAGCAACCCATGGTTGTCTATGGTTTTTTATCTGTCACCTTTAGGCCGTTACGCCCATAATCCGCATAGACGCCATACCAGACCGGGCTGTAGCCCAGGTCCAAGATGATCGGCATGGTGAAAGGGATCGTCAGGATCAGCATACCCCAGACGTCGAGCACCATGCCTAGCACGATAAACAGCAGGCTGATCATCAGCATCACCATCAGCGGCGAGAGGTTCGCCGCCGTGATCCAGTCGACGACGCCTGTCGTCAGGCCGGTCATCACCACGAACTTGCCCATCATGTGACCGCCGATGATGATCACGAAGATCATCGCTGACGTATGCATGGACTTGAGCAGCGATTCCTTGAAGTTGGTGAAGTTCAGCCGCCGCATGAAAAGCGAAATCACGATCAGCGCGAACACGCCCACACCCGCGGCCTCGGTCGGCGTAAAAATGCCTGTATAAATGCCGCCAATGACCACGATGAAGGTCAGGAAGATCGGTGTGACCTTGTTCAAGGAACGGAATTTCTCGCCCCAGGTGTATTGCTCGCCGACCGGCCCCAGCTCGGGGTTGATCATGCACTTGATGGCGATGGTTGCCGAGTAACCGATGGTCATCAGGATACCGGGAATGATACCAGCGATGAACAACGCGCCGATCGACGTCTCGGTCAGGATACCGTAGCCGATCATGATGATCGATGGCGGAATGAGGATGCCAAGTGTTCCCGCCGCGCTCACGCTGCCGGTGGCGAGCGAGTCGTCGTAGTTGTAGCGGCGCATGGCGGGGATACACATCGGGGCCATGGTCGCGACCGCGGTCACGCTGCCACCCGACACCGCGCCAAACCCGCCGCAGGCCACGACCGACGAAATGGCTAGGCCGCCGGGCAGTCGGCCCAGCCAGCGATAGACGCATTCATAAAGGTCGTAGGCGATGTTCGTGCGCTGGACGAGCTGGCCCATCATGAAATAGAGGGGCACGGCGACGAATACGAAGCTCGTACCCTGTTCGATGAAGGTGATAGAGAGTTGGGTCTCGGCGAAATTCGATCGCCCGACCACGAAGAAGCCGGCGACCGCGGTCGCCAGCATCGCAAACCCAATCGGTACACCGAGAACGATCAGCAACATCATCGCGAGGAAGGCGACAAGGCCGACGGCGCCCTTGTCGAGCGTCTTCAACGTGTCGAGCATATCGGTGGCGTTGAAGACCGCGGCCGCCAGCAGAATAATGACGAGTACTACCAGTGCAGGGAAATTAATCGATCGGGTCATCGGCTATTCCTCCAGTCCCACTGACTCGGTCCGTGTGAACTCTCCGAAATTGAAGATCGTCGCGATCAGCCGCAGCACGTAATAAATGATCAGGATCACGCACATCCCGAACATCGCGAGGTGGTGGCCCCAGATTGGCAGCCGAACGAATTCGGTAACACGTCCCATGTCGTAGTCGAACAGGAACTCCTCCCAGGCGTGATGGCCCAAGAGATAGAAAAGGGTAATCGCGCACAGGATATAGACGACGTCCATCGCCTCCTGGCTGCGTTTGGGAATGTTTGAGATCAACAATTCCATACGCACATGGCCGTTCTGGCGGGTGCATTCCGGAATGGCGAACGCGAAGATCAGCAACAACATCCACTCGTTGAACTCGAGGCTCCAGATCCATGGATCGTTCAGCGCATAGCGCTTGAATACGTCAACGATCACGATCGTGGAAATCGCTGGCAGTACGATAATCCCGCCTAGCTGGTCGAGGTTTCTGGAAACGAACAGAAAAGCTTTTTCGATTTTTTCCATAATTCGGGAGCCTTTCAGAAGGTGTCCGGCCGGCGCGCGCCGACCGGACGAAACCTCCGCTACTTCATGTCATACATGCCCTGAACGGGATTGTGAATCGCCTGATTCATAATCTCGTTCATGGACATGCCGGCGAACTTCGCAGCGTTCGCGCGAATGTCGGCCATCAGGGCCTTGGCCGGGACGCCCTTCTTCTCGGCGTCTGCAACCCAGGCTGCCTCGACGCCCGCGACCGCGGCTTTCCACTTGTCGAGTTCGGCCTGGCCCATGTCGATGGACTTGAGACCCTGCGCTTCCATCTTCTTGGTGTTCACCAGACCACCATAGTCATAGAAGGCGACGGCCTCGGCGATTGCCATCTGACGGCCCCAGTTGTTGACAACAACCTGGAGATCGGCCGGCAGATCATCGAACCAGTCGGCAGACATGCAGTACTCGATCGTCAGCACGTTGAAGCCGTTCTCCGTGCGGTACTTCGAGACCTCGTGGAGCTTGAAGATCAGCGCCGCGGCGTCGTTGAAGTGGATCGCGTCCAACGTGCCACGCTGCACGGCCGTATAGGCCGACGCACCCGGCATCGACACCTGGGTCGCACCCAGCGCGCCGATGATTGCGGCGTGCGTGCCACCGCCGGCACGAACCTTCATGCCCTTGACGTCGGCAAGCGTACGAACCGGTTTGTTATTGTACAAATGGTACGGGCCGGTGTGCGCCTCGCGCATGATCTTGACCTTGAAGCGCTCGAACTCTTCCTTGAGGTACTTCGGATAGATCGCCTCGGCAGTGGCAACCGCCTCATGGGAGTTGTTGAACAGGAACGGCAGTCCCAGTCCGCCAACCACATTGTAGTCGCGAGCGGTATAGAGCGAGAAGCAGGGCGCCTGGTCGGACAGACCGGTGCGGACCGCCTTGCGGCCTTCCTTAACGCCATGGACCGACTGGGACCAGGTCGTCGAGACCTTGATCTTGCCGCCCGACATCTTCTCAAGGTTGTTGAAACCCTTGATCTGCATTTTGGCGAGACCGGAAACGGCCGGAATATGACTGGTCGAGCGGAACTCGATGACCGGGCCATCATAGGTAACCTTGTTCATGCCGTAGCTGGGCGCCTTGCCCTCGAGCCAGTCGAGGACGACACTCGCGTTGGCCGCGGATTCTTCGACGGTCTTACCGACCGGGCCGGCGGCAGCCGACCCGATGGCCAGGACAATGCCTACGGCAAGGCTGGTGGTTGCTAGAAGTGTTTTGCGCATTTGATCCTCCCTAGAGACGTTGAGCGCTCCCTCGTTCCTGAATTGAACTCTGCGGTTGGCCCTGGAACGGGTCAAGGACAACCCTTACAAACATCCGTGACCGGTATTCGGGTCCGTTGTTTCAGACCATCCTACCGATACGTCGTTCTTGGGACAGTATTAATTAAACCCTCCGTCCCACTACTTGATCGCCAGCGGATTGACCGGCGAACCCACCGCACCCGTGATCGGGAGCGCCGGGGCGACAAACATGAACTCGTAGACCTTGTCCTCGGCGCAATCGTCCGCGATGTCCTTGAGGTAGAAAATCTCGCCCATGGTCAGGCCCAGGATCGGGATGGCGATCCAGTGCCAGGGCTGGTTGATGTTCTCATCGGTCTCGCAGGGACGCACCTCGTTGCCCCAGGTGTCGGATGCGTAGCCGGCGATTTCCTTGTTGTAGATCCAGTCGAGGGTCTCAAACGCCATGCCGGGAGCATCGCCGCCGGCGTAGCCGTCCCAGCTGCCGTCGTTGAGGCAACGCTCCATCATGCCCGTGCGCAGGACCACGAAGTCGCCCTTGCGCACTTCGACGCCCTGCTCCTCGCAGGCCTCGTCCAGATCCTTGTTGGTGATCGGGTAGCCGTCTTCCAGGCAGTCCACGCCCTTGACCCGCGGCAGGTCGAGGAATACGCCGCGGCCGGTCATCTTGGCCTTGGTCTTCTCGATGCCGGCCTTCTGCGCGCCTGCCGTCGTGACCTCGCGGCAGTCGTAGCCGTTCCACATGAAGTCCTTGTAGAAGACATGCCCCAGGCCGTCCCACTGGGTGCCGCACTGCAGCGGCATCATGATCAGGTCGTCCGCGCCGCGGATACCGCGATGGTCGAGCACGCCGGCGTAGGCATCAGTGCCCGTGCGGGTCATCATGTGGATCGGGTTGAAGCGGCCCATGGCCGGGTAGGGGGTCTTGGCGCCCTGGGGTCCGAACTGGTCATAGTTCAGGCCCATGGACATGACCTTGCCCTTCTTGACCAGCTGCGCCGCGCCGACAACGTCTTCCTCGGTCGTGTAGTTCAGTGTACCGATCTCGTCATCGTCGCCCCAACGGCCCCAGTTCTTATACTTCTGGGCATACTCTTCGAGCAGCTCGTGGGTGACGCGCATGTCACTGTTCGGATTTGCCATCGTGCAGTTTCCTTCGATTTAGCGGTTGGTTTGGTGGATTGCGTACACCCCCCCAGATGGCGCGACCGATTGTGGAATCGGCTCGCCGCGGAACATCTGGGCCAGCATGGGGACGAGATAGCCGAGCGCCGCGTCCGGGTCGGACGGGTCGCAGGCCTGGCCGGTGAGAATCTGAATTCGCCCAGGATTGGCGAGGGTGTAGACCATCGACCCGAGCAGCATGTGGAAGCGCCAGTGGAGATCATGGGCGGGCAGGTCGGGCAGCGCCTGGCCCAGCGCCTCGAGGAAGCGGCTGCTCGAATCGTTGAAATGCAGCGCGTAGAGCTCGCGGGTCTGGTCGCTGCTCTCGGCTAGCATCCGCCCGCGCAACCGCGCGAATGTCGCGCCGCCATGGGCGCCGCGCATGCCGGGCTCAAGAAATGCCGCGATGATCTGTTCGAGGAGCGGTGGGCGGCCCGGGGCATCCCGGCATTCGGCGAGCAGCGCCTCGCGTTCGGCGGCGATGCCCGACGCGTGGCGCTCGAAGACGGCGTCGAGCAGGCCCTTCTTGGATCCGAAATGGTAGTTCGCGGCGGCCGAGTTCGCGCCGGCCTCGGCCGTGATCGTGCGCAGGGACACGCCGTTGATGCCATGCTCCGAGAAGAGGCGCACGGCGGCGTCCAGAATTCGTTGGCGCGTGGCCTCGCCCCGGGGTTCCGGCGCGATGCCAGCATCTTCCAGTGGAAGTGCCGTCACTGTTCCTCCCTGCCGTTCGTTGACCGAACGATCGGGAAGAATATTCAATCAAACGTTTGATTGAGTCAAACGGCTTGCGTCAACGCGTCCCGGATCCCAGCACTTCGGCCGCCCAGTCGGCCATATACTCGACCGCCAGCGCCCCATGATCGACCTGGCAATGCTCGATGCCGCCATCGTCGGCGGTGAACACCTTGAGATCGGCGCGCGGAGTCTTGACCGCATCGCGGATGGTCTTCTGAGCCATCTCAAGCGGAATTTGGCGATCGCCCTCGCCATGCACCACCAGCAGCGGGCATTGGATGTTGGGCACGGCTTCCTCGAGGTTCATCCTGTCCACGACCTCGAGGATCTCCTCGGCCGAGTTGGTGCCGAACACCCAGTTCATGTGTTCCTCCCAGTGCGAGACCGAGAGCTTCGTGCCGGTCCCGTCGAGGCGGCCGCGGGTGATCTTGCCGTAGTCGTTGATGGCGCCCCAGGCGATCGCGCATTTGAGGCGATGCTCGAAGCCCGCCGCGCGTGGAACGTAGTAGCCTCCAAGGCTGATGCCGGCCATCCCGACCCGGTCGGAATCCACGTCGGCGCGCCCTTCGAGATAGTCCATGGCCGCGCCGGCCGGCACCTCGGTCTCGGGGAACAGCTTGAGGTCGCGCAGGCGCAGGGCCTCGCCGACCCCGGGATGGTCGATCAGCAATGTGGAGATGCCGCGCGCCGCATAGGCCCTCGCGACGCCGGCCAGGTAGAGGAACTCCTTCATCACGTCGAGGCCGTCGAAGTGAATGATGCAGGGCGGCGAACCGTCGCCGGTCACCGCGCCGGGATCGGCAGGATAGAAGAGTGCCGGCAGGCTAGTGTCGTCGCCATTATGCGAATAGGGCACCTCGACCCATTCGGCCGGGCCGTTTTCCCGTTCCACGCCCTTCCGGAAGACGTCGAGCATATGCTTGTAGGTTTCGATCCGGACCGGGTCGTTCGACTTGCACATGCGCTCGGCCGTCATGAAATACACCGCCGCGCGCTTGTATTTGGCGCTGGCGCTGATCCGGCGCCCGGTAGCATCGTCCTCGTCGGCCAGCCGCTCGCTGCGTTCGCCCAGCATCATCCACTGCTTATGCCAGGCCTCGTTGGCCGCGTCGTCGTTGGCAGCCGCCATCGGCTTGAGCGGCTTGAGGGCCTCGTCCACCTCCGACAGCACAGCGCCGGCGTTGATCGCCATCACGGCCGCCATCGACCATGGATAATTGTCGGGGAAATATTCGAACATCATGGCGGCGTCCTCCTGCCTATTGTTTTCCATGCCCGGGCCTCGCCCTTCGACAGGCTCAGGGTGAGGCCTTCATGCTGAGCCTGTCGAAGCATGAGGGCCCTGTATTCGTCAGTCTGCGGCTAGTTCCGACATCACCTTGTAGAGATCGGCCTGGGCCTCGAAGCCGATGCCCGGCCGCTCGGGGTCGAGCTTGAGATAGCCGTCGATGATCTCGGCGTCGTCGGCAAAGCCGGAAAACATGCCGAAGGTATTGGGGTAAGATTCGCATAAGAGCATGCCCAGGCCGGCGGCGATGTGCAGCGACATCTGGTTGCCACCATGGGGCATGACCGAGTTGCCGGCGGCCCATCCCGACTGATTGAGCATCTCCATGGTGCGCGCGACCGCGACCACGCCATAGCTCTGGGGCGGGTCGATCTGCAGCACGTCATGGTTCTGGCGCATGCCGCCGAAGGTGACGAGGTTCCGCATGTCCTGTTGCGAGAACAGGTTCTCGCCCGTCGCGAGCGGCGGCTCGTAGATCTCGGCTAGCTCGGCCATCAGCGCGTAGTCGAGCGGGTCGGTCGGCTCCTCGTACCAGCGCAGCTTGTAGGGGGCGAGCGCTTTCGCATAGACGCGGGCTTCGTCGGGTGTGAGGCCGCAATTGGCATCGACGGCGAGGTTCCAGCCATCGTCGCCGACCAGCTTGAGCACCGCCTCGAGCCGTTCGATGTCCTCGGCGATCGACGCGCCACCCACTTTCATCTTGAGCTGGGTGTAACCCATGTCGAGATAGCCGCGCATCTCGTCGAGCAGTTCGGGGATGCCCTTGCCGGGCGCGTACCAGCCGCCGCCCACATAGACGAACATGTCGGGCTTTTCGCCGCCCGGATTGTAGCGATCCGCAATCGATTGGTAGGCGGGCTTCTCCTCGATCTTCGCGATCGCGTCCCACACCGCGACCTCGATGGTGCCGATGCCCACCGAGCGGTCGGAATGCCCGCCGGGCTTCTCGCCCTGCATCATGGCGGCGAGGATCGCCTCCGGGTCGAGATTGTTCCGTTCCTCGTCGATCAGGCTGTCGGGGTCGGAGTCCATGATCCGCGGGATGAACCGCGTTCGCATCTGGGCTCCACAGGCATACCGCCCTGTGGAGTTGAAGGCGTAGCCGACGACGGGCTTGCCGTCGCGGACCACGTCGGTGATGACCGCGACGATGGAGGTGGTCATCTGGCTGAAGTCGAACACCGCGTTGCGCAGGTTCGAATTTAGCGGGATCGCGGTTTCGCGGATGTGGGTGATTTGCATGGCGACGGATTCATACGACGCGAAAACCCGCGCGCCAAGATGCGAGTGCGTGAAAGGCAGGCGCGGTTGCCGGGTCGTCGCCTTTCCGAAGGCAGGGGCCCATTCACGCTGGCGGATGCCTGGTCGGGTCGCCGCGTCGATGGATGCCTGCCTTCGCAGGCATGACGAAGGACCTATTCGGAACCCGAAAACCGTTCCTTCACCTCGCGGCGCAGTACCTTGCCGACGGCGCTGCGCGGCAGGTCCTCGACCAGGCGCACGGTCTTGGGGGCCTTGACCGATCCGAGCTCGGCCTTGGCATGGGCGATCAGCTCGTCGGCGCTTACCGATGCGCCGTCTCGGAGCTGGACGGCGGCCTCGACCCGTTCGCCCCAGTAATCGTCTTCGGCACCGAACACGACGCACTCATAGACATCTGGGTGGCGCACAAGCGCGCCCTCGACATCCGTCGGATAGACATTGAACCCACCCGAGATGATCACGTCGCGCAGCCGGTCCTTCAGGAACAGATAGCCGCGCTCGTCGATAAGCCCGCCGTCGCCGGTGTGCAGCCAGCCGTCCTTGAATGCCTCCGCCGTCGCGTCCGGGTTCTTGTAGTAGCCGGTCATGGTGAGCCCGCCGCGCACCACCACCTCGCCGGTCTCGCCCGGCGGCAGGATGTTGCCGTCTGGGTCCATGATCTCGACCCGCATGAGGGGGGTCGCGCGGCCCACCGAGCCGTTGTTCGCGTCCATCTCCAGCTCGGCCGCGGTCATGGTCGTGCAGACCGAGGAGGCCTCGGTCTGGCCGTACAGGGTTTCGAGCGCGTGCGGGAAAACCGCCTGGGCCTCGCGCACCTTCTCCGACGGCATCGGCGCCGCGCCGTAGATCAGGTGGCGCAGGTTCGGGAATGTCCGACGTTCGATATCCGGATCGGCCATCACCTTGTAGATCATCGTCGGCGGCATGAAGATCGTGCTCACCGCGCGTTTCTCGATGGCATGCAGGATGCGGTCCGGGTCGGGCGTCGGCAGGACGATGTTGCGCCCGCCCGTGGCAAAGATCGGTAGCATCAGGATGAAGGCCGCGTGGCTGACAGGCGCCGCGGCCGCCTGGATGTCCTTGGTGTTCAGGCCGAACACCGACAGGACGGTGCCGATCAGTGTCGTGCCCGTCCGGTAGGGCTGCATCACGGCCTTGGGCAGGCCCGTGGAGCCGCCGGTGAACTTGATCGCCTGCAGGTCCGTGTTGGGGTCGAGTAGATGGCGCTCGGGCCGCTTGCCGCGATACGCCTCAACCAGCCCGTTTACTGTGTCGTCCGCATGGAACTGGCCGTCCGGCTCGGCGACGACGAACGGCGTGTCGCCGATACCGAAGGCGTCGCGCGCCGCGTCGTCGGCGATCATCAGGTCCGGTTCGACCAGGTCCATCAGAGCGGTGTTCTCGGCCTTGCCCGAACGCGGGTTCACCGCCACCCAGATATGTCCCGCCAGGTGGATCGCGAGGATCGCGATCACGTGCTGCAGATTGTTGAAGCCGCACGCGCCTACCTTAGCTTGGGGCGTCGGCAGGCGTTCCTGTAGTGCGGCGGCGAGCGCCTCGACCCGCGCGACCAGCTCGCGGTAGGTGAGCTGGGTCGTGTCGTCCTCGAGCGCGATCCCGTCGGGGTTGATCTGGCGGCCGCGGTAAAGGCTGTCGATGGGCAACATGAGCTGTTCTTTTTCGTGATCCACGCGGGGTGTGTGTTCGCGTAGGATGAGCCTAGCAACCGAAACGCCGGGCGCACCATAGGGCGCGTCCAGGTCTCACATTCTGGGAGGAAAGTATGGCGAAGAAGATCGAACATTGTCACTGGCCGGACGCGCCGGACATCTGGATGCCGTACGCACCAGCTATCAAGGTGACCGGCGGGACCACGGTCTATCTCGCCGGCGTGACGGCCGCGCCGGTCTATCACAGCCATCCACATGTGCCCGAGGAGTTCGCCGACATGCCCGACGACATGTACGGGCAGGCCCGCGCGGTGCTGGAGAACCTGCAGAAGGGTCTCGACGCCGTCGGCGCGACCTTCGACGACATTGTCACCGCCGACCGCTTCCTGACCGACATGTCCGACCAGGATGTCCTCAACAAGGTCTGGGCCGAGTATTTTGGCGACAACAAGCCTGCCACCACCACGGTGCAGATCGTCCAGCTCGCCACTGACCCGCGCTGCATCCTCGAGGTCAACGCGATCGCGGTGATCGACTAGGGTGAACGCCTAGCCGCGCGGCGGCGGGTCGCGATACTTCCGGATCAGCTCGTCGGGCTCCAGAGAGTCCACCTGGCGGAGCTGCGGGAAGAGCCAGGCGAAGCCGACTGCGACCGTGAGCGTCGCCGCCCCGCCGACCACGACCGCGGGCACCGTGCCCCACCAGTGGGCTGTCACGCCGGACTCGAATTCGCCCAGCTCGTTCGAAGCGCCGATGAACACGGCCGTCACGGCGCTGACC
>JAYPRP010000079.1:0-10034 GCA_038132575.1 Rhodospirillaceae bacterium
GAACAGTGGCAGGACCGGCTGGCCCGTTTCGGCGGCGCCGGCGAGCGCCGGGTTGTCGGCGAGCCGCAGATCCTGGCGGAACCAGACGATGACGGGAGTGTTCATGGACATGTACCTGTTACGTCAGGCGGCCCGCTTTGGATCGGGCAAAAGCTGGTCGTGCCGGAAGGCGAACAGGCCCGACGGCCCGATCAGATAGACCCGGAACCGGCCCGCCAAGAGCCCGGCGATCGCCGGTTCGCGGGCGTTGAGCCCACCGGCGAAGGCGCCGAAGGCCGGCATGACCAGGCGTCGCCCGTCGGTCGCGAAGCAGCGCCCGGAGATACGCCGCCCGCGGACCCGCACGGCGGCCTTGGGATGGTAGTGGCCGCAGACCTCGCCGGCGGCGAGACCCGCGTCCGGCGCACGCTCGGCGACATCGTGGCAGAGCACAAGATCGCCGATCCGGAGTTCGTTTGTCGCGGTGCCGCCGAAGTCGGCGGGCGGCTCGGGGTCATGGTTGCCGGCGATCCAGACCCAGTCCTGTTTCGCGACAAGGCGTGCGAGCCGCTGCCGGTCGCCGGCCGCCATGCGTGCCTCGCCAGCGAGATCGTGCAGCGTGTCGCCGAGGCAGATGACGCGTTTCGGCTTCAGGCGAACGTAGACCTGTTCGAGGCGCCGCAGGGTCTCGGCGGTGTCGTAGGGCGGCAGCAGCCCCTGCCCGCGCGCGGCGAAGGCCGAACCCTTCTCGAAATGCAGGTCCGCCACCAGCAGGTCGCCGGTTTCCGGCAACCACGCTGCGCCCGAGTGGTCGAGGGTAATCCGTTGCCCCGCGATCTCCACGGTCGCGGCCGTCTGCCTGTTCGGCGCGGATGGCGTCGGATCACGCCGCATCGAAGCCCAGCTCCCTGGTGCCCACATTGTCCATGGCCTCAGAGATAAGCGCCTCGGCCGATTCGCCCAGCAGCTCGTCGATCGCGGCGCCGTATACGCTTTCGCGGCCGATCTCGAGCAGGATCGGCACGGCGAGCGGCGAGACCCGGTCGAGATGGCAGTGGGTGATGCGCCCGCGCACGCGAGCCAGCATGGCCGACAGGCGGCGCACGTCTGTCAGGCCCGAGCCCGCGTCGGCCCGCGTCGCGCGGAGCAGGATGTGGTTGGGCTCGTGGGAGCGCAGCACGTCGTAGATCAAATCCGAGTTGAACGTCACCTGTCGGCGGGTCTTCTCTTCGCCCGGGTGGCGGCGCTGGATCAGCCCGGCGATGACGGCGACGTTGCGGAACGTGCGCTTGAGCATGGAGGAATCCGCCATCCACGCCTCCAGGTCGTCGCCCAACATATCCTCGTCAAACAGCGCGTCGATGTCCGCCGCCTCGCAGGACCTGGTGCTCCATACGCCGATGACATAGTCCGTCGCAACGAAGCCCAGCGGGCCGAGCCCGGCGCGCTCCATGCGCCGCGTCAGCAGCATGCCGAGGGTCTGGTGGGCGTTCCGCCCCTCGAAGCAGTAGGCGACGAGATAGTGCTTGTTGGCGCGTGGGAAGGTCTCGACCAGGAGTCCGTCGCGCGGCGGCAGGACCGAGCGCCAGCGCTGCACGTCGAGCCAGGTCGAGACCTGTTCGGGCAGGTCGGCCCAGGCCTGCGGATGCGACAGGATCGTCCGCACCCGGTCGGCCAGATGGGTCGAGAGCGGCAGCCGGCCGCCGACATAGGCGGGTACGGCCGGCGCGTCCCCCTTGCCCGGTCGGGTGATCACGCTGGTCTCGCGCACCTCGACGAACTCGAGCAGCCGGCCCGAAAATACAAACGTATCGCCCGCGGTCATGTAGTTGACGAAATTCTCCTCCACCTCACCGAGCACCCGGCCGCGGCCGAGGCGGACCTTGAGGGTCGGGGCTTCGACGATGGTGCCGACATTCATCCGGTAGTCCCGGACGGCCGCCTGGCTAGCGATCTCGTAGGTGCCATTTGACGTCCGAAACAGCCGCTGGAACTTCTTGTAGCCGCCCAGCGCATAGCCGCCGGTGGCGACGAACTCGAAGACGTCGTCGAAACCCTCGCGCGAGAGGTCGATATACGGCCCCGCCGTGCGCACCTCTTCGTAGAGCGCGTCCCGGTCCACGGGCCCGGAACAGGCCGTGCCCAGGATGTGTTGGGCGAGCACGTCGAGCCCGCCGGGCCGGGTCGGAGTGCCGTCGAGCGTGTGGGCGCGGATCGCCTCGACCGCCGCCCGGCACTCGAGCACCTCGAAGCGGTTGGCGGGTACCAGCACGGCGTGGCTCGGACTGTCCATCCGATGGTTCGAGCGACCGACGCGCTGAAGCAACCGGGTCGAGCCCTTGGGCGCACCCACTTGGATCACCAGATCGACCGCGGCCCAGTCCACACCGAGATCGAGGGACGAGGTCGCAACGACGGCGTCGAGATCGCCGCTGGCCATCGCCGCCTCGACCTTGCGGCGCTGCTCGGGCGCAAGGCTGCCGTGGTGGAGTGCGATCCGGAGCCCCTCCTCGTTCATGCGCCAGAGTTCCTGGAACACGATCTCCGCCTGGGCGCGGGTGTTCACGAAGACAATGGTCGTGCCGCCGTCGCGCAGGCGCGCATAGACCTCGGGCATGGCATGGGCGCCCATATGGCCCGACCAGGGCATCTCCGCCGCTGTCTCCAGAACTTCGATGCGCGGCTCGACGCCAGCTTCACCAAAGACCAATGACACGTCATCGGCATCGCGGGTCGGCGAGAGCCAGCGGCGCAGCCGGTCGGGCTCCGCCACCGTCGCGCTGAGGCCCACCCGACGCGCGTCGGGCGCAAGTCCGGTAAGGCGCGAGAGGCCGAGCGCGAGGAGGTCGCCGCGCTTGTTGTCCTCGAGCGCGTGGAGCTCGTCGACGATCACGCAGCGCAGTCCGCCGAAGATTTCCGGCGCGTCCTCATAGGAGAGCAGAAGCGCGAGGCTCTCCGGAGTCGTCATGAGTATCTGGGGCGGGGTCCGGCGTTGGCGCTGGCGCTTCGCCTGGGGCGTGTCGCCCGTCCGGATCTCGGCCCGGATCGGCAGGCCCATCTCGGCGATGGGGGTCTGGAGATTCCGGTGGATGTCCACCGCCAGCGCCTTCAGGGGCGAGATGTAGAGCGTGTGCAGGCCATCGGGCGCGGAATCGGCCTCGGTCAGCTCAACGAGGCTCGGCAGGAAGCCGGCCAGGGTCTTGCCACCGCCAGTCGGCGCGATCAGTAGGGCCGAGCGGCCTTCCGTGGCCGATTCGAGCATCGCAAGCTGATGGGGATGGGGCGCCCAGCCGCGCGACGCGAACCAGCCGGCCAGGACGTCGGGCAGCTCGCGCGCCATGTATCAGTCGAAGGCCCGGCGCAGGTCGGCGAGCCGCGCCTCGAGTGCATCGGGCGCATAGGTCTCACCCGGTACTACACCCCAGATCGGGTTCGGCCAGGCCGCGTCGTCCGTGAAGCGCGCGATCACGTGGATATGCAGCTGCGGTACCATGTTGCCCAACGCCGCGACGTTGATCTTGTCCGGTGCGAACAATTCGACCAGCGCCTCGCTGGCACGGGCAATCTCGCGGCCTGCCGTCACCATGTCGTTGGGCGAGAGGTCGTGAAAATCGCGCAGGCCGTCGCGCGCGGGTACCAGTACGAGCCAGGGATAGGTGGTATCGTTGAGCAGAAGGACTTCGCAGAGCGACCAGGAACAGACCGAAACACTGTCGGCAGCGAGCTGGGGGTGGAGTTTGAAGTCGGGCATGACGGTCGCGCTGATCGGGGACGGAGCTCAACAGTCTAGCGCGACGGGGCACGGACCTCACCCGCTAGTGTAGACGGGTGATCCTGGGGCACACTGATGCCATCGAAAAACCTGACGGAAGCGTGATGAAAGCAGTCTGGTATGAGGAACTTGGGCCCGCGCGGGATGTCCTGGAGTATGGCGAGATCGACTCCGGCGACCCCGGCCCGGGCGAAGTGCGGGTGAAGCTCCACGCCTCGGGCGTGAACCCGGCGGACGTGAAGCGCCGAGGTCTCGGCACCTATGGCATGGAGCATCCGCGGATCATCCCCAACAGCGACGGGGCGGGCGTAATCGACGCGCTCGGCGACGGCGTGACCGGCCTTGCGGAGGGCCAGCGCGTCTGGCTCTTCAACGGCCAGCGCCAGGGCCGCGCGCTGGGCACGGCGGCGGAATACATCACCCTCGACGCATGGCTCGTGGCGCCCCTGCCCGAAGCGCTCGACTTCGACGCCGGAGCCTGCCTCGGCATCCCCTGCATGACCGCCCACAGGAATGTCTTTTGCGACGGGCCGGTCACGGGCCAGACCATCCTCGTCACCGGCGGCGCCGGTGCCGTCGGCCACTATGCCGTGCAGTGGGCTAGCTGGAGCGGCGCGAACGTGATCGCGACGGTGAGCTCCGACGAAAAAGCCGAACACGCCCGCGCAGCCGGCGCGGCGCATGTCGTGAACTATCGCGATGCCGATGCGGCGGAGCTGATTCTCGAGCTCACCGGGGGCGTCGGGGTGGACCGAATCGTCGAGGTCGATCTCGCGGCGAACATCGGACTATCCGGCCGGGTCATCCGCCCGGGCGGAACTATCGCGATCTATGCCTCCACGGGCGATCCCGAGGGCATGTTCATGCGCATGGCCCTGAAGAACGCGGTTCTCCGGTTCATGGTACTGCACAGCGTGCCGCGCGAAGCGATCGACGCGGCGCGCGCGGACATCGTGAAGTGGCTTGGGGCGGGGCATGGCATCCACAACGTCGCCGCGACCTTCCCGCTTTCGGAATGCGCCGCGGCCCACGAGTACGTCGAATCCGGCGCCAAGCTGGGCACCGTGGTCGTCCGGCCTTCCGCGTGACGGCACGGGCGCGCGATGCCTTGTCAAAGCATCCGACTTTTGTGACAAAAGACTTTGAGTGGGGAGGCACCGAAACCGAGGTTGCCTGAAAACACCCGCAGTTCTTGCAGAGGTTTGGACGTGAGTATCTCGATGGGGAAGCCGACGCCATCACCGGCGACGGCAAACAGCGCGGCGTGTTGTGTCATGCCCTGACATTCTTGCTCTGGCCCGGAATTCTGCCGGCCTGTCTCTGTGGCACCTGGCTCGGCTTCAACGCCGGCCATTCCGCCATCTACTTCAACATCACCTACCTGTTGCTCGCGGTGAGCCTGTTCGCGCTGGAGCGCGTGCTACCGCACGAGCGTGACTGGCTCGCCAACGACGGACAGATCGGCCCGTACCTGGCCCACACGCTGCTGAACAAGGGCTTCGCCCAAGTCCTGTTGGTCGTCGGCGTCACCATCGGCATCGCCGAGGCCGCGGCGAGCAAGGGCGGCGGCTGCTAGCCGAGCGACTGGCCGCTGGCCTTCCAGATCATGCTCGGCATGTTCATCGCCGAGGCCGGGCTCTACACCGCCCACTGCCTCGCCCATGAATGGTCGTTCCTGCGTCGGTTCCACGCGGTCCACCTCAGCGCGCCGCGCTTCTGGTTCTTCAACACCGGACGGTTCCACGTGGTTGACACGGTCACGAGCATCCTGCCCAGCCAGCCGCTGCTGTTCCTGGCCGGCGCACCGTCGGAGATCTTCATCTGGGTGAATTCGATCACCGCCTTCATCGGAATGCTGACCCACTGCATCGTCGAGATGCGGTTCGGGCCGCTGAACTATGTGTTCAACACGCCCGCCGTGCACCGCTGGCATAATTCGCGCATCCCCGAAGAGGGCAACAGCAACTACGGCGAGAACCTGATGCTCTACGACGTGCTGTTCGGAACCTTCTGCTGCCCGGACCGCCGCCCGCCCGCGAATATCGGGATCGACGGGCCAATTCCCGAGAGCTTCGTAGGCCAGGTCGCGCAGCCGTTCCGGCGCAACCAGGCATCCCTGCCGGTCGCAACGGGCGACGACTGACCGGCATCAGCGCTGCCGAGGCCGATAGACCAGCATCCAGGCGAACGCTAGGACTTGTAGCGCCAAGACCAGGCCGATGGCCGCGCGGTACCCGGCGACCGCGTAGGCGCCGTCCGCACCGACCGGCCAGATATTGATCACCTCGCCCATGCCCCATTGGAGTGCAAAGGCGGCGCCGAAAATTAGCAGGTTCTGGGCGGTGCTCGCTCGCCCGGCGAGTTCGGGGGGAAACATCCGCGCGAGCACCGCGAAGATCACCACCCCCGTCGTACCGGTGGCGCCGAAGACGAACCATAGAGCCGCGGGTGCGGCCGTCCACTCGAAGAGCACAAACAGCTGCACCAGGATGAAGAGCGCCATGCCGCCCGCCGCCGTCACCAGCGGCGGTATGTTCCGCCGCATGAGCCGCTCGGCGATCAACCCGAAGACGATATTGCCAATCACGAAGCCCCCGGCCCCCGCCAAGAGCGTAAAGCTCACCGCACGTGAATCGAGGCTCGCGATGTCCCGGAGCCACGGCCCGGCCCACAGGGTCTGGATCGCGAGGAACCCGCCTTGGGAGAGCGCCGCGAGGGGGGCCACCCGCCAGAATTGACCGCTGCGGTAGATCGACAGCATCCCGGCTATCCGCGACGTCATCGGCTCCGACGCGCCGGCCCGCTCGCGCTCGGGCACGACGAACCAGATCGCCGCCGCAACGACAACCGTCGCGAACGCCAGCGCGACGAAGCCGTATCTCCAACCGACCTCGGATACGAGCGCCTCGGTGGGCGCGGTCGCCACCATCGCACCCAGCCCGCCGAATGCGACGACGAGCCCATTCATGAAGGGCAGCTTCTCGCCCGGGCACCATTCGCTCATCGCCTTGAACGAACCCATCAGGCACGCGGCCACGCCGAGGCCGATCAGCGCGCGACCGGCGACGAGGCTCCAAAGCCCCTCACCAATCGAGAAGACGAACGCGCCGACGGCGGCGATCAACAGCAGCACCGTCACCACGCGGCGCGGGCCGTGGCTGTCGAGATAGATACCCACCGGAATCTGCGCCGCGGCGAAGGTGATGAAGTAGGCGCTGGTGAGCAAACCCAGCTGCCCCGGCGAGAGCGACATCTCGAGCGCCAGGTCGGGACCGATTACCGCATTCACGGTCCGGTAGAGATAGGAGAAAAAATAGCCGAGTGCGAAGGGCAGGAAGATCAGCGCGAACAGGCGCACCGGCGCAGGTTCCTCCTGCGGCCGGCCGGACAGGGCTACCATCGGCTAGCGGCCCTGGAACTTGGGCTTCTCGCGATTCTTAAACGCGATGTAACCGGTCATGTAGTCCTCGCTGTCCGCGTAGTCAAACTGGCCTTCCAGCTCGACCCGGCTGAGCGGGCGCGAGTCCCCCAGCCGCTTGATCGCAGCCCGGTGATAGCGATGGGACAGAGGCGCGCCGTCCGCGATCCGCCGTGCGGCCTTCATGACCTCGTCTTCCAGCTCGGCGTCGGGCACGACCCGGGTCAGAAGGTTCTTCACCAGCGCCTCATCGGCGGAGAGCGCCCGGCCCTCGAGCAGAATCTCCGCCGTCACCGCGGGACCGCCCGCGTCCATCAGGAACTGGACGAGCCGGTAGCCGAGGAAGAGACCGATATTCTTGGCCGGCACGGCAAACCGGCCGGACTCGCCTGAGATGCGCAGGTCGGCGGCGAGCGCGAGCTCGAAGCCGCCGCCGATGCAGAAGCCGTGGATCATGGCGATCACCGGGTGGCGCGAATTGTGGACCCCGAGGAAAGCGTAGTCCGTCGCCGCCTCGTAGGCCTTCACCTTCTTGCGGTCCGAGCGCTCGGCCTCGAAGTTGGTGATATCCGCGCCGGCGCAGAACGCCTCCTCGCCCGCCCCGCGCAGGACGATGCAACGCAGGTTGTCATCCTCCCCCAGCACCCCGATCGTGTCGCCCACGGCGATCCAGTCCTCCTGGCGCAGCGCGTTCCGCTTCTCCGTGCGATGCAGGGAGACGATGGCAATGTCGTCGCGGCGCTCGACCTGAACGATCTCGGTCATGGGCATCTCTCTTTTTGTCGGGAACGACGTGGCGCAGTATCGCGCAAATTCCCGGTGGTTGCGAGGTGAACGCTAACGGATCAGGCCGCGCCCCGCGCTCGGGCTTTTCTGGTCACGGAGCCGCTCGTCAGAGAACCAGGTAAGCGTGTCCTCGATCGCCTTGCGCTCCACGTCCCGAGTGATGAAGACGATCCGGGTCCGCCGGTCGTCCGACGGCCACGCATCGAGCACCGCGGGTGGATGGAACACGTGCTGCACACCGTGGATCACGACGGGCTTGTCCATCTCCGCGACGTTGACGATGCCCTTGATGCGCAGTAGGTCGGGGCCCTTGAGCATCATGATGGTGTCGAACCACTGCTCCAGCGCGTCGAGCCTCAGCGGTTCGTCATAGGTCACGCAGAAGGAGCTAATCTGGTCGTCGTGGCGGTTCACGTCGTGCCCATGATCATGATGATGATGTTCATACTCATGATGATGATCGTCCCCGTAGGCCTCCTCGCGTAGCCAGCCCGCCACGTCCGCGGTCTTGGTCTCGGGGTCGTAGAGCCCGGCGTTGAACAGGAGACCGGGATCGACATCCCCGTCGACGACCGTGATGCGCGGGGCCGCGGGATTAGCTGCCGCGATGCGCGCCTCGAGCGCTTCGCGCGCCGCCCCATCGGCGATGTCTGTCTTGGTCAGGAGCAACCGGTCCGCCACCGCCACCTGTTTCACAGACTCGAACTGCCGGTCGAGCGTGTCGGCACCGTTCGCCGCGTCGACGGTGGTGATCACCCCGTCGAGGCGGAAATAGTTGGTCACGAGCTGGTCGGACATGAGCGTGTGCAGGATCGGCGCCGGGTCTGCCAGCCCCGTCGTCTCGATCAGCACGCGGTTGAAGGACGGCACGTCCTCGCGCAGGCGCAGCATCATCATGTCGCGGAGCGTGTTCACGAGATCGCCGCGCACGGTGCAGCACAAACAGCCGCTGTTCAGCAGCACCATGTCCTCGCTGCCCGCCACCATCAGCTCGTGGTCGAGCCCGACCTCGCCGAACTCATTGACGATCACGGCCGCCTTGTCCATGCGCGGGTCGTGCAGCACATGGTTGAGCACGGTCGTCTTGCCGCTGCCCAGGAAGCCCGTCAGCAGGGAAACGGGGATCAGTTCGTCCGGGGTTTCCGGCGCATTCTCGCTCATTCGTATCTCTCGCCGCGTACCGCCCGCTTGACATTCGCCGGGCGCGAACCGTTATAACACGCGTGAAACCGGGCTCCGCAATGCGCGCCCCCTATCGAAAGCGGTCCCATGTCCGAGAACCCCATGTTCGCCCTGCGCCAGACCATCAAACAGGTCGAGGAAGGCCACGAACTCGCGCCGAAGTTCGACGCCGACGGCCTGATGCCCGTCGTCACCACCGACGCCGACAGCGGCGAGGTGCTGATGCACGGCTACATGAACGCTGAGGCCCTGACCAAGACCATCGAGACGGGCGAGGCCCACTACTGGTCCCGGTCGCGCGAAGTCCTCTGGCACAAGGGCGCCACGTCGGGCCTGGTCCAGAAGATCAAGGAAATCCGCATCGACGACGATCAGGACGCGGTCTGGCTGCGCGTTGATGTCCAGGGCGGCGCGAGCTGCCATGTTGGCTACCGCTCCTGCTTCTACCGCTCGGTGCCGGTCGGCGCCGCGGATGACGCGCCGGTGACGCTGGGCTACGAGGAGACAGAGAAGGTCTTTGATCCGGTCGAGGTCTACGGCGACGCGCCGAACCCGACGAAGCTCTAAACATATCGTCATGCCCGCGCAGGCGGGCACCAATGATCACGGGCTTTTGCCCGTTCCTACTTCGGTGTTTATGGACCCCCGCCTTCGCGGGAGTGACGGAGATGGAGACTAAAGCGTCTCCATGAACCGGACCGGTTCGCCCACCGGCGCGTCGGCAAGTTCCCCGTCGCGCATCACCACATTCCCGCGGATGATCGTGCCCACCGGCCAGCCGGTGACGGTCATGCCCTCATAGGGCGACCAGCCGCACTTATAGGCGAGCCAGTCGGCGGTGATCTCGCGCTTCGCCTTGAGATCGACCAGCGTGAAGTCCGCGTCATAGCCCTGTGC
>JAYPRP010000080.1:0-2942 GCA_038132575.1 Rhodospirillaceae bacterium
CCGGCGTCCTGCGGCTTTCGAACAACTTCCTCATCAGCCGCCTCGTCGCGGCCTATGTCGAGTTCACCCGCAACGTGCCGGTGCTGCTCCAGATCATCTTCTGGTGGGTCATCCTGCTCGCGCTGCCGAAGGTCAGGGACAGCCTGTCGATCGGCGATTCCATCTTCCTGAATAACAGCGGCATCTCGGCGCCGGCCCCCGTCTTCCTCGAGGGCTGGGGTTATGTCCTCACCGCAATCGCCGTGGGGCTTGCCGCCGCCTATGGCGTAGCGCGCTGGGCCCGTAAGCGCCAGGAGGCGACGGGGCAGACATTCCCGGTCGCCTCGACGGGCGTCACGCTGATCGTCGGGCTACCGATCATCGTCTTCTTCGCCGCTGGTCAACCGCTCGACTGGGATGTTCCGGCCGCCAACCGCTTCGGCCGGCTGCGCGGCGGCCTGACGATCACGCCCGAGCTGGTCGCGCTCTGGCTCGCCCTCGCCACGTACACCGGAGCCTTCATCGCCGAGATCGTGCGCGCCGGCATCCTGTCGGTTTCCCGGGGTCAGACCGAGGCCGCACACGCGCTGGGCCTGCGCCCTGGACTGACGACGCGCAAGATCATCCTGCCCCAGGCTCTGCGGGTGATCATCCCTCCGCTCACAAGCCAGTATCTGAACCTGACCAAGAATTCCTCGCTCGCCGTCGCGATTGGCTATCAGGACATTGTCTCGATCGGAGACACCGTCCTGAACCAGAGCGGCCAGGCCCTCGAGGTGATCTCGATCTTCATGGCCTTCTACCTGACGATCAGCCTGCTCACCTCGGCCTTCATGAACTGGTACAACAAGCATATCGCGCTGGTGGAACGATGAGCGATCAATCCTTCCATCGCAGCCAGGCGGAGCTGCTTCCGGAACGCCCGCCACCAACCTCGACGGTCGGCATGATCGGCTGGATTCGCACGTACCTGTTCGGTGGTGCGCTTAACACCGTGCTCACGCTGTTCTCGATCCTGCTGCTCTACTGGTCGGTGCCGCCCCTGCTCGACTGGGCGTTCTTCTCTGCCGATTTCACTGGTGCCAGCGGCAGCGAATGCACCGCCGAGGGTGCCTGCTGGGCCTGGCTCGACCAGCGCATCGACCAGTTCCTTTATGGCTTCTATCCGCAGGACGCCTACTGGCGGGTCAACCTCGCCATCATCCTGCTGTTCCCGGCACTGGCCTTCGTCCTGTTCGACGGCCTTCCCTATGCCCGCTACGGACGCTGGTATTCCCTGCTCTATCCAGTGATTGCCGCGATCCTTCTGGTCGGCGGCTTCGGGCTAGAAGGCGTGACCACCGACAAGTTCGGCGGCTTCATGCTCAACCTCGTGGCCGGGCTCGCCGGCATCGTCCTGTCCCTGCCGATCGGTGTCCTGCTGGCCCTCGGCCGGCGCTCGAAGCTTCCGATCGTGCGCTACCTCTCGGTCGGCTTCATCGAGTTCATCCGCGGCGTACCGCTGATCACGCTGCTGTTCGTCGCGATCGTGATCCTGCAGCTCTTCCTGCCGCCCGAGGTCTCGCTTGACCAGCTCGTTCGCGTGATGATCATGATCACGCTCTTCGCATCGGCCTACATGGCCGAGGTGATCCGCGGCGGGCTGCAGGCAATTCCGAAGGGCCAGTTCGAGGCCGCCCAGGCCATGGGGTTGGGGTACTGGCAGTCGATGCGGCTGATCATCCTGCCCCAGGCGCTGAAGATTTCCATCCCAGGCATCGTCAACACGTTCATCGGCCTGTTCAAGGACACGACGCTCGTCATCATCATCGGCCTGTTCGATATTCTCGGCCAGGCGCGCCTGCTGCAGACCAACCCGGAATGGATCGGCAAGGTCGATCACGAGACCTTCCTGCTCGCCGCGCTGTTCTTCTTCGTGATCTGTTTCTCGATTTCGCGCTATTCGATTCGCCTGGAACGGCGGCTCGATACGAACAAACGCTGACCGGAGGACGCCATGTCCGCGACCGAAGCCCAGGCTCCCGCCACCGCCCCGACCATCGAGATCGAGGGGCTCAACAAATGGTATGGCGCCTTCCACGTCCTGCGCGACATCAACCTGAACGTTGCCGAGCGCGAGCGCATCGTGATCTGCGGACCGTCGGGCAGCGGCAAGTCCACCCTGATCCGCTGCATCAACCGGCTCGAGGAACATCAGGAGGGCCGGATCGTCGTCGACGGGACCCGCCTGACCAATGACCTCAAGAATATCGACGCCGTCCGCCGCGAAGTCGGCATGGTGTTCCAGTCGTTCAACCTGTTCCCGCACCTCACAGTGCTCGAGAACTGCACCCTGGCGCCCATCTGGGTGCGCAAGACGCCGAAGGCCGAGGCCGAGGCGGTGGCGATGGAGTATCTCGAGCGGGTCAAGATTCCCGAGCAGGCCGACAAGTATCCGGGCCAGCTGTCGGGCGGCCAGCAGCAGCGCGTGGCCATCGCCCGCTCGCTTTGCATGAAGCCGAAGATCATGCTGTTCGACGAACCCACTTCGGCCCTCGACCCGGAGATGATCAAGGAGGTACTCGACGTGATGGTCGACCTCGCGGACACGGGCATGACCATGCTCGTCGTCACGCACGAGATGGGCTTTGCAGCGCAGGTCGCCGACCGGGTGATTTTCATGGACGAAGGCCAGATCGTGGAGCAGAACAACCCGGACGCGTTCTTCAACAACCCGCAGTCGGACCGGACCAAGCTCTTCCTCAGCCAGATCCTGAGCCACTGAGCCAAGCGTCCGGCCCGCGCCGGACGGCACCAGCATCATGGTCGATACCTTCCTCGCGCTCGCGCCCGTCTTTCTGCTGATCGCCGTCGGCTGGGCGCTCAAGGCCACCTGGCTGCGCGAGGACGATGCCTGGCGGGCCATCGAGCGCCTTGCCTACTATGTCGCGATCCCCGCGCTGGTCATCCACGATCTGTACCAG
>JAYPRP010000080.1:3497-9735 GCA_038132575.1 Rhodospirillaceae bacterium
GCGATCGCACTTGCGCTCGGGCTCCTGCTCGGGCTCGAGGCCTCGGTGCTCGCCATGCTGGTGTTGTTTCACAGCCAGCCGACCTCGACCTCGTCCTACGTGCTGGCGCGCCAGATGGGCGGCGATCATGAGCTGATGGCGGGCATCCTGACGACGCAGACACTGCTCGCGATCGTCACGATCCCGGCAATGCTGGCCCTATTCGCGTAGGATGAGCAGCGGGCTAAACTCGCACAACGCCAGGGCCGGGAGGAACCAGCGCATGAAGATCGAAACCGTCGACCATATCGGGATTCGCGTCGCGGACCTGGACCGCGCCATGGCGTTCTACGAACTGTTCGGCTTCGCCGTCATTCACAAGGCGGACAACGACCCCGTCGCCGTGGTGGAGAACGACGCGGGCGTCGAGCTCAACCTGGTCTTCAACGCAAACGACGACAATGCCGGCGACAACATCCTGATGGATATCGAGACGAAGTATCCGGGCTTCACCCATGTGGCGTTCCGGGTGGACTCGATCGCCGCCTCGATCCGGATGCTCCGCGACAACGGCATCGAGATCACGCAAGGCCCCGTGAAGTTCGGTCGCGGCGGCCATGTGTCGGTGTTCCTGCGCGATCCGGACCGCAACACCATCGAGCTGCGCGGCCGGGAGGAAGACCTGTCCGACCTCGGCGGCGTCCAGACCTACGAGAACGAAAACTGATCCGGGCAGGAACCGGACCGAATGGAGAGAGCAAAGCAATGCAACTGATCGACCTGAGCGGCGAGATTTTCCACAAATGTCCGACGCTGCCGAACCATCCGCCCGCAGTGCTGACGGACTGGAACACCCACGACACCTTCCGCGAGGCCGAGGGCGTGAAGTTCTCCATCGCGTCGAAATACATGTCCTTCGGCGAACACACCGGAAGCCATGTCGATGCGCCGGTCCATTTCGACGCCGACCCGAACGCACTGTCGGTCGACCAGATGCCGCTCGAGGACTTCTACACCGAGGCCGTGTGCCTGGATCTCTCCCACAAGGAACTCAAGAGCCGGATCTCCGTCGAGGACCTTGAAGCCGCCGAGGCGGCGGCCGGCATCCAGATCAAGGCGCGCGACACGGTGATGCTCTACATGGCGCACTACGACCGGACGTTCGGCACACCCGAGTTTCTCACCGACTTTCCGGGCCTAACCAAGGAATCTGCCGAATGGCTGGGCGCCAAGGGCATCGTCATGTTCGGTGTCGAGGCCGTGAGCCCCGGACGTCCGGGCAAGGACAATTTCGAGGTCCACCTGGTCTGTCGCGACATGGGCTTCACCCACATGGAGGGGCTCACCAACCTCGACAAGGTCGTTGGCAAGGGCCGATTCCGGTTTATCGGTTTCCCGCTCAAGATCCGTGGCGGGACCGGCAGCCCGATCCGAGCGGTGGCCGTCCTCGATGAGTAGCCGCCTATTCGGCGGTTAGGCCGCCATCCACCGCGACAACCTGCCCCGTGAGGGACGGCGCCGCGTCCGCTAAGAACAGCACTGCGTTGGCAATCTCCCGCGCCTCGGGGAACTCGCCCGTCGGGATACGGTCCTTCATACGTGCGCGCAGGTCGGGGTCTTCCAGCAGCTTCTGCCGGGAATTGGTCAGGACGGTCCCAGGCGCCACGGCGTTCACGCGGACACCCGCCTTCGCCCACTCGATCGCCAGCATCCGGGTCATCTGGATCAGTCCGCCCTTGGAGATGCCGTAAACCGATCTCCCCGCGAGACCTGTCAGGCCGTGGGTTGACGCGATGTTGATGACGGCCCCGGGCTTGCCGGCGTCGATGCAATGCTCGGCCAGGCGCGCAGCAGCGAAATACGCCCCCTTGAGATTGATTCCGATCACGGAGTCCCACTCGTCCCAGGTCACATCGACGGCCTGCTGCAGGAGCGTCCGGCCGGCGTTGTTCACCAGCGTATCGAGCCCGCCGAGCGCGTCGATCGCCACCGCAACGCCGTCGCGGATACTTGTCTCGGACTGGAGTTCGATCTCAACCGGGATCGCGGTCGCATTGGCGAGGTCCGGATGGGACATGACCTCGTCAAGGAGGCCCATCTCCCGGTCCGCCAGCGCCACGGCGTAGCCCGCGCGCGCGAGCGTCAGGGCTGTTTCGAGGCCGAGACCGGTGGATGCCCCGGTGACCAGCGCGGCGCGGCCGCTCACGCGGAGACCTTCAGGTCGCCGTCGGCGGTGCGCTCCAGCCCGCTCGCGGACGCGGCCTCGGTGATCGTCGGATGCCAGTCCACGCGCCCCGCATCGGGACCGCCGATGATGGTCAGCAGCGTGCCCTTGCCCTCGCCCACATAGCGGAAGCCGCGATAGACGCCCATCGGGACGCTGATCGAGTCGAATGGCTCGAGGGTGATCGAACGATCCCCCTCATCGGTCGCCCAGTAAACCTCCCACGGCCCGATCAGGGGCATGAAGACCTCCTCGGTCTCATGCGCGTGCAGCGCTGCGCCGTTGCCATTCTCGGCCTGGATCATGCCGAGGTTGAACCCCTTGGCCGGCAGCGGGATGTTCGGGCGCAGCTCGGGCTTGTCGGTCGCCTCGACCACGCCCATGCCGACCAGGTTGATCTTGAAACGCTTGTGGCCGGGCAGACGGCTGTCGACGAACGCCTCGTCGGAGCCCGTCAGTTCGGAGAAACGAGCAACGAATGCCTCCATCTCCGCGACCGAAAGGTTGTTGATATCCATCGGATGCCTCCTGAATGGGTGCGGTCAGCCCGCCGCGGCGACGTTCTTCTCGTGAACGGCGAGACCGGCTCGCGCGGCGAGCAGGATCGGCGTGTGCAACCCGGCCGCCTTGGCCCGGTCGACCATGTCGCCGATGATATGATCCCCCTCGGTGCGGCGGCCGGCAAGCACATCGCGCAACATCGAGGATGCGAATTTCGAGCCTTCGGTCGAGAACATCTTCTCGTAGAGCGCGATCGTCTTGTCGGTGACCGTATGACCAAGCGCGTCGGCGGTGTCCCGGCACTCGGCCAGTGCCGCCATGAGGAAGTCGTGGCCGGACGGCGTGTCGAGGATCTCGCCCACCGTGCCGCGTGTCAGCGTGTTGACCGACGACATCGCACACAGCATCGCGAATTTGTCCCACATCACCTGGGAGATGTCCTCGGTAAGATCGAAGTCGAACTTCACCTGGTCGTTGAGCGCCATGATCGCCTCGACGCGCGCCGAGCTTCCGCCGGCGACTTCGCCGAAGGCGATGCGGTGAAAATCGCCGAAATGGAAGATATCGCCCGTCTCGGCATCGAGCCGCGCGCCGATGTAGGTCGTCCCGCCGAGGACCCGTTCCTCACCGAAACGCGCCTGCAGCAGGTCAATCTGCTTCATGCCGTTCAGGACCGGCAGAATCGACGTATCCGGGCCGACAGCCGGCGCGATCGTGTCCATCGCCGCGTCGAGCTGGTAGGCCTTGCAGGTCAGGAGGATCACGTCGAACGGCGCGTCGAGCTCTTCGGCCGTAACTGCCTTGACCGACGGCACCTCGGCATCGTCGAAGAAATCGGAGTGGATCCGGATACCGCCCTCGTTCAGGCGGTCCCGGCGCGGTCCGCGGACGAGGAACGTCGTATCGACACCCCCCTCGGTCAGCCGCGCGCCGAAATAGCCACCGACCCCGCCGGCGCCCAGCACGAGAAACCGCAAACTCATGGCAGACGCCTCTAGTCGGTCAGGCAGAGCCCGTGCTCGGGCTGGAAAGACAGCCAGACCGTCTGATCCGGGGTCAGGTTCTCGTAGTGATCGATCTGGATGCCGATCTCGTGGCCGCTGGCCCGCACCCGGCCCTCAAGGAAGCTTCCCAGATAGATGGTGTCGATGACCTGGCCCTCGATGACATTGCGACCGTCCGAGGCATCGGGCTGCTCAAGGTGGAGCTGCACATCCTCGGGGCGAAGATTGAGGAAGATCTGGTCGCCAGGCTGCGATCCGGCTCCACCCGCTCCGCGCAGCTGCAGCGGCGCACCGCCGTTGGCGCTCGGCACCTCGACCTCGCAAGCATCCCCGTTCCGGGCGGTCAGCTTGCCTTCGAGCAGGCTGGTCACGCCGATGAAGTTCGCGACGAACGAGTTGACCGGGTTGGCGTAGATATCCTCGGGATCACCGATCTGCTGGATGACCGCCTTGTCCATGACAACGACACGGTCGCTCATCACCAGCGCTTCGGACTGGTCATGGGTCACGAAGATCGACGTGATACCCACTTCCTTCTGCAGCCGCACGATCTCGTCGCGCATCTGCTCGCGCAGCTTGGCATCGAGGTTCGAGAGCGGCTCGTCGAAGAGAATCACCTCGGGCTCGTACACGATAGCCCGGGCCAGCGCGACGCGCTGGCGCTGACCGCCCGAAAGCTTCGTCGCGAAACGCTCGGCGAGATGATCCAGGCCGACGAGCTCGAGCGCCTTCATGGTGCGCGTATTGATCTCGGAACTCGACGCGCGGCGCACCCGAAGGCCATAGGCCACATTGTCGAACACGGTCATGTGCGGCCACACGGCGTAGCTCTGGAAGACCATGCCGATGTTCCGGTGCTCGGGGAACAGGTAGATGTCCTTCGCGGGCGCAACGACCGTTTCGCTGCCGATGCGGATCTCGCCTTCTTCCGGCCGCTCCAGGCCTGCGACGCAGCGCAGGGTCGTGGTCTTGCCGCAGCCGGATGGGCCCAGCAGGGTCACGAACTCACCCTGGGTGATGTCCAGGTTGAAGTCCTTGACGGCCGTCTCCGAACCGAAATGCTTGTAGAGATGCTCGATCGAGACCTTGACGTCGGTATTCGTGGTCATGGCTGCACCGCCAGAGTGTGTTCGGCGTCGAAGCGCAGATGCACCTTCTCGCCGGTTCGCGGATGGTTGCGTGGATGGGTGATGACCTTCCACTCGAAATCGCCCCACTGCACCCGGCAGTCAACATAGCTGCCGAGGAAGATCGCGTGGGTGCATTCACCGGTGAGCGTGCCCTCGCCGCTCTCCGGGACGGCATGAACATTCTCGGGCCGCACCGACAGGACCGCGTCCTGCCCGGTGTCGATCCCGGGACCCAGCCGGCAGGGCAGCTGCACCGCCTGCCCGTCCTGGGACACCTCGACCTTGCCGAGACCCGGCTCGCTGACCTCGACGACCTTGGCCTTCATGAGGTTCGCGACGCCGATGAAGTTCGACACATACTCGTTGACCGGTCGCGAATAGATCTCGACCGGACCGCCGCGCTGCTCGATCTTGCCCTTGCTCATCACGATGATCTCGTCACTCATCACCAGCGCTTCGGACTGGTCATGGGTCACGTAGATGGAGGTGATTCCGACCTCGTTCTGGATTCGCTTGAGCTCGACACGCATATGCTCACGGAGCTTGAGGTCGAGGTTCGACAGCGGCTCGTCGAACAGCAGCAGGCTGGGGTTCGAGACGATCGCCCTTGCAAGCGACGCGCGCTGCTGCTGGCCGCCCGAAAGGTTGGTCGCCAGGCTATCGGCCCAGTCGGTAAGCCCGACCAGCTTGAGCACTTCGGCCACCCGGTCGTCGATGTCCGAGCGCGCCCAATCGCGAATCTCGAGCGGATAGGCCACGTTCTGCGCCACCGTCATGTGCGGCCAGATCGCATAACTCTGGAACACCATGCCGATATCGCGCTTCTCGGGCGGCAGGAAAAGCCCCTCGCGCGGCGAGGTGAAGATCGCGTCGCCGACCCGGATGCGGCCACCATCAATGGTGTGCAGGCCCGCGATGCTCATCAGCGTCGTGGTCTTGCCGCAACCCGACGGCCCCAGCAGGGTCAGGAACGCGCCCTTCGGAATGCCGAAGGAAATGCCGTCCACCGCCTTGTCGTCGCCAAAGTACTTAACGAGGTTGTCGACCTCGAGATAGGCGTCCTTGTTTTCCGTTGCCATGTCCCGCTCCTAGGCCGTCAGCGCTTCGCGCCCGGCGACACGCCGGAAGATGTAGATCGCGATCAGCAACAACACCGTCTGCGCCATCGACAGGGCCGCTGTCAGCGGCTCGTTTTCGAAGTTGGTCAGGTAGTAGACGCCGACCGAAAGCGTCTCAGTTCCCGTGGTGAAGAGAATGATCGAGATCGACAATTCACGCAGGAAGATGATGAAAAGCAGAATCCACCCGGCAAAGATTCCCGGCTTTAGAAGCGGGATCGTGATTCGCCGCAGCGTCGTGAGCCACGACGCGCCGGCCATGCGCGAGGACTGGTCCAGCTC
>JAYPRP010000081.1:0-9710 GCA_038132575.1 Rhodospirillaceae bacterium
GCGATCTGCTCGGCTGTACTCGCCATCTATCTTTCCGTCCGCAACATTCCGTTACGACCCAAATGGGCTAGAACCCGTCAGGATCAAAACACGTTCCGTTTACGCGTCGTCGTCACCTGATGCCGACTCGCCCGCCGTGCCGGCGGACGCGGGCACAGTCTTGACCGCACGCGGTTTCTTTTCTTTAGGCTCGACCGACACCTTGACCGATCCTCCGGCCTTCTCGACTGCCGCGACCGCGCCGCGGGTCGCGCTCGTTACATCGAGATCGACCTTCGCCGTCAATTCGCCGCTGCCCAGGAGACGCACACCATCGCGCTTGCGACGCACGACGCCGGCTTCAACCAGCGCATCCTCGGTGATTGCAGCAGCCGCATCGAGCTTCTTGGCATCGATCGCAGCCTGCAGGCGACCCAAGGTGAGCTCCACCAAGCGCGCGCGATTGGGCTGGGTGAAGCCGCGCTTCGGCAGGCGGCGATACAGCGGCATCTGGCCGCCCTCAAACCCCTTGATGGCGACGCCCGACCGGGACTTCTGACCCTTCATGCCGCGGCCGGCAGTCTTGCCCAGGCCGGATCCCGGTCCGCGACCGACACGCTTGCGCGCGCGGCGGGCACCCCGATTGTCTGACAGTTCGTTGATATTCATGATCTTTTTTCCGTCAGCCGGCGTCTTCGACGCGAACGAGATGCTTGACCTTCTCGATCATGCCGCGCACGGCGGGGGTGTCTTCCAGTTCACGCGTGCGGAGCCGCTTGTTCAGCCCGAGGCCGATGAGCGTCTGCCGCTGGTCCGCCCGGCGCCCGATGGGGCTGCCGTGCTGGGTTACGCGCAGGGTCTTCTTTGTCTCAGCCATTCTGAGCCTCCACCTCTGCGGCCTCGGACTCTTCGCCGCCGCCGACCGAATCCTGGACGCCGCGACGCCCGATGATGTCCGCGACCTTGAGCCCGCGGCGCGCGGCCACGGCGCGCGGCGACATCATGTTCTCCAGCGCCTCGAAGGCGGCCTTGATCATGTTGTGCGGGTTCGAGGTGCCGATGGACTTCGCAACGACGTCCTGGACACCAAGGCATTCGAACACGGCACGGAGCGGGCCGCCGGCGATGATGCCGGTACCAGCGGGTGCCGCGCGCAGAACGACGCGTCCGGCACCGAAATGACCGTGGACATCGTGGTGCAGCGTCCGGCCTTCGCGCAGCGGAACGCGGACCATGGAACGCTTGGCCTGATCGGTCGCCTTGCGGATCGCCTCGGGAACCTCGCGCGCCTTGCCGGAACCATGCCCGACACGGCCACGCTGATCGCCGACGACGACGATCGCGGCAAAGCCGAAGCGGCGTCCGCCCTTAACGACCTTCGCGACGCGGTTGATGCTGACGAGGCGCTCGACGAACTCGTTGTCTTCGCGTTCCTCGCGACGTCCGCCCTCGCGGCGATTGCGTTGTGGTGCCTGTGCCATTCCTGACGACCCCTAGAAGTTGAGTCCGCCGCCACGGGCGGCTTCGGCGAGGGCTTTCACCCGGCCATGAAAAAGATAGCTGCCCCGGTCGAACACGACGTCCGACACGCCGGCGGCCTTGGCCCGCTCGGCGATGAGCTTCCCGACCTCGGTCGCGCCCTCGACGTTCCAGCCCTTGCCGGACTTGAATTCCTTGTCCTGGGACGACGCGGACGCGAGCGTGGTGCCCGCATTGTCGTCGATGACTTGCGCATAGATGTGCCGACCGGACCGGAAGACGCTGAGCCGCGGCCGGCCGGTCTTCGCGACACGGCGCAGCTTCGAGCGGACGCGATTGCGCCGCCGGATCGCCAGATTGCGTAGGCTCGACGTCATTTCTTTTTACCTTCCTTGCGGATGATGTACTCACCCTCGTACTTGATACCTTTGCCCTTGTAGGGTTCCGGCTTGCGGTAACTGCGAATCTCCGCGGCAACCTGCCCGACCGCCTGCTTGTCCATGCCGGAGACGACGACGGTGGTCTGACCCTCGCAGTCGATCGAAATCCCCTCGGGGATCGGGAAGTTCACATCGTGGCTGAAGCCAAGCTGCAGGTTCAGGTTCTTGCCCTGCACCGCCGCGCGATAACCGACACCGGTAATCTCGAGCTTCTTGGAGAACCCTTCCGACACGCCCGTGACGAGATTGTTCACCATCGCGCGCGACGTGCCCCACGCCATGCGCGCACGCTTGCTGGTCGAGCGCGGCTTGACCACGAGCTCGCCATTGTCCTGCGTGATCTCTACGTCGTTCGGCAGTTCGACCGACAGTTCACCCAGCTTGCCTTTGGCCGATACCAGCTGGCCGTTGATCTGGATGTCCGTACCATCAGGAACGGTGACCGGGCTGCTTCCAACTCGCGACATTTCACATGTCTCCCTAAATTGCACCAACGCCTAGAAGACGTGGCACAGCACCTCGCCGCCAACATTCTCCGCGCGGGCGACGTTGTCGGACAGGACACCCTTGGGCGTCGACAGGATCGCGATGCCGAGGCCGCCATAAACCTGGCGCAGGTCGCGAATCTTCGAATAGACGCGACGTCCCGGGCGCGACACGCGCTGAATCTCACGGATGACCGGCGTGCCTTCCTGATACTTGAGCTCGATGGTGATTTCCGAAATTCCCTGACGCAGCTCGGCAACGCTGTAACCGCGGATAAAACCCTCGGCCTGCAGGACATCGAGCACACGTTCGCGCATGCGCGACGCCGGCGACGTTACGGAACCAAGGCCCGCGCGCTGACCGTTGCGGATTCGCGTGAGCATATCGCCGAGCGGATCAGACATCGACATACGTGCGCCCTCCTACCAGCTCGACTTCACGAGACCGGGAATCCGGCCCGTGGAACCCAGTTCGCGCAGTGCGATGCGCGACATCCGGAACTTGCGGTAATACGCCCGCGGACGGCCCGTCAGCTCGCACCGGTTACGGACCCGAATCTTCGAGGAGTTGCGCGGCAGCTTCGCGAGCTTCATGCGCGCGGCGAACCGCTCCTCGGGCTGACGCGAAGAATCGCGCGCGATGGCCTTCAGCTCCTCGCGCTTGGCCGCATACTGGTCAACCAGCTTGCGCCGCCGCTTGTTCTTCTCGATCGCACTCTTCTTTGCCATATCGTTGGTTCTCCTGACCGACGTCTACTCGCGGAACGGCATCTCGAAGCCGCGCAGAAGTTCGCGCGCTTCGTTGTCCGTGTCCGCTGTCGTGCAAATGATCACATCGAGGCCGCGAATCTCATCGACCTCGTCATAACTGATTTCTGGGAAGACGATCTGCTCGCGCAGTCCCATCGCATAGTTGCCGCGCCCGTCGAAACTTGTCGGGCGCAGGCCGCGAAAATCGCGGACGCGTGGCAAGGCAATCGTCACGAGGCGGTCGAGGAACTCGAACATCCGGTCGCGCCGCAGGGTCACCTTGCAGCCGATGGCAACACCCTCACGAAGCTTGAAGTTCGCAATCGATTGCTTGGCTGTGGTGATCTGCGCCTTCTGGCCGGCGATCAGTCCCATCTCGGTCGTTGCGGATTCGATTTTCTTCGAATCCTGCGTGGCTTCGCCAAGTCCCATGTTGAGAACAATCTTGTCCAACCGCGGCACTGCCAGGTCGTTCGGATATCCGAACTGCTCTTTCAGCTTCGGTTTGACGACAGTCTCGTAATGCTCGGCCAATCGTGCAGTCATGTCACACCTATTGGTCAATGATCTCGCCGGACCGCTTGGCAAAGCGTACCTTGCGGCCGTCGTCGAGAGTCTTGTAACCGACGCGCGTCGGCTTCTTGGTATCGGGGTCGATGAGCGCGACGTTCGACGCATGCAGCGTCGCCTCGAATTCGTTGATGCCGCCGGGCGACGTCTGGGTCGCGCGCTGATGACGCTTCATCATGTTTACGCCCTGCACCAGGACCCGGTTGCGCTCGCGGTCAACGCGCAGCACTTCGCCGGTCTTGCCCTTCTCGCGGCCTGTCAGCACAACGACCTGGTCGCCGCGCTTGATCCGCATCTTTATCTTCGCGTTCGTCGCCATCACAGCACCTCCGGCGCCAGCGAGATGATTTTCATATACCGCCGGGCGCGCAGCTCGCGTGTCACCGGCCCGAAGATACGGGTCCCGATGGGCTCGCCCTGCGGGTTGATGAGCACCGCAGCGTTGCTGTCGAAGCGGATCGTGCTGCCGTCGGAGCGGCTGATGTCCTTCTTCGTGCGGACGATAACGGCACGATGAATTTCGCCCTTCTTCACGCGTCCGCGCGGAATGGCTTCCTTCACGGACACCACGATCACATCGCCCACACCGGCGGTCATGCGCTTCGAGCCGCCCAGCACCTTGATGCACTGCACCCGGCGCGCGCCGCTGTTGTCAGCGACTTCCAGGTTGGTCTGCATCTGAATCATAGTCTTATGTCCTCAGTAACGCCGCCGGCAAAATCGCCTCAGGCGCCAACCTTCTCAATCACTTCAAAACGTTTCGACTTCGAGATCGGACGGCATTCGCGGATGCGAACCACATCGCCGATCTCGAGGCTGTTATCTGCGTCATGCGCCGCAATCTTCTTCGACTGGGTCATGAACTTCTTATAGATCGGGTGGCGAACACGCCGGTCCACGCGAACCGTGACCGACTTGTCCATCTTGTTGCTAACCACCGTGCCGGTAAGAACGCGTCGCGGCATCCTGCTGACTCCTGTAAGCCCGTTATTGCGCCTGGCGGCGCTCGTTGAGCACCGTCTGCACGCGCGCGATATCCCGTCGCACATCGCGCACCCGTGCCGTGTTTTCCAACTGGCCGCTCGCCTGCTGGAACCGCAGGTTGAACGCCTCTTTCTTCAGGTCGCGCAACTGGTCGCGCAACTCGTCATCGGTTTTCGCCCGAACGTCTGCCGCCTTCATGTCCCTTACCCCAACTCGCGCGACACGATGCGCGTCTGCAGCGGAAGCTTGGCCGACGCGAGCTCGAACGCCTCGCGGGCAACCGCATCCGGCACACCGTCGATTTCGAACATCACACGGCCGGGCTTGACGCGAGCCATCCAGTATTCCGGCGTGCCCTTGCCCTTACCCATTCGGACTTCCGCGGGCTTCTGGCTGACCGGCACATCCGGGAACACCCGGATCCAGACACGGCCTGCACGGCGCATGTGACGGGTCATCGCACGCCGCGCCGCCTCGATCTGGCGCGCGGTCACGCGGCCCGGCGTCACGGCCTTGAGCCCGTAGGAACCGAAGTTCAGCGACGTGCCCGACTGGGCGACGCCACGGACGCGTCCCTTGTGCTGCTTGCGGTACTTTGTTCGTTTTGGACTGAGCATCTCTAAACCTCCGGGCGGCTACCGAGCCGGCATCCCACCCGACTGCTGTTCCTCGATCCGACGATCCTGCGCCATCGGGTCGTGTTCCATGATGTCGCCGCGGTAGACCCAGACCTTCACGCCGCAGGCGCCATAGGTGGTCTGGGCCGTGGCCGTGCCGTACTGCACATCGGCGCGCAGCGTGTGCAGGGGCACACTGCCCTCGTGGTACTGCTCTGTCCGGGCGATCTCCGCTCCGCCGAGACGGCCACCGCACATGACGCGGACGCCCTGAGCACCGAGCCGCATCGCGTTCTGCACCGCGCGCTTCATGGCGCGGCGGAAGCCGACACGGCGCTCGAGCTGCTGGGCGATATTCTCGGCCACCAGTGCGGCATCGATCTCGGGCTTGCGCACCTCGACGATGTTCAGGCTGACCTCCGAACCGGTCATCCGCGCCACGTCTGCGCGCAGCTTCTCGATGTCGGCACCCTTCTTGCCTATCACCACGCCCGGACGCGCCGAGTGGATGGTGATGCGAGCCTTCTTGGCCGGACGCTCGATGATGATCCGGCTGACGCCGGCACCCGCGAGACGCTCCTCAAGGACGCGCCGCAGCTCGAGATCCTCCAGGAGGAGATCGCCATAGGCCTGGCCGTCGGCGAACCACCGGGAATCCCAGGTGCGGTTGATACCGAGACGAAGCCCGATCGGGTTGATTTTCTGCCCCATGCTTATGCCTCTCCCTGCTCGCGGACGACGAGCGTGATCTGGCTGAACGGCTTGTGGATGCGCGCAACCCGGCCACGCGCACGTGCGCGCCAGCGCTTCATCACCAGGCCCTTGCCGACCGTTGCCTCGGCGACGACCAGACGATCGACGTCGAGCTGATGATTGTTTTCGGCGTTCGCGATCGCGCTCTCGAGGCCGGCCTTGACCGACTGCGCGATCCGGCGCCGCGAGAATTCGAGGTCCATGAGTGCGCGCTGCACCGGCTTGCCGCGAATCTGGTCGGCAACCAGGTTCAGCTTCTGCGGGCTGACGCGAAGATTCTTCACAACGGCCCGGGCCTCGTTATCACCGAGGCTGCGCGGTGTGGCTTTCTTGCCCATGACTATCCCCGCCTCGACTTGCGATCGGCCGCGTGACCGAAGTAGGTCCGCGTCGGCGAGAACTCGCCGAACTTCTGGCCCACCATGTTCTCGGTCACCAGGACCGGGATGAACTTCTGGCCGTTGTAAACACCGAATGTCAGCCCGACGAACTGGGGCAGGATCGTCGAACGGCGCGACCAGGTCTTGATCACGTCGTTGCGCCCCGATTCCCGCGCCACTTCAGCCTTCTTCAGAAGGTAGCTATCGACGAACGGACCTTTCCAAACAGAACGTGCCACTGCCGTTCTCCTCTACTTCGCGCGCCGGCGCAGGATGAGCGAATCGGTCTTCTTGTTGGACCGGGTCCGCTTGCCCTTTGTCGGCTTGCCCCACGGGGTGACCGGATGACGGCCGCCGGACGTCCGCCCTTCGCCACCGCCATGCGGATGATCGATCGGGTTCATCGCGACGCCGCGCACGGACGGGCGCTTGCCCAGCCAGCGCTTGCGCCCCGCCTTACCCAGCTTGATGTTGCTCTGGTCAGGATTGGACACTGCACCGATGGTGGCCATGCACTCCTGACGAACCATGCGGACCTCGCCCGACGCAAGCTTGAGAAGCCCGTAGCCGCGGTCGCGACCGACCAGCTGCACATAGGTTCCCGCCGCGCGGGCCAGCTTGCCGCCGGCGCCGGCCTTGAGCTCGACGTTGTGGACGATCGTGCCGATCGGGATCGAGCGGATCGGCATCGCGTTGCCCGGCTTCACGTCAGCGCGCTGCGCCGCAATCACCGTATCGCCGACATTCAGGCGCTGCGGCGCGAGAATGTAGCTCTTCTCGCCGTCTTCATAGGCGATCAGCGCGATGAATGCCGTGCGGTTCGGGTCATATTCGATGCGCTCAACAGTCGCGGGCACGTCGAACTTGCGACGCTTAAAGTCCACATGCCGGTAGAGGCGCTTGTGTCCGCCACCGCGACGACGCGCGGTGATCCGGCCGGTGTTGTTGCGGCCACCCTTCTTGGTCAGCCCCTCGGAGAGGGACTTCTCTGGGCCGCCCTTCCAGAGCTCCGAACGGTCGACGAGGACGAGTCCACGCTGGCCGGGGGTGATCGATTTGAACTGTTTCAGTGCCATTTCGAACCCTCTAGACGCCGGTCGTGATGTCGATGGACTCGCCTTCGGCGAGGCTCACGACGGCCTTCTTGACATCGTTGCGACGACCCGGCTGGCCACGCCAGCGCTTCGTCTTGCCCTTCTGCAGGATCGTGTTCACCGCGGTGACCTTGACGTTGAATAGGCCTTCGACGGCAGCGCGAATCTCGGGCTTGGTCGCGTCGACCGGCACCCGGAATACGACCTGGTTGTGCTCGGAGACCATGGTCGCCTTCTCGGTGATCACCGGAGAGCGGACCAGCTCGTACATCCGCTCGGTCGAAACCTGGATGCGGCCGCGGGGCTTGCTGTTCGAGCTCATCGGAGGCGCTCCTGAAGCTGCTCGACGGCCTGGCGCGTCAACACCAGCGTGTCGCGGCGCAGGATGTCGTAAACGTTCGCGCCCTGCTGCGGGAGCAGGTCCACGCCCGGAATGTTGCGGGCGGCGATCTGGAAATTGCGATCGATCTCCGTACCGTCGACGATCAGCGCCGACGAAAGACCTAGTGCCTTGAGCTGGGCCGCGACGGCCTTCGTCTTCGGCTCGGATGCGCTGACCGCATCCAGAACGATCAACTTGCCCTCGGCCTGCTTGGACGACAGCGCTGTCTTGAGCGCCAGCTTGCGAACCTTCTTGGGGAGATCCATCGAATAGTCGCGCGGCATCGGGCCGAACGTTGTCTGACCGCCACGCCAGTGACCAGCCTTGCGGTCGCCGGCACGCGCGCGGCCAGTGCCCTTCTGGCGCCACGGGCGCGCGGTGCTGCCATTGATCTCGCCACGGGTCTTCGTCTTGTGCGTGCCCTGGCGACGCTTGGCAAGTTGGTAATTCACGGCGCGCGCAAGCAAGTCCTTGCGGACCGGCGCACCGAACACGCCGTCGTCGAGATCGATCTCGCCGGCGGCCTTGTTCTCGAGATTGACGACCTTGAGTTTCATGACGGTCAGTCCTTCGAATCCGAATTGTCGTCCGTGCTGGCGTCTGCCGCGTCAGCAGGCACGTCGTCGGCCGCGGCTTCCTCGACGACCTCTTCCTTCGGCTCGTCCGCCGGGGCGTCACCGGCAACCGTCGGATACGGCGCATCCTCCGGAAGCGTCTTCTTCACGGCATCGCGCACCAGGACATAGCCACCCTTCGAGCCCGGGACCGCACCCTCGACCAGCAGGAGACCCTCCTCGGCATCGGTGGTCACGACCCGCAGGTTCTGCGTGGTCACCCGGCTAGCGCCCATGTGGCCGGCCATCTTCTTGCCCTTGAACACCTTGCCGGGGTCCTGACACTGGCCCGTCGAACCGTGGCTACGATGGGAGATCGAAACACCGTGGGTGGCGCGCAGGCCGCCGAAATTGTGTCGCTTCATCGCGCCGGCGAAACCCTTACCGATCGAGGTGCCAGTCACGTCTACGAACTGGCCCGACACGAAGTGGTCCACGCTGATACGCGCGCCGACGTCGAGCATTGCGTCGTCGGCAACGCGGAATTCGACCAGCTTGCGACGCGGCTCGACCTTCGCCTTGGCGAAGTGTCCGCGCATAGCCTTGCTGACCCGCTTGGTCTTCGCCGCACCAGTGCCGACCTGAAGGGCCGTGTAGCCGTCGCGTTCGGTTGTGCGCTGATCGACGACGTCGCAGCCGTCGACCTTCAGAACTGTAACCGGGACATGATTGCCCACATCATCGAAGATGCGGGTCATCCCCAGCTTTTGTGCAATGACGCCGGTACGCATCTCGGCCCCTTAAAGCTTGATTTCCACGTCGACACCCGCCGCCAGGTCGAGCTTCATGAGCGCGTCGACCGTCTGCGGTGTCGGATCGATAATGTCGAGCAGACGTTTGTGGGTGCGGATCTCGAACTGCTCGCGCGACTTCTTGTTGACGTGCGGCGAACGAAGAACCGTGAACTTCTCAATCCGTGTCGGCAGCGGGATGGGACCCCGAACCTCTGCACCGGTCCGCTTGGCCGTACCCACGATCTCGTTCGCCGACTGGTCGAGCACCCGGTGATCAAAGGCCTTGAGCCGGATCCGTATATGTTGACTGTCCATTTCGGTGTCCCGTCAAATTGATCGGCGGCTCCCGAGGAAACCGCCGATCCATTGCATGCCTATTCGATGATAGAGGTGACGACGCCGGCGCCGACGGTGCGGCCACCTTCGCGAATGGCGAAGCGAAGACCGTC